>JAJXWW010000015.1 GCA_021781415.1 Planctomycetota bacterium
CCGGCAGCGTGGGGTTGACGGGTCGGCAGACGGGCATTTATACCGAAGCGCGTCCGGGCGGATGGAATCTCGTTGGTCGCACGCCATTGGAACTGGTGTGCGTGGTAGATGGGTATTTTCCGCTCCGAACGGGCGACCGCGTGCGCTTCGCACGGATCGATGAGGTGGAGTTTCATCGCTTGCGAGGACAGCGATTGTGAATGCGCGGCGATCGATTACTCCGCCTCCGAGGGCAAATCAAAACGACGCTTCGCGTCCCGATCCGTCAACTTCCGGCAAAACGATACCGCATCCACCCACGAAACATCGTCCACCGGAAAGCGCCGCGCGTCCAAATCCTTCACCTTCTCCTTACCCTCTCCGTCCGCCTCAACTTCAGGGCCGCTCCTCGCTTCATCCGCGAAGACGAATTGGACGTGCAAGCGCTTCGCTCTCATGCGCGCAGGGCGCGATTGCGTTGGGACGGTTCGCGGGTTTACTCGCCCATCGCGGCCTTGCGACCGATCGAGTGGTAGATAAACCCGAAACTCGCCGGTGTTTTGGGATCGTAGAGATTGCGACCGTCGAAGATGACGGACTCGTGCAGGAGGCGGCGCATTACCTCGAAATCGGGATTGCGGAACTCCTGCCATTCCGTGACGATTACCAGGCCGTGCGCTCCTTCCAGCGCCCCATAGGGCCGATCGCAATACACCAGCTTGTCGCCGTAAATCGCTTTGACGTTGGGCATCGCCTCCGGATCGTGGACGCGCAGCTTCGCGCCGGATTCGAGCATGGCATCGATAAACACCAGAGCCGGTGCCTCGCGGATGTCGTCGGTGCGCGGCTTGAACGCCAAGCCCCACACGGCCAGCGTTTTGTTCTTCAAGGCGTCGCCATAATGCTCGCGCACCTTGCGCACCAGCACTTGCTTCTGCGCTTCGTTGACGCGATCGACGGCATCCATGAGATGCGACGGTGTGGACAAGGCTTTTGACATACATAAGAGAGCGCGAATATCTTTAGGAAAGCAACTTCCCCCGTATCCAGCTCCGGGGAACAAAAACTGAAACCCGATACGTCCGTCGTGGCCGATGCCGCGGCGCACGTCGTTGATGTCGGCTCCCAGCGGTTCGCACAGATTGGCCATCTCGTTGATGAAACTGATCTTCGTGGCCAACATGGCGTTGGCCACATACTTCGTCATCTCGGCGCTTTCGGGCGACATGACGAGGAAGGGCCTTTCGGTGCGGAGAAACGGCGCGTACAGTTCGCGCAGCACCTCGGCAACTTCGGGACGACGGACGCCGACGACGACGCGGTCGGGTTTCATGCAGTCTTCGATGGCCGCCCCTTCCTTGAGGAACTCCGGATTGCTGGCCACGTCGATGGGATGTTGATTGCGAGCGGCGATGCGTTCGAGGACGCCGCGATTGGTTCCGACCGGAACCGTGCTTTTGACGACGACGATTTTCGGTCCCTTGACGGTGGCGGCTAGGGCGTCGGCGACGGCCCAAACCGTGGACAGATCGGCCGAGCCATCGGCGGATTGCGGCGTGCCGACGGCGATGAACACGACTTGGGCCGGTTCGACTCCCGCAGGCATGTCGGTCGTGAAAAGCAAGCGTCCTTCGCGGCAGTTGCGCTGCACCAATTCCAACAACCCCGGTTCGTAAATGGGCAATTGGCCTTCCTTGAGCATCTCGATCTTGCGCGCATCCTTGTCGATGCACGTCACTTCGTTGCCGCATTCGGCGAAGCAAGTGCCCGTCACCAGGCCGACGTAGCCCGTGCCAATAACCGCGATCTTCATTATCCGTTTCCTTGTCCTTCGTTGGATGTTCGGGGTTGTTGCCGCCAATAGTTCAGAATGTCGGTAAGAGTTTGGTCGAGGTTGAAGCGCGGCTTCCAGCCGGTTTCGTGCCGCAGTTTGCTGGAGTCGGCGCGCAACACGGCAGCGTCTTGGGCGCGGAGCAGACTCGTTTTTTGTCGCGTTTCGACGGCGATTCCGGAAAGAGCGATCAATCGTTCCAATACGGATTGAATGCTCGAACTCTGTCCGGAGCCGACGTTGTACGCCTCGCCGCTTCGCCCCCGTTCCATGAGGAGAAGATACGAGGCAACCACATCGCGGACATCGGTGAGGTCGCGCCGGGTTTGGAGATTCCCCGTCTCCAGGATGGGCGGCTGCTGACCGCGCTCGATGGCCACCAGTTGTCGAGCAAAGTTGGGTACGGCGAACTGCGGCGACTGTCGCGGGCCAATGTGATTGAACGGGCGGGCGCGCACGATGTCCAAGCCCGGGGCGCAAACGTATTGATAGCTCATGAGATCGGCCGCCGCCTTGCTGGCGGCATAGGGATTATCGGGCTTCAAGAGATCGTTTTCCGTGCAGCCGCGCTCGCCGTGGTTGCTCCCTCCATAGACCAATCCGCTGCCGACGAAGAGGATGCGTGGCTTGCCGCCCCAGCGCGCAACGGCGTCGTACAGATTGCGCGTGGCTGTGAGATTGCCTTGCCAGGCGGCATCCGCCTCGTGAAAGGAGCGACCGACGTGGGGATAGCCGGCCAGGTGGTAGATTTGCTCCGGCTCCACGGAGCGTAAGATCTCATCGATCGAATCGCTCCGCGACACGTCGGCTGGAAACAGTTGCACTCGATCGACTAAATGACGCCATGCCTCCGACCATTCTCCTCCCCGCGACACGCCGACCACGCGATGGTTCCCTCGCGCCAGCAATGCCTCGGCGAGGTGGCCTCCGGCAAAACCCGTTATCCCCGTCACCAGGATGCGCATGGCAAAACTCATTCGGTGCTTTCCAAGCCTCGACCGCAAGGATGTGTACGCTTGGATCACACCCTCGCGGTCGCGGATCGGATTCATCAGTTCGAGCCGCGCTCCACCAACTTCAGGTCCGCATCGACCATCATGCGGATCAATTCCTGAAAACCGACGCGCGGACGCCAACCCAGAAGCCTTTCGGCCTTGCTCGCATCGCCGATCAGCAAGTCTACCTCCGCCGGACGGACGAGAGCGGGGTCCAGCACGACGTACTTCTTCCAATCCAAATCGACGTGGGCAAACGCCGTCTCAACCGCTTCGCGCACGGTATGCGTTTCGCCGGTGGCCACGACAAAATCGTCTGGCTCTTTGTGTTGCAACATTAGCCACATCGCCTGTACGTAATCGCCGGCGAAGCCCCAATCGCGGCGGGCGTCGAGGTTGCCCAAACGCAATTCCTTCGACAAGCCGCGCTTGATGCGCGCCGCGGCGTTGGTAATCTTCCGCGTAACAAACTCTAGCCCACGTCGAGGCGATTCGTGGTTAAAAAGTATCCCAGAGCAGGCGAACATGCCGTAGCTCTCGCGGTAATTCACCGTCAGATAGTGGCCGTAGACCTTGGCCACGCCGTAGGGAGAACGCGGATAGAACGGCGTCGTCTCTTTCTGTGGCGTCTCTTGCACTTTGCCAAACATCTCGCTGGAGCTGGCCTGATAGAAGCGGATACCCTTGGGATCGAGCAGGCGAATCGCTTCCAACATGCGCGTCACGCCGATGGCGGTAAACTCGCCGGTCAATACCGGCTGCTGCCAGCTGGTGGGCACGAAGCTCATGGCCGCGAGATTGTACACTTCGATCGGCTGTACGCGCTTCAGCACGTCGATCAACGACAGCTGATCGAGTAGATCGGCTTGGTGAAGCTGAATGCGTCCGGTCAGATGAGCGATGCGGTCGAAATTCTCGGTGCTGGAGCGGCGCACGACGCCGTGGACTTCGTAACCTTTTTCGAGCAGCCACTCCGCCAAGTAGCTACCGTCTTGGCCGGTGATGCCCGTGATGAGCGCGCGGGTCATGGATGCGTCTCCTTCGTCAGAGTTCCGTATTGACGCTCGTAGTATTTGAGATATTCGCCCGTGCGAATGGAGGCAATCCAATCGGCGTGGCCGCGATACCAGTCGATCGTTTGCCGCAAGCCGTCCTCGAATACGAACGTGGGATGCCAGGCCAATTCGCTCTCGGCCTTGCGGCAATCGATAGCGTAACGGCGATCATGGCCGGGGCGATCCGGGACGTAGCGGATCAGCGACTTGGGTTTGCCCAGCGCCTCGAGCAACGCATGAGTCAGTTGCAAATTGGTGCGTTCGGAGCGCCCGCCGAGGTTGTATACCTCGCCGACGCGGCCGCGCTTCCACACGGCGAGGATGCCCGTGCAGTGATCGCGCACATGAATCCAATCGCGGACATTCTGTCCGTCGCCGTACACCGGCACGGGTTGATCTTGCATCAGATTGCTGATGAACAGCGGGATCAGTTTCTCCGGAAACTGATACGGGCCGTAGTTGTTCGAGCAGCGCGTGATGAGCGCGGGGAAGTGAAAGGTATGAACGTAGCTGCGAACCAACAGATCGGAGGCCGCCTTGCTGGCCGAATAGGGGCTATTCGGTGCGAGCGGAGTCTCTTCGGTGAACGCGCCGGTCTCGCCGAGGCTACCGTACACCTCGTCGGTTGAAACGTGAACGAAGCGCTTCACCCCGGCCGAGCGGGCGGCGTCGAGGAGAATCTGCGTACCGACGATATTGGTCCGAACGAACGGCCCAGAGTCTTGAATGCTTCGATCGACGTGGCTCTCGGCGGCGAAGTGAACGACGCTTTGCACGCCTTTCATCGCGGCGCGGACGGCCTCGGCGTCGGTGATGTCGCCGTGGACGAAGCGATAGCGCGGATGTTGGGCCACATCCGACAGATTCGCCAGATTGCCGGCATACGTCAAGGCATCGAAGTTGACGACCTGGACATCGGCTTCTTGTTCCAGAACGAGTTGGATGAAGTTGCTGCCGATGAAGCCGCAACCTCCGGTAACGAGTATTGAAGTCATGACCCTTCCTAGGTTAGAAAGCAGTGGTTCATTCGCATGACAATAGCGACTCGGTGGGTTGTTCGTCAAGGAATACCCAGAGAATCGGGTTCTCGTTCCTCTGTTCTACGGCTTTTGATGTCCCCGCGGATGGAAAGTGATCCATGAGTCCCTTGGCCGAGGTTGTTTACGCCATTCTCCGCCGCCGCACCGGGTTGAACGATCCGCGCATCACCTACGCCGAGTTGGCCGAGTTGGCGCGCGATGCGGGAGAGGACTTCGAGTGGGTTCACCATCGCAATCCACAACTCTATCGCGCCTTGGTCGAGATTGGAAATTGCTGTCGGCGAATGGGTTTGCCGCCGTTGCCCGCTCTGGTGGTGCGCGCCGACACGCGCCGTCCGGGCGAGGCCTATTACGAGGGCAAGTGCCGAGGGGGGGCCGACGCGCGGCGAGAAGATCGCCGCCTGGCGCGAAGACTTTGAAGCCGTTCGGAAAGCGACGTACCCATCGCGTGGAACCAGCGAGACGCCGGTGCCACGCGATGGGGAGTAATGCGGGTTACCGTTGCGCTTTTTTCATCTGCGTTGCGAACTCGAGGAGTTTTGCTTTCATCGTCAGCCGAAAGGTCAAGGCTTTGCCTCCCTCGAGCGCCAAGTGAATGCGATCGGCGTCCTTGTCGTCACCGAAGACCTTTCGCGCCGGCTCCACCGCGTTAAGCAGTGGCGCGAGGCGTGCAAACGCTAATTGGAACTCCATCAGCTTCCCCATCGTTGGAGCGATGGCCGCCGCTTGTTTGACGGCTTCGAGGCTCTTATCGCCCAGCGCGAGGAAAGCCGCATCCGATCGAATGGCAACGTACATGGGTCCGTCGCCCATCACATGGCGGATGCCAGCGTCCACATTCTTGAGCGCGACGCGATGGATGGAGACGCCGTCCACCTTCTCGATGTCGAGCTTCACCGCTTCGTGGTGCGCGAACATCTTGCGGACGGTCTGTTCCAACTGCTCGCCTTTTTGGACTTTGACACCGCCGACGAAGGTGTAGATTCCTTTGGCATTAGGGCCTTGCAGGTTGAAGGTCGTGTCGAGTTCGGCGGCCTTCAGGGTGGGCATGACACCGTTCAAAATCGCGTTCACGACCTGTCGATCGCCATCGTTCTTGGCGTGGGACAAAGCCTGTTTCTCCGCGTCCTGAAGGGCTGGTTCCATGAGCTTCCGCAGCTTTTCCGACAGGCGGACGTTTAGCTCACCCTTAACGGTCGAGTTGGGTTGCGACAGCGCGGCCGTCAGGCTTTTCACTTTGCCCAAGTCGCGGATCGACTGAGCCAAGGGCGAATCGGGCTTACCGGCGACACTCAGCGCCAGCGAGAAATCTCCGGCCTTGCGGTCGAGGTTCAGGCGGAACGTCGTCTCACCGCCATGCTTGAAGAGGGTTTTGATGTGCGTACCCAGTTCGTCGACCGCCCCATCGCGGAACTTTTTCTGCGCCTCGGTGTGTTGGGGCATCTCCTGTTCTTTGATGTCGGCCAAACGGTTTTCGATGGTTCCCAGCGCCAGTTCCTTGATATTGTCGGGAATCTGCGCGACATCCACTGTCACGGCGAATAGATCGTTGCCGCCGCCCCCCAACACGACCGACGGAGCGAGAAGTTTGTCCTTGTCGAGCGCGTCCTTGTCCCGCACCGTAATGTAGACGTAATCGTGAGCGAAGCGGAAATAGACGGGTTCGGGAACTTTATCGATGCGGAGGGTATACACGTCGTCCTCGCCCTTATCGGGCTTCACGTCGAAACGGTTGGTGAAGAGATCGACGAACGCTTTTTTGTCGGCGATGGGGAGAAGGAGAACGGCCTTGCTGTCGATGCCAACGCTGCCGATCGAGCCGTAGGCCGCGAGGGGCTTTTTCGGGTCGATGCCATCGAGACCTTTGTCGCCGAGCTGCGCTTTGATGAGGGCGTCGATCTGTTTGGCTTTCTCTTCTTCACCAATCAGCTTGGCCAAATAAACGAAATCGCCTCGCAACCGATCGAACGATGCCAGACGCAGAATAACGGCGGGACGATCGCTCTTGGATTCCTGTCGATCGGCGGCGCGCGCCAACGTCGGCAACGCCAAGAAAAAGCCCAACAGGGCCGCCGACCATATCAATCGTTTGTGCATGAACAACGCTCCTCGATTAAAGTCTCGGACTCATTCGTTTCGCCGCCTGTCTCGATGGGACGCGCGACGGAGTGGTAGACCGCGAAGGCTATACCCTTTATACTCGCCTCAAGTGTCAGCCGACGCGAAAGTCGGCCAAACGGGAGCCAGTATACTCGAACGGTGTGAACGAGGAGATACCATCATGCGAAAGTGTAGCGGTTCGATGTTCGCGGCGGCGCTATTTCTGGGTTGCGCGGCGTGGGAGATCTCGCTGGCCGACGAACCGGCAAAGGATGCGTTCGCTCCCGCTCCGGCGTCGCTGGAACGCAGCTTCGCCTTTCTCTCCGGCACGACTCCGGCGGCGACCTTTCGATACGGCGACGGATTGGCCAAGCCGATCCTTTGGCCCTTGCTCGCGCCCAACGGCGTCGAGCTTACCCGCGCTTGGCCGATGCGCGCGGCGGAGAAGGGCGGCACGACGGATCACAAACATCAGAAGTCGGCGTGGTTTACCTACGGCGATGTTATCCCCGAAGGCATGAAACTGAAGCAAAAGCGGAGGGGCGTTGAGGGCATCGACTTTTGGGCCGAGGAACCGGGTTGCGGACGCATTGTCTGCACCCGCGCGTCCGAGTCTCGCCGCGAAGCCAACTGCGTCGCCGTGACGACCGAAAACGAATGGCGAACGGCCGATGGTGCGAAGATTATGGACGAGAAACGAACCGTTCAATTCTTCAATTTCGAGACGGCTCGGCTCTTCGTGGTGGACATCGACTTACATGCCAGTGTCGTACCCATCGTCTTCGGCGACACGAAAGAAGGCGCGTTCGGCGTGCGCGTGGCCGACAGCATGACGGAGAAAATGGGCAAGGGGCGGCTAACCAACGCCGAGGGCAAAGTGGGCATGAGCCAATGTTGGGGCCGTGTCTCGGCATGGTGCGACTATTCCGGGCCAGTCGAGGGGCAAACGGCTGGCATCGCCATCTTCACCTCGCCCAGCAACCCCTTGCCCTCGTGTTGGCACAGCCGCGATTACGGACTGATGGCCGCCAATCCCTTTGGCCGCGCCAAATCGGGCTACCCGGATATGAAAGGCAAGCGCGATCTCGTCCGCCTGGAGAAAGACGGACATCTCAAACTGCGCTTCGGCATCTATCCGCATTCCGGCGATGTGGAGAAAGGCAAAGTCGCTCAAGCCTACGAATGGTTCAAGAAATCGAAATAGAGGATCTCCGCTCGGAGCCGAAGGCGTTCGCGACGGAGACATCCGGTTCGCCTAACGCAACAAGTAACGCAGAGCGACGACGAGTAAAGCGCCGGCAGCTTCCAAAATCAGCAGGAGCGAGCCCAGTGTCATCAGGAGACCTCCGAGCGAGGAATCTGCCGGCGGCATCTCGGACAGTCGTTGCCTTAATTCGTTCTCCACCGTCTCGCGCAACGGCGAATCGACGGGATCCCAGCGCAGCGTGACGTGGTTCATCAACGGGAAAGCATCTACTTCGAGGATGCTGGTCTGCTCCAACAAGACGCGGTCGAACACTCGATTGGTCGATGTGGGAGCAATCTCGCCCCGCACGGCACGGCTGGAGGCCGAGAAATAGTGGGGAGCCTGCAAGCGCGAGACGTTCGATCCGTCTCGCGCTTCCGTCCAGTTGCCCTTCATGCCGAAGAGGAACAGGCCGCCGGAACGTAGAGGCCGAAGGTCGAGTCGCTCGCAAATATCGACTAAGGCGCTTTCGATCTGTCTCGGATCGGCGTTGTAGACGGCGGTGACGCGCCGCTGCCTCCAGAAATAAAAGCCCACTCCGCCCACCACCAATACGAAGTACAGGATCGAGAGAAAGATCCAGAATTGCCAGGCACCATCGGTTCCTCCGAGCGGCGCTTCGCCCTTGCTCAAGAGCCAGAACATCCGCGAGCGCTCGTTGGTGGCACTGAGGACGGCGGGACCGGCGAATAACAGGAACCCGGACAGGCCGAATATCAGACCAACGCCATCCCAGATGCCCGAAACGAGCAACGAATGACGGCGGCGATTCAGCAGGCCGAGAAGGAGAAGATAGACGGCCAGGGGAAAGAAGAAAGCCAAGAGGATCAAGGACAGGCCCTTTGCTTAGGCGACGGGCGCTCCGTTCGAGACGGCTCGCCGGTTCGAGGAGGAATCCAGACGAGTATTGTACGCATTCGCGCGGGTCAGGGTCAATCGTTCGCACATTCGGCGATTCGTGACGCACGGAAGAGTCAGCGCCGCAGTCGGCGTTCGCGGCTCGAGGTCTTGCAAGGTGGACCGCGCACCTCAACCCCTTGCCAGAGTCCTCGTTCGGGAAGTCGATCCGAACCATTTCCTTACTATCTCCCTATTTCCCCATCGGTTTCTCCGCTTTACTCTCCAACGTCATCAGATACGCCAGCAGATTGTGGAACTCCGCCTCTGGGATCTGTTCGGCGAAGTTGCCGGGCATGGGGGATACCTGCGACGTGCTGCGCTCTTCGACGGCGTTTTTGGAGGTGCGGAGTTCCTTGCCTTGGCTGTCGGCCAGAACCAAAACTTCGCCTTCCTCTTTGAGCAATAATCCAGCAAGAACCTGTCCGTTTTTCAAAGTGAGCATCGTTTGCCGAAACGCCTGATCGACGTTGCGGTTGGGGTCGAGTACGTCTTCGAGTAGGCGATCGAGACCGCGTACGCCGACGCCGTCGAGCTGCGGGCCGATCTTGGCCCCTTGGCCGGCGACTTGATGGCAATTGGCACAGTTCTTCACGAAGACGGCCGCGCCGAGTTTCACATCCTTTTTCGCTCTGGTAAATCCTTGACGGCGACGCTGAAGCAGGTCTTGCATGTCCTTGCCCGCCGGAGGCAGACCGGCGGTTAGCTCGGCGAGGCGTTCCTTCAAGCGCGGCAGACGGCTGGCTTCCAGTCGCGGCTTCACGGTAGGATCTTGCAACAGACGCGCCGACGCCTTGCCGGCTTTCACGGCTTCCAACAACTGCTCGACTCCCGCGGGACTTGCGGCCAGACCGACGGCAACACTCGTCTGCAAGCGCGCCGGAGCGGAGGGCAAAAACTTGAGCAACTCCGCACGGGTGCTTTGCTGATTCGCTTGGGCCAACAGCTTAATGCACTCCTCGCGCAGTGCCGGAGGCGAGGACACATCGCTGAGAATCGCTCCCAGCACCGCGGCACTTTGTTGGACATCGAGATTGGCCAACGCCTCCACGGCTGCCTTGCGCTGGCCCAGCGGAGTGCCGCGGCGACGGGCCAACTCCGCCAGATCCTTCCCACGATCTGTCAGCTTCAATTCGCCGATCAGCTTGATGCCGGATTCGATTTCGGGACCGGCTTTCGAGGCGAGTAGGCGTTCGGTCAGGGCGATGGCCCAGAGACGAACTGGCTCCGACAAACCTCCGCCTCGCTCTTGCGTGCCGCGCTGCATGGCGCGGAACAGAGCGAGTTGATGGAGTTGGTCCCTCGCTTGCGCTTCGGGCTGGTGGTCGCGCGCGAATGCCAAGAGATCTGTCGTCGACGACTCGTCGCCGTAGCGGGCGATGTGCTGCACCATACGCATCAGCACGTCCTCTTTTTCGTCGTATTTGCGAAGGTGGTGCATCAAAAAGGCGGCGGATTCCTTACTCGGTACGCCCAGCGACACATCGGCGATGGCGCGGGCGTCGCGCTCGCTCAGGCCCTCGCCCATCAGCGTTTTCCATCCGTCGGCGGTACGCAATTGATCGCGCAGGGCCATGCGAACGACGTACATCAGATGCGTGTCGTCCTTCGGCACGGCATGGCGCAACTCGAGAAGAGGGCGCAGATTCTTCTCGGCGTCGGGATGTCGACCAAGGGCGGCGGCGGCGGCGCGCTGGACGTTGGCATCGGCATCTTTCAGAGCGGCCAATGCCAGATCGCGCTGTCCCCGCGTCCACCTCGTCTTCTCGCCGAGGATGCGTTGCACATGCACGCGAACCGCGCGATCCTTATGCAATGATCCCATCGACAACATGTCTTCCGCCGAGCCGACGCGCTCCAGAACCCAGAGGGCATGAATCCACTGCCAGGCATTCGGTTTGTCCGACGCCAACAAATCGCGCAGTGCTTGCCGGCTCTCCCTGCTGCCGCGTTCCGCGAGTTGATTCGTGGCGTGCATGCGCACCATTAAATTGGGATGGGCTAGATCCTCGATAAGCTCGGCCACGCTCGCTGTCGTCC
>JAJXWW010000187.1 GCA_021781415.1 Planctomycetota bacterium
GGCGAGGGTCTGCGGTACGCGCCCAGCGGGCCAACGGTGGTGCTGGTGGCCGGCGTGAACGGCTCCGGCAAGACGACCTCCATCGCCAAGCTGGCCCGAAGGCTTCAGCAAGAAGGCAAAAAGGTACTCGTGGCCGCCTGCGATACCTATCGCGCCGCCGCCGTCGAACAACTGACGGTGTGGAGCGAGCGGATCGGCTGCGAAATCGTCAAGAATCAGCAGGGTAGCGATCCGGCCAGCGTGGCCCACGATGCCTGCGAGCGCGCCAAAGCGCGCGGCTTCGACGTTCTCATCGTGGATACGGCCGGACGGTTGCATACCCAGAAGCATCTGATGCGGGAACTGGAGAAAATCGATCGCGTGGTCTCCCGGCAGATTATCGGCGCGCCGCACGAAGTCTTGCTCGTTCTCGACGCCACCACGGGACAGAATGCCATCGCCCAGGCCGAGAATTTTGAGAGGGCCGTGCGGTGTACCGGCATCATCTTGTCCAAACTCGACGGTACGGCCAAGGGAGGTGCCATCTTCGCCATTAGGCAAAAGATCGACCTGCCGGTCAAGTTCGTCGGCGTCGGCGAAACGCTCGACGATCTCGAACCGTTCGATGCCGATTCCTACGTCGAGGCGCTGTTCGCGTAATCGTCTTGACAACGGGCGATGGGTCGCTACCATCTCCCCTCCTTGTGGGGAGGGCAAGATGCGCAAGCGAAAATCCGCGATCTCTTGGCTGCCGTTGGCTCTGTTGCTCGCCGGATGCGGAACCATGCGCACCAGCGATACCACGCGCACCGCGACCGAGCAATTGCTTCTCTCGCATTCCATCGACGACTCGGTATCGCAGCTCGATTTCCGCATGTTGTCCGGCCGGCGCGTCTTCCTCGAAACGCAGTATCTCGACGGAGTAACCGACAAAGGCTATCTGATAAGTTCTTTGCGCCAGCAGATGTTGGCGTGCGGCTGCTTGATGCAAGAAGATCGCAAGACGGCGTCGTACATCGTTGAAGCGCGGGCCGGCAGCGTCGGCACCGACCGCAACGACATGCTGATCGGCGTGCCGCAGATGTCGATCCCTTCGGTGATGCCGGGCATCCCCGGTGCCATGATCCCGGAAGTGGCCCTGGCCAAGAAGACCAATCGCCGAGCCGTTACCAAGATGGCCGTCTTCGCCTATCGGCGCGACGGAGGCGAAGCGGTGTGGCAATCGGGCATCGTCGAAGCCACCAGCCGCGAACGCAACAGTT
Source organism: Planctomycetota bacterium (assembly GCA_021781415.1). Taxonomy (GTDB): domain Bacteria; phylum Planctomycetota; class Planctomycetia; order Gemmatales; family Gemmataceae; genus JAJPHU01. Next base: position 1,242 of record JAJXWW010000187.1, read on the forward strand.
GGTTGTGCGGCGCGGGGCCTTTCAAACGCGGCAGTCTGCATCGCGGCACCGAGTTCGACGATCAACGGGTCGTCGTGCCCTTGCTGGATCGAAGACCCGGCGAGTCGAGATACCCCGTCGTGTCCGTCGGGCAACCCGTGAAGTGGAAGCGCGGCCCGCTGCCCGAGGACGAACCCATTCAGACGGCCAAAGGGTCCGACGACTCCGCCAAGGACGGCAAGGTCATCCAAACCTCCAACACTCCGCCCGCCTCTGCCGATGCGGAGAAGACCGAGTGAAAAGCGAACGACCTGGGTTAGCCGGTGGGTGCGAAAAATCGCCTCGTTAAGACCGAGGGCACGGCTTGCCCGACCAGTTGGGAACTCCGCCGTATCGTTCCCATTCTCGTTCAGTCCAACACGAATCGCAGCAGGCGACAGGGGATTTTGCCGTTGTAGAGTGGGATTTCGATCTGCGGCTTCAGTCCGATGGAGGCGGCCAGGCGCGGGTTGCCGGTGAATACATACGCGGTCCAGCCCCGACAACGTTGGGCGAAGACTTCGCCGAGCAGTCGATACAGCCCGAACAGATTTTTCTCTTCGCCGATTCTCTCGCCATAAGGTGGATTGCAGAGAAGAACGCCTCCGTCTCCCGCGGGAGGCTGGAAGTCGCGCAGCTCGCGTTTGTCGATGCGCAGCAGATGGCCGATCCCGGCGGCGCGGGCGTTGTCGATGGCGAACGATACGGCATCGCCGCGCGCGTCGGCGGCATAGATCGGGGCGGACAGCGCGCGACCGATGCCGCGTCGCGCTTCGTCGCGCAACTCCGTCCACAAGGCGATGTCGAAATCCATCCATCCTTGGAAGCCAAAGCGCTTGCGCGTCAATCCCGGTGGGCGCTTTAAGGCAATCCAGGCGGCTTCGATGGCGAGCGTGCCTCCTCCGCACAGCGGATCGGCGAACGGACGTTCGCCGCGCCAGCCGGTCATAAGTACCAGGGCGGCGGCCAAAGCCTCGTTGAGCGGAGCGCGCGTCTGGATCGGACGGTAGCCGCGCTTGTGCAGCGAGTCGCCGGAACTGTCGAGACTCAATACGGCTCGATTGCGATAGACGTGCAGATTGAGTCCGAGCATCGGCTGTTCCACGTCGACGCTGGGCCGTCGTCCACAGCGTTCGAGAAATTGATCGCAAATGGCATCCTTGACCCGCAGGGCGGCGTATTTGGAATGCGTGATCTTGGAATCGCGGACGTTGCAATCGACGGCCAAGGTGTGTTCCGGCGTCAGATATTGCGACCAGTCCAGAGAACGCACCGACTCGTACAGTTCGTCCGGCGACATTACCACGGCTTCGTGGATGGGCTTCAACACACGAACGGCGGTGCGGAGCCACAGATTCGCGCGATAGAGCAGACTCAAATCGCCACCGAACGCCACACCACCGCGTCCCGGCTCCACATTCGCCGCGCCAAGCGCGCGCAACTCCTCGGCTAAAATTGGCTCAATTCCTCGTCCACAAGTAGCAAAATGATGGTTCATACTCCGCTTTCGGCTATCGGCTATCGGCTATCGGCTATCGGCTGGATCATTCAGTTTAGCAAAGATGGATGTTTGGACGAGCGATCCTCCGTTTGCAGATTCGATTGTGTGCGATAAATTGATGTTGTACAAGCTCGATGGCGTATGTTGGCCGATAGCCGATAGCCGATAGCCGAAAGCCGAAATATGAGTGTACTGCCCGCCGGACAATCTCTGACTCGCTTTGTTCCCGATCTGGACGAGATGATCGACAATCCGCGCGCTTACCTTACGGAAGGGCCGTTGACCGTCGGGCCGCGTCAGATGTACGGACTGGCGGGATTGTTTGCGCTCATAGGCGGTGCCCTGCTTGTCTCGTGCTTTTTCATCGATCCAGCCGATCGGGGACGTCTGCTCGGCGAACGCTTGGCGTTGGGCATCGGCTTGCTACTGGGGGCGAGCGTTTGGTTGGGCTGGTCGCTGCGGCTGCGCGGCCATTCGCTGGTGCTGCGGAGCGAAGGTGTGGACATTTGCTACCGCGATACCGTCGTCTTCTGTCCGTGGGCCGCGTTCAATGTCGAGGGGCGAGCATTCGTGCCGGGTGGCGATAGCCCGAGTGCGGGGCTGACGTTGCCGTTGGCGACGGAAGCCCTCGCATTCGTGGAACTGCGGCGAGACGGGACACCGATCGCGCACGGAGCCGAAGTGAAAGCGGTGCAATGGTATGTAATCGGCGTCGATACGGTGGTCCTGCCGGCGCGGTACGAGGTGAAGGCCGGCGAATTGGGCGAGTTACTTCTGATGTTGGGTCGCCGATTGGGGCGCGAAATGCCCAAGGGATTGCCTCCGCCCGAAGCGTATCCCCGAGCGGGACGCGACGATCTCGCTCTCGCTCCTGACGGCAACGGCTGGATCGCGGTGCATCTCACTCGGCTGGCGTTTCCGCCGCGCTGCTGCGACTGCGGCGAACGAACACAGCGAACGAAAAACTTTACCCTCGATGCGCGCGGCGACAAGCTCATGGGACTTTTCCTTCCGGCCTCTCAGCCGTTGGAGTTAGCAGTTCCGGTTTGCGACGATTGCCAACGGCGGATGCGCGACGATCAACATCGAGGCAGCCTCCGTGGTATGCAATTCGGATCGCTATTGTTCTGCTTGTTGGCCATGCTGTTGGCTTGGAATGGAGGATGGCGCGATCGTTCGTTGTTGTTAGTCGTCGCGCTAGCCGCCCTGTCCGTGGGAGGCATCGTTGGTTTCCTTCTCGGCTCGCTGGCCTCGCGGCACTCCCCCGTCGAGATGAAAGGTTATTCGCCGAGCCGAGGCACCTTGCAGGTGCGCTTTCGACATCCCGAATACGCCGCTCAAGTCCTCGCCGCCATGCGGTCGCAAACGAACGAACGCCGTCCCTAACAGTACAGCGCGGCATCCTCGATGGCCGATAAGGTCCGGTTCACAATAAAACCTCCCGCATGAGGCGTTCCGCAGGGTGTGTCGAAGCGCAGCGAGCCCCACCATGCCCAATCGGTGGGCCTCGCCGCGCTTCGACCCACCCTACGAATCACCGGAGGCCGAAGCCGGCGAGTTATTGCAAGCCAAATCCTTAGTGTCTTCGGGCGGCGTAGGGGCGACCCTCCAGAGCTTGCTTGCCGACTTCCTTGCCGGCGCGATCCACCTCAAGCACACAACGATCCTCATACGAGGCGATTAGCGTGTTGCCGTTACGCAGACGCGTGGCGGACATGGGGGCGCGAACCTCGCGTTCCCAGCGAATTTTGCCCAACGCATCGATCTCGATCGCGCGATTACTGCCGCCTAGCGCTAAGAGATAGCGGCCGTTGAGCAACGGCTCGACGCGAGCGCGATACTTCGCCCCCTCGCCGTAATTCTCTGGAACGATAGTGCGAATCTGGTGTTCGGCTCGCGGATCGAGTTCGACCAGCGTGCCGTCGCCGGCGACGTATAAGATGTGGCCGTTGGGCAAGCGGCGAGCGTCGCGGAAATCGCGTCGGTCGGTGAGGCGAAAAACTTCCTTGCCCGCGCGGTCCAGCTCGTACAGCGTCCGATACGTTGCGATCAGGGTGTTGCCGTTGGCCTGGCGTTGGCAGGCGATGGGATTGTCATCCGTCTTTTGCTCCCAGAAGATTTTGCCCGTTCGATCGCGTTCGGTGACGCGATTGGCGTGATGCTCGACGAGGAGGACGCGGTCGTTGGGTAACGCTTGCATGTCGTGGGCACCTTCGAGGCGGAGAATCTCCCAACACGGTTGACCGGCTTGCGCCCATTGCCAGACGCGGCTGCCTTCGTCGCCGTCTTCACACACATCGGTAAGGCCCAAGGACGGCTGCTCGGCTTTCAGACGGGACAGATCGACGCGCGCACTCTCGGTCTTCCACCAGGTTTCCCAGGCCTTGCGACATTGCTTACGCACGGCGAGATCGTTTTTGTCCAGCGAGGCTTCGGGACTTCGATCGTCGGCGAGAATCCGCAAGAGATATTCGGCCTGACATGCCAGGGGGAACGGGCCGTCGTCGAGCAACGCCAAGAGAATGGCGACGGCTTTTTTATCGCCGAAGCGCGACAAGGCGGCGGCAGCCTCGAAGCGAACGCGGGCATCGCGGTCATCCATCATCGGGGCGACGCGCTGCCTCGTCTCGGCAGAGTCGCCTCGTCCCAAGACGTGAGCGGCGGCGGATCGATAGAGGGCGCGCGAATCTTTCTGAGCGGCAAGCAAAACGGGATCGGGGCGTCCATCGCGCCACCCCACGGCACGCAGCGCGTCCAACCACGTTTGTTCGAGCGCTTCGTCTTCGACGTTGGGGAGATAGTCGAGCAAGACGGCCGCGGCACCGGGTGGCCGCCTCACTTTGACCATTTGCACCGCCAGCGCCACCACGGACGGATGGGGAGTGCGTTGGATGCGTTCGATACATCGCCGCGCCCGCCGCGCGATTTCCAAATCCGGATCGTCGACGGCGAGACGTAAATACGGCAGAGCTATGCGTCCCAGCGATGCCAATTCGCGGCTGACCTTTTCGCGTTCGGCAAAGTCCGCCGCGCCGAGGGCTCGAACCTTGTCGGCCAATGCTTTCCGTTGATCTTCGTTCAGCGTTTGGGCGCGGATGAATTGGAGCAATCCGGAGCCATCCGTCTCCGCGCCGGCCTTGCGCAAAACGCGCTCGGCATAAGCCCACCGCGGATCGGCGGCACGGGCGGGCGACAACAAGCCCAAGAAGGCGCAACACGCGAAGCATGTTGCCGACGATGACCGATTCACGATTTGCATGAATCTCTCTCCTCTGGCATGGGCCGTCTCTCAGCGGATGATTGCCGAGTAGACGAAGGCGGTTCCATTTCCACGAGAGTCAAAAGAGCGGCCTTGGCGACGGCTTCGGGCACGGAGGCCGCCTGCATGCTCGCCAATTGTTTGGCCAGAGCGTTGCCTTTGAGCATCCGCAAGACGCGGCACAACGAGGAATCGGCTTGGGTCTGAATCTCTACATAGCAGCCCAACGACGTGAGACGCTTGACGAGTCGCTCGGTTCCGTTCCAGCTCAGCGATACGCCGGCGGCCTCGAACGGTTGTCCGAGGCGCGCGAAAGCGCGGGCGAGTTGTTGCTCCAAGCGCGCGCCGGGAGTCATCCCTTCGATGGTGCTGGCGAGGGCGGGCGTCACATCGGCAGTGATGCGCGAATCCTCGTCGCTGTTACGCGCGCGCGCTGGATTCACATCGGGATTGTTGCTCATGCCCGGACTCCGGTAAGAAACGCTGGCTCACACACTATTTCGTAGTCCTTAGGTCGCGGCAAGGGAAGAACTGTCCTCGTCGCGGGCGATAGACCACGCACAACGACTCTATTATAGCAGAATCCGTGGCATCGACCGAACGGTACCCCTGGACCTCGAACTCAATTCGTGCGCTCTCGGCTCTTTGTGCGCGAAAACTTGCGGTCCAAGAAACGTAAGATGGCCATCTCCGCGTCTTCGTTCATCTCGAAGACGACCGGCGCGACGCGCAGCTCCATCGGGAGGGTCGGATCGGAGGCGGGTGTCACGAACGTGTCGTAATGAAAGTGCGCCAGCGGGATCGTAAAGCTGCTCCAGGTCAACACGAGCGATTCGCCCTTCTTGGCGATCTTCACCGTGCCGTAGGCGGGTTCGGCATACGTTCCGGCATAGAAATCGAGCGCCTTGGCTTTCGTCCCTCGAACGCTGCCGGCCAAGCGCTTGCGCAGTCGCTCCGCCTCGGCTTCCTTTGACTTCTTTCGCTCATCGTCGAACGAGTGGTTCCAATCTTTCTTTTCCAGATCGAGGAGAAGATCGAGCAGATTGCGGCTGGCCGCCTGTACGACGCCCATCTCCTCCACATTTGCCAGCACGACCACCCCCAGCTTCTTGCGCGGTACCAGAACGATCTCCGCGCGGAAGCCATCGACCGCGCCACCGTGGAGGTGGACGGCCTGGCCGCGATACTCGGTGATCTGCCAACCCAAGCCGTAACTAGACTGCGTCGCTCCGGGAGCGCCGAGCGGCATGGGAATCTGCGGCGTGTGCGTTTCTTCCAGCGCCTCGGCGGACACGACCTGCTTGCCGCGATAGTTGCCGCCGGCCAGCTGAAACCGCAGCCAGCGCGCCAAATCGGCGGCGCTGGCCTTGATGGACCCGGACGCGCGGATCTGCTCGTCGTCGTTGTACCAAGGAATCGGCACGATTTTGCCGTCGGCGTCGTACCCGTGGGGTGTTGCGGCGCGCCCCGATTTTTGAGCCGCCCCGCTGGTGAAGACGGCATCCTTGATCCCCAGAGGCTCGAACAAATGCTCGCTCACAAAAACATGCCACGGTTGCTTGGCGACGGCTTCGACGGCTTGGCCGGCGGCGAGAAAGGCGAGATTGTTGTACTCGTAAGTCGAACGAAACGAGGATTTGCGTTCCAAAAACGCCATGCGCCGGACGCTCTCCCGCACGCTCCACGGCGCGCGATACCACAGCAAATCGTGCCGTGCCAAGCCGATGCGATGACACAATAAATCGCGGAGCCGAATGTCGTGGTCGGCGAGCGGGTCGTCCAAGCGGAAGCTCGGCAAATGCTCGCTTACTTTATCGTCCCAGTCGATCTTTCCTTGGTCGACCAAAATCGCCATTGCCGTCGCCGTGAACGCTTTGGTGCAAGAGCCGATGCCAAACAAAGTGTCCGCCGTTACCGGATCGTTCCTACCGACCTGCCGGACCCCGTGACCGTTCAGGTAGATTACCTTATCGTCCAATACGACGGCGGCGGCGAGACCGGGAGCGCGCCAGTATTGCAGTGCGGCTCGGAAAATGTCGTCGATCTCCTTCTTGGATGGCTCGCCCCCCTGAAGAAGCGGTGTCGTCCCGAACGTAAGAAAAAGGGCAACAATACAGGATCGCATAAGGCTGCCTCCATAATGCCACTGTATCTCGCAGCGCCGCCGTCGAAATATCGGTACCGCGACGACACCCTTTTGTCTCTCTCTTGTACAATGAAGATATGATACCGTATTCTACGCTCACCATGACCGAACCGTCCGTGACATTTTGGGGAGCCGCTCAATCGGTGACCGGCTCGATGCACCTGATCGAAGTCGGCTCGCGCCGCCTGCTCCTCGATTGCGGTTTGGTGCGCGGCCGGCGCGACGAGGGACGCCGCCGCAGCACAAGTTTCCCCTTCGATCCCGCCTCGTTGGACGCGGTCGTCCTTAGCCACGCCCACACCGATCATTGCGGCAATCTGCCCAATCTGGTCCATCAGGGCTTTCGGGGGCCGATTTATTGCACTCCGGCGACCTGCGAATTGGCCGCTCTCATGCTCGCCGACAGTAGCCGTATCCAAGACGAGGGTGCCGTCGTCGCCAGTATCGTCGGCTCCGCTGACGCCGAGGAAACGAGCCATCCCTATTCGCGGGGCGACGCGCGGCGAACCGTCGATCGGTTCGTGCCCGTACCCTACGAGACCGACTTTGCCGTCTGCGACGAGGTGCGATTGCGGTTCGTGGATGCCGGCCATATTCTCGGCTCCGCCGTTTCCATGCTGACCCTTTCTCATGGCGGGCGCACGCATCGAGTGACGTTCACCGGCGATCTCGGTCGGCGCGGGGTTCCGTTTCTGAGTTCGCCGCCTCAGATCCCGCCCGCCGACCTGCTCATCTGCGAGAGTACCTACGGTGGCCGCCGTCACGATACCCTCGAAGCGATGGCCGCCAAGCTGGGCCAAGTGGTTCGCGCAGCGCTGTCGCGCGGTGGAAAGATACTGATTCCCTCGTTCAGTCTGGGGCGCACGCAGGTCGTGCTGCACTTTCTGCAACTCTGGATGCGCGACGGGATATTGCCTCGCTTGCCCATCTACGTCGATAGCCCGTTGGCTGCCAACATTGCCCTAGTCTACCACCGCTACGGCGACGCCCTCGAACATCTTCCCGCCGCCGGTCTACCCTCCGTTCACTATTTCCGTTCGCCGGAAGAAGCACGCGAAGTGAGTATGGCCTCGGAACCGTGCATCATCGTCGCGTCCGGCGGCATGTGCGACGGCGGGCGCATCTTGCAGCACCTTCGCCTTCACATCGACGATCCGCGCTGTAGCATTGTGCTGGTCAGCTACCAAGCGCCGCAGTCGCTGGGCGCTCAACTATTGCAACGGAGGCCGACGGTTCGTTTCCACGGTCGCCAATGGAACAAGTGGGCCGAGGTCGTCTCCATAAGCGGCTTCTCCGGCCACGCCGATCAGGACGATTTTCTCGCTCTGCTCGCCCCCGCTGCCGCGACCGGCAAGGTATGTCTAGTCCACGGCGAACCGCCGCAAGCCATGGCGCTGGCCGAGGGCCTTCGGCAACTCGGTTTTACCGACGTAGCCATACCCAGCCGGCAGGACCGGGTCTGTCTAACCTGAACCTCGGAGCCTGAAGCGTTCGTAGTATTTTCGGGGATGAGCGGTCGATCGCTGTAGGCGATCGTGCTGACTCTCGGTTCGCCGCCCATGTCCTAGCGCGCGGCGATTTGCTCTTTAATGGCAACCAATTCGGCCACACGATCGGCGGCGGCAGAATGGATCATCACCGGCACGCCGATCGAGGTACTTGTATCGCTCCCGTTGATTCCTTTCCGAAACGGCGGGCGATATTCACGACCGAATGGGACTCTCGCGCGGTCTTCCTGCGATTTGCCCTGATCTCGGTTAGCCGCGACGCGTAGCGGCATCGCGGCAACGCTGGTTTTTTGACGCGCGTTCGAGATAATGGACCCCATGCTCACACAAGCCATTACCGATGGCCGGGCTTGGCGCGCGTGGACCATCGACGAGCGCCGAGCGTGGTACTACTCCCTATCGTCCGCCTGTCTGGCGGCGTTGGATGAGACGATTCGCCGACTGCGGGATCGGCCGCGTCCTTTGGCCGAGATTTGCCTCGACGAGGAACCGTGCGTCGAATTCGCCGCCGAACTTCAGCCGGTGCGAACCGCTCTCGAGGACGGTCGCGGCTTCGCCATCGTCGTGGGACCGGCGAGCGATCGCCTCGACCCTTCCGAGATGCAAGTTTGCTATTGGCTGGTCGGTCAAATGCTTGGCCGGCCCGTGGAACAGAACGTGCAGGGCACGTTGCTTTACGACGTGCGCGATAGCGGACAAGACGTTCGCTACGGCGCGCGTTTCTCCGTCACCAACGCCGAGAGCAGTTTTCATACGGACAACTCGTTCGGCGAGGACATTGTGGATTATGTGGGTCTGTTATGTCATCGCTCGGCGAAGAGTGGCGGACTCAGCCAGATAATCAGCGGGTATAGCGTTCACAACGAACTGCTGGCGCGCAGTCCCAACGAGTTGGAATTGTTGTACCGAGCGTATCCCATCGACCGGCGCGGCGGACTGCGTATCGGTGACGCGCCCACGGTGGAATATCCCATCCTTTCGTGGGACGGCTCCGGCTTGACGTATCGCTATCTACGCTACTGGATCGAAGCTGGGTACGAGAAGATCGGCAAGCCGATGGGCGAGGCCGAGCGGCGGGCATTCGAGACGCTCGACGCGACGGCGAACGATCCGGCCCTTCGCGTCGAATTCTCGCTGGCACCGGGCGATCTGTTCTTCGTCAATAATCGTTGGATCTTGCACAACCGCACGGCGTTCGAGGACTTCGCCGAGCCGGAGCGGCGACGCCATCTCGCACGCCTTTGGCTTCGCCGCTGAGATTCACTTACCCTTCTTCTCCCAGTTCAGAATGGCCACGATCGGCTCAGCGGGCGGTTTGGCCTTGGGGTCGACGGCGATTTCATTGGTGAGCGGAAAGCGCTCGACTTTGCCCATCTTTTGATCGCCGAGGAAATAGGTCAAATCGAGCAGGTCGGTGTAGACGCGGGTTCC
>JAJXWW010000040.1 GCA_021781415.1 Planctomycetota bacterium
TTGTGGTAGCAAACGATGGCCTCTTCCACCTTCCCCTTGCCAGACAGCGCATTGCCCAGGTTGTTGTGGGCCGCGGCGAACTTCGGGTCGAGTTCGATGGCCTTCTTGTGGCAGGCGATGGCCTCGTCCACCCTCCCCTTGCCAGACAGCGCATTGCCCAGGTTGGTGTGGGCCTTAGCGTGCTTCGGGTCGAGTTCGATGGCGTTCTTCCAGCAGGCGATGGCCTCTTCCACCTTCCCCTTGTCGCGCAGCGCATTGCCCAGGTTGTTGTGGGCCGCGGCGAACTTCGGGTCGAGTTCGATGGCCTTCTGGAAGCAGGCGATGGCCTCTTCCACCTTCCCCTTGTCACGCAGCGCAATGCCCAGGTTGTAGTGGGCCTTAGCGTGCTTCGGGTCGAGTTCGAGGGCCTTGTGGTAGCAGGCGATCGCCTCGCCCAACTGGCCTTTGTCGGCCAGCGCTTTGCCCAGGGAGTAGTGGGCCGCGGCGTACTCTGGGTCGAGCGCGATGGCCTTCTTATACCAGGCGACCGCCTCGTCCAACTGGCCCTTGTGATCCAGCGCATGGCCCAGATTGAGATTGGCTCCTGGGCTGTCCGGGCGCAAGGCCACGGCGACAGTCAGGAACCGCACGGCTTCCGCCAACTCCTCAGGCTGCGACCTTTCATGATTCAAACCCATTCCAAGATTCTGATTGATCCAGAAATCAGCGGGGTACCGCCGCTGAGCCTGCCGCAGCAACGCAACACTTGTTGTGGAGTCGAGGTATCCGGCCAGACGGGTCAGCGCGCGTGCCGAGATTGTGGCGGCGTCGGCCGAAGCCGCCAGTCGCTCCAGGGCCGCTTTCCGCTGGGCCTCGTCTTTCTCCTCTCGGGCCGCCCGGAACTGAGCCGTCCAACCCTCGGCCGGCTCGGCCGCCGCCAACACCGCACGCAGCCACTCCCGATACGGCTCGGCGACTCCGCGTCTCTCATCGGCCGCCAAGGCGTCCCACTCGTCCAGAGTGGCGACGATCGCTTCCTGAACCGCCGCCGGACGTTGACGGATACGCTCGGCAACCACCGCTGGATCGCCTTCCCCCACCGTCAAACCGTAGGCCCGAAACGCTTCCCGGAATTTCGGCACCGCCCGCTCTAGGGCGAACCGATTCTCGGACAGCGTCTCCGCTTGGGCCAGCCGGGCCTCGTCGAGGGCGGCGATCAACTTGCGGTCCTTGTCCTCCTCGTCCAATTCGCTTCGCAGACGGGTCACCTGCGTCTTCAGCCCCTCATCGGCAGGACCGCTCTCGAGCAAGGCCAAGGCCCGCTGCGCCTGCTCCCGCGCCTGCGCGAACAGCAATCCGCCGCCGGTGGCGGCCGACGATGCCTGCGCACGCAAGGCGGCGGCTTTGTTCAGGGCATCGTTGACCTCGCGGCTCACCTGAGCTTGGCGGGCGTCGCGGTCGGCCTTGATCCACAACCAGCCGCCGCCGCCCAGCGTCAACGCCAGCAGCACCGTCGCCGTCAACGCCACCGTCAACCGCCGACGCTTGATCTCTTCCACCGCTTTCGCTCTCGCCTCCGCTTCGGCCAACTCCGCATGGTGCAACCGCTCCTGCACGCCGTTCAGGTACGCCGACAGCCCGTCTGCCACCGCTTGCGCGTCCTTGGGACGGTCGCTCGCTTCGGGAGACAAACACGTCTTGGTTAGCGCGATCAACTCCGCGTCGGCCCCGCAGCCGTCGAGTCGGATCAGGGCGTCGGCCAGGTCGCCGTTGGCCGCCTTGCGCCGCACTTCCTCATGGGAGCGTCCCACATAGGGTGGCTTGCCAGTCAGGATCTCGCACAGGATGGCACCCAGACCGAAGACATCGGCGCGGCGGTCGAGCAAGGCTACCTCGCCATTCGCTTGTTCCGGCGGCATGTACGCCGGAGTGCCCAGCAGCGAACCCGCCTCGGTGTCGGTGCCGAATCCGGAGCCGATGCTCCGCGCCGTGCGGATTGTAGTGATCTCTTCCGGTCGCTCGCGCTCCCGGCTCGCCGAACGCTCCCGGTTTGCCGCACGCTCTTCGTCGGCGATGCCACCCTCGGCCAGCACCTTGGCCAAGCCCCAGTCCATCACCTGCACCTCGCCGAACGCACCCACCATGATGTTGGCCGGCTTCAAATCCCGATGAATCACCCCCTTGGCGTGGGCATAGGCCAGCGTCTGCGCCACCTGGAGCGCGATGGCCAGACAGCGCGGGAGATCTTTTGGCGAGCCGGGAGCGTCAGCGACCGGAGTTTCGCGCTCCGCAAGCAGTTGCGCCAGCGTGTCCCCCTTGACTAGCTTCATGGTGAAGAACGGACGGTCGCCGAAGCGGCCGATGTCGTAGACCGGCACCACGCCCGGATGCTGCAACTGCCCGCCGATCTGCGCCTCCTCAATGAAGCGCCGGGCCACTTCGGGTCGATGGGCGTGTTTCTCCAGCAGCACCTTGACGGCCAGGTCACGACCCAGGTCCACATCCCGGCCACGCAACACCGCACCCATACCTCCGCGAGCGATTTCGCCGGACAGTTGATAGCGGTCGCCAGTCACTTCCTTCGGCGGCATCGCATCGGACTTCGGTTTGACGACGTGGGCACTCTCCCCCTCCGCCTCCCTCAGCAGCACGGGGCGTAGATCGCCCAAGCTGGAACGCGGAGCCATCGGCCGGCCAAACCCCGCCGCCAGCCCCGCATCCAGCGAATCGGGCGGAACCGACGAGGCAGGCAGGTCGGCGGTCACATTCGGATCATGCGGCTTGTTCACGATCGGTTTACTCCTGTGTGAAGAGGTCTGATAGAGCAGGATCGGGCCAAGGATCGTTTTCGCGCGAGATTTCGGAGTAAATTTTGAAATAAATCAGGAAAGTGCCTTCAACAGACCGGCGGCCTCCTGCTCCACCTCGTCTGGGCTACCGGGGTGATGAAAGGCGACCACCTCGATCAAGATGGCCTTAAACTCTTTGCGGGCCAAGGCATACGCATGATGCAACTCGGCCGCTGGGACGCCCCAACGCTCGGCGATCGTGCGTATCGGCAAGTTTTCCTCGAAGCGAAGCCGAAGCAGTTCGACGCGCTGGACGGCCTCCGAACCGCGCGCGCCGGCGCGCCGCCGTTGAAGCTGAGCGGCCTCGGTCATAATCGCCAGCGCCCAGCTGCGCTCGAACAGGCGCGACAGGCTGTCCTCGTCGGCCGCGATGTCCGGGAGCGGGACGGCGGCGCGGACGAGGCGACTCTCGAAGCGTCGCGCCACGTTGCGGACGATGCCATAGAGAAAAGGACGAAAGTTGGGCACACGGCCTTCACCGGCGGCTTCCAGCGCGCCGCCCTGGCGGAAGCACTCGACGAAGGTTTCTTGAACCGCGTCGTCGAGGTCCGCCAGCAGATGCGAGCCGCGCCAGCGGGCGGCAAGGTAGGCGCGCACGATGGCGAGATAACGACGACCCAACTCGTCACGGTCGGCAGGACTGCCGGCTGCGGCGGCGCGGATGACGGTCCAGCAAGTGGATTCCGAGGTGAACATGGTCCTCGCTCGTGGCACGGCGTCATCGAGCGGCCGACCGCCGCGTCGATGACTGAATTGGCTTCGACGCGCGTCGAACAGCTTACACACATCTTACTCAGCAACACGGGTTTTGCCTTCCACGTTCCCTTGCTATCCTCGTACCCAAACTCCGAGAACGGATAAAACGATTTCGACAAACTCTTCGTTGATGCCATTGCAACAGCGCCGATTTCCCATTACACTAGGATGAGTGGACCTTGGAACCACGTCTCCTTTTGCATGCGCTCAAGGGGATGACGGCTCCGATGCAAGGAATGTCCCACGAAAATGCCCGCCTTTATGCTGGAGGCAGCCGATCCGATTTGTCAATGATGATTCCGGATCGCGATGCCTCAATGTCTCGTAGCTTTTACTTATTGAGAGAGAGCGTGCCTGGTTGTTCGATTGCATGCAGCGGCGCATGCGTTGGTCCAACGGCAGGCGAAGTGCCGACCGGCGCAGAATGCCTCGGCCGGCGGTCTCCGCGAACCGCATCAACCACATAGGTTGCGACCATGATCCGCCGCTATCCCACCCCTCTACCTCTTGTCAGGCCGTGTTGCATACTCACCGTGTGCTTGTTCGGCGCGCTTGCCGCCTCCAGCCGAGGCGATGAAGCCGCGCGGCCCGATTGGCCTTTCGTCCCACTGAAGCGACCGGCGATACCAGAAGTTCGCCGTGCCGCTTGGATGCGCAATCCCCTCGATGCCTTCGTCTTGGCGTCGTTGGAAAAAGAAGGACTGCAGCCCAATCCTCAAGCCGACAAACTTACCTTGCTGCGCCGCGTCACCTTCGACTTGACGGGGTTGCTGCCCACTCCCGCCGAATGCGACGACTTTCAGGCCGACACGTCCTCCGATGCCTACGAACGGCTCGTCGATCGCCTGCTCCGTTCGCCCCGCTTCGGCGAGCGCTGGGCGCAGCATTGGCTCGATGTGGTGCGCTATGCCGAGACGGACGGCTTCAAACTCGATCGGCTGCGACCCAGTGCCTGGCGCTACCGCGATTACGTTATTCGCGCTTGCAACGACGACCTGCCCTACGACCGCTTCCTGAGTCAACAGATTGCCGGCGACGAATTGGAGCCGAACAATCCCGATGCCCTCATCGCGACCGGCTTCTATCGCCTTCCCCCCGAAGAGACGAACGGCTCAAACTATCGCATGGTGCGCCAGGACATTCTGGACGATGTGACCGATGTATTCGCCACGTCCTTCCTCGGTCTTACGCTCGGCTGCGCGCGCTGTCACGATCATAAGTTCGACCCGCTGACGCAGAAGGATTATTTCCGCCTGCAAGCCTTTTTCACACCGTTGATCCAGCGCGACGATTTGCCCGTGGCCTCGGCGGGAGAGCAAGAGGACTATCGGCGTCGTTTGGCGAAGTGGGAGAAAGACACCAAAGAGTTGCGCGGCAAACGCGATGCACTGCTCGTCGAACCGCGTCGAGCGATCCGCGATGAAGTGATCGCCACCTTCGATGCCGATACGCAAAAGGCCTTGAACACCGTGGAGCGCAAGCGAACGCCCCTTCAGCGCCAGCTGGCGGCGCTCGCGGGCAAACAGGTCGAGCGCCGAGTGAGTCGAGCGCATCGACGATTGGACAAAGATCGACGCGCGGTTTACGACGAGTTACAGAAAAAGATCGAAGCGGACATGCCAACGCCGTTGCCGACGGCGATGGGAGCGGTCAATCTTCCGGGCGAGCCGCCCGTTACCTACCGTTTGGCGACCGGCAATTACAATCGACCGCGCGAGCGCGTCGAGGCGGGCTTTCCCGAATGTCTCGAAAAGGGGACCGGGGGAAAATCGCGCGCCGAGTTGGCACGTTGGCTGTGCCGTCCCGACCATCCGTTAACGGGTCGCGTCATCGTCAATCGCCTATGGCAACACCATCTCGGCGCGGGGATCGTGGCCTCACCCAACGATTTCGGCGCGATGGGCGATAAGCCAACGCACCCCGAATTGCTCGATTACTTGGCGTCGGAACTGATCCGCGGCGGCTGGACGCTCAAGCGGATTCACCGTCTGATCGTCACATCGGCAACGTATCGGCAAGCATCGTCGCCGAATCGAAATGCCTCCGCCGACAAAGCCCGCTCCGTCGATCCCGACGATCGTCTGTTGTGGCACGCCCGCGTTAAGCGGCGCGAGGGAGAGGCGATCCGCGACGCCATTTTGCAGGTTTCGGGCCAACTCCATCGGCGCATGGGCGGTCCCAGCAGCTGCCCGCAATTACCGACCGCGATGATGGAAAACGTCTATGCCTGGGATGCCGACGCGCAGACCTGCGACCGCAATCGGCGCTCGATTTATATTCTGGCAAAAAGGAATCTCGTTTATCCTCTTCTCGCCGCGTTCGATCAACCCGACCGCGTGAATAGTTGTCCGGTGCGTCCCGCCACCATCACCGCGCCACAGGCTCTAGCGATGCTCAACGGCGAGTTTACGTTGACTCAGGCCCGCTGTTGGGCGGATCGCCTCGTCGCGGAGCGAGGCCGCGATACCGACGCCTCGATTCGCTCCGCCTATCGGCGCGTCTTCAACCGCGAGCCGGACGCGCACGAGATCGAGGCGGCGGAGAAGTTTTTGACGCATCAGAGACAGTTGATCGACTCGGGTTCCGACCGAAACGGCGCTCGCGCCGCCTGGGTGGACTTGTGCCATGCGTTGCTCAATTCCGCCGAGTTCCTCGACGTGGATTAAGATTTCCCTTGGGATTCTCGCCCCCAACGATGGATGTTTATGACGTTCCCTCTCTCTCGTCGATCGCATCCGGTCGCGCGGCCTGAGTCGCGGCGCGAGTTTCTTCAACGCGCCGGCGCGGGCTTCGGCAGTTTGGCGTTGGCCGCGCTGCTGGCACGTGACGCCGAAGGCCGCACGCGCTGCGCGGCCACGAATCCTCTCGCTCCGCGCCCCCCGCATTTTCCCCCGCGCGCGCGGAGTGTCATCTTCTGTTTCATGGACGGCGGTCCCAGTCATCTCGATCTGTTCGATCCGAAACCGCAGTTGAAGAAGCTGGCGGGCAAACCATTGCCGTCGAGTTTTGCTCGCCCCATGACGGCGATGGGCAGCACGGCCAACACCCCGCTGCTGGCCTCGACGCGCGCGTTCAAACAACACGGCCAGTCGGGATTGTGGGTGAGCGATTGGTATCCAGAAATCGCGGGTTGTGTCGATGACTTGGCCGTTCTTCGCAGTTGCCGCGCCGACGGCCAAACCCACGTTGCCAGCGTGTGTCAGATGAACACCGGCAATCTTCGTCCCGGTCGTCCGTGTTTGGGAGCCTGGACGCTCTACGGCCTCGGCAGCGTTTGCGACAATCTACCGGGTTTCGTCGTGCTGACCGATTACGACGCCGATCCGCCGGGCGGCGACCGCAATTGGAGTACCGGCTTCATGCCCGCCACCTTTCAGGGCACGAAGTTCGCCCCCGGCAAGACGCCGATCCTCTACGCCGACGCCCCAGCCGACACCAGCGTTCAACGCCAACGGGCCAAGGTCGATTACATCAAGGATTTGAACGAGCACTATGCCGAGCGGCGAGGGGCCAGCGATGCCATCGAAGCCCGCATTGCCGCCTACGAACTAGCGTATCAGATGCAATCGAGCGCACCCGATGCCGTCGATCTCTCGCGCGAGACCTC
This sequence comes from Planctomycetota bacterium, assembly GCA_021781415.1. Classification (GTDB taxonomy): domain Bacteria; phylum Planctomycetota; class Planctomycetia; order Gemmatales; family Gemmataceae; genus JAJPHU01. The sequence continues at coordinate 7,192 of JAJXWW010000040.1, forward strand.
AGCCACGCAGCGCCTCTATGGCCTCGATCGTCCGGAGACCGCGAGCAATGGTCGCAATTGCCTCTTGGCCCGTCGGCTCGTCGAGCGCGGCGTCCGTTTCGTGCAGCTGTACATGGGTTCGGGCAGCAAATGGGACGCCCACAGCGATTTGGATAAGAATCACGCCCAATCGTGTCTGGAGAGCGATCGCCCCATCGCGGGATTGCTGAAGGATCTGAAACGGCGCGGCATGTTGGATTCGACGCTCGTGGTCTGGGGCGGCGAGTTTGGCCGCACGCCGATGAGCGAGAGCGGCAACGGACGCGATCACAACCCATTCGGCTTTACCATGTGGATGGCCGGAGGCGGCGTCAAAGGCGGCATCACTTACGGTTCTACCGACGAAATCGGCCTCTACGCCGCGGACAATCCGGCGCACGTTCACGACATTCACGCCACGATCCTCCACCTGCTCGGCATGGATCACAAGAAGCTGACGTTCGCCCACGATGGCCGCGACGAACGATTGACGGAGACGAGCGGTCGTGTTATCGACGACATTCTGTGTTGATTTCTGGGAGTAGGTTCCTTCGAGTCGATTTGCACCATGCCTGCAAACGATTTCTGTCGGAGCCGGAAGCGTAAGCGACGGCTTCTCTTGCCGTCGCTTACGCTTCCGGCTCCGATGCCGCGAGGCGTGTCGTAAGTCTTTGTGGTTTTGGCACTTGCGGTGCAATGACTACCTGACAAATGCGAGGGCGCTCCTCGTCTGCTTGAAGCGCGATCCGCGATAGATCGCGCTGATAATCACTCGTTCGGCGACATGGAGGTTTTCGATGAGCGCGTGGAGCTTTTCGGATTTCTCTCTGCGATTGCTATTCGGAGCATGTGCCCTCCTTGGGACGATCGGCTGTGTCTCCCAAACCAATCTCGATGACGCCGCACTTGATGCCGTGATGAAGGAAAGCCAACTCCGTGAACGCAGTCCGAAAACGACGGTTTGGCTCGACAATCGTACCGGAGAGAGAATCCGCGAGGTTGGCATGCGCTGCACGTCCAGGACATACGGTACCACATGGACACGGCAGACGAATATCGGAGAAGAGTCGGAGGAGATCTGGAGCGAGAGGTATCCGACTCCGATCGCCCTGGTCGAGTTGAAGCTGCGCTTCGACAAGGGAGCCCGACAGGAATACCCGTTGAACCATACTTGCCAGCCGGGGGATAAGGTGGTACTGGTGATCGAGAAAGGTGGGCGTGTGTCTGTGAAGGCGAAATAAGCACGCCGAGGACGATTTCGCGCGACATTTCGCCAACTTCCGCGTGAGCCTGCAGGTGAGCTAGATCGTTCGAGTGCGACACGACGTGCTTGTACAGAAACAGCATCGCCCCCAGTGCCTGATTTTGCGTGCTGGCCGACACATGCCGCCCGACCGCGAGATGCGCGAGGAACGCTTCCACCTCGGCGGCACCAAGCAAGGCTGGATGCTGGAAACCCTCGGCCGTCTTGTGGAAATGAATGTACGGACTGATCCAGCGGACGTAACACTGTTCGGTACGGTACGAGTAGCGTTTGACGCGCAGACAGTTGCGGACCTGTTCGAGCAGTTTCATGGGGTTAGCTCCTGCTGGGGTTAGCCAATTGCGTTCTCGCGCCGGCAATCGACGTAACCACTGATCCTGATGAATATTGCGCCTCCTGTCTCTCTCCGCTTCGTGTTGTGCTATCCAGCTGAAAGCTCTTCTTAGGGCGCTATGCAGCCGTAAGCCGTATAGTCGCTCTTCAGTATCATTATGAACACATTTATAGTATACGGATGATTATGTCAAGACTAAAAAAGGATACCGAAGTAGAAAAAAAGATCGATTATTGTAAGTGACGGTACTTGAAAGGTTTGCGGATTTGCTCCGGCAGTGCAAGCCGCGTGGAATCGTCGAAAAATAGCACGGCATTTTGCTTGACAGCGCTACAACGCCTTGCCAAGATAGGTAGCTGAAAGGTGTAGAATAATTTGTTCGCCCTGGCGTTTCATTCTTCGAGGTGCCCGTGCTTTCTCCGAAGTTAGTTCTCTGGCTTGGCTGGGGCTTGGCCGGTACGTTCTTCGGCACAACGGCCTTTTTGGCCTGGCGGCACCTGCTGCCTGGCCCGGGGGTAGGGGAAGAGAAGGTCGTGAAAATCAAGGAAGGCACGTCCGGCCCCATCAACCCTGAGCCGGTCCGTTTCGTCAAGTATGTCTTGGTGCGCGACAAATTGCTGAGGCCAACCATGGCCGGCGGCATGAACGACTTGTGCTCGTACGAATACCGCGGCGGGTTCGTGGATTGTTGGCTAGAGGCGGAGTCCGATGGCAAGAAAGAGGCGCTCGGCCGGATCTCCGGAGATCAATTGAGAAAGCAAGTTCAGAAGTGGAGTCCGGAGCTAGAAAACAACGTCCACGGGAACATTTATTGGGACCCCTTCGCTTCCGGACCCGACGACGTGAACCTACTGGTAACCGCCACTGCAGACGAGTCGCCAGCCCTGGCAACGCATTTCGAGGTCCGGCGTGGCGTGACCCACCGCCAAAAGGAGAAGGTCTTCTGGAAGAAAGGGGAGGAACTCCTTTCGATCCAAGGCCCGACTGACTCCTTGTTGCGGCGAAATGAGGAGATGGAGCTTTGCTTTTTCAATTATCAAGGCGGTAAGCTTCGGCTGATGTGTAAACTTGCTTCATATGCTCCATAAGGGCGAACCAACGGCTGAAGCTGACCGGGGCCGCCACTCTGAGTCGGCAGGGGCCGCGCCTTCCGAGGCGGCCCCGGCAGCTTAGCCGTAGCGTTATGCCCCAAGAGACGCTGCCATGAAGCACGACATCCTGGGCGAGATCGAGCAATCGGACAGCCACCCTTTCGATGCCATCGCAACGATTCGGTACGGCTCGCGCGACATCAAGCTTGGGATCAGTGGCGACGATCAGCCCCTTGAGTCGACGTTAAAGCTCGCCGCAGAAGTTGTCTGCCGTTTGGCGGAACTCGACAAACTCGCCAAGAAAATAGCCGCCAGGGACCTGCGAGACTGCTACAACGAGGGCTGGAACGAATACGACGAAGGACAAGACGATGGTTCCTTCAAGAGAGTTTCGAATCCGAAGCTCTCCGAAGTCGAGTTCGAGGCGAAGTTGACCCTGAACGCTGTCAATGTTACCGGCGATCGAATGCTCGACTTCTTCCACGATGACCAAAGAATGTTCTGGGGCCACAGTGTGTTCGTAAATAGCCTGAACGGCACAGATTTCAGCGAGGCGCGCGCAGAGATTTTCGGGTAGTGCGCCGGGCATGGCATAACCAACGGATGAAGCTGACCGGGGCCGCCATCCTGGTTTCGCGCGGCATGAAAGTGTGCAGGCGGCTCCGCAAGTGAGCCGGGTGGTTCGACGAAACAGACGATTTCGGGAAGAATGTTCGCCTATGGATCAGTCCAATCCGAAGGGGAGGAGCAAATTAGTCAAGGCCGATATCAATTTAGCTGTCGATCTACTGAACGCAGGTGATTCGCTCGAAGTCGTTCAAGCTCGACTACTCGAACGGGGGCTCGATGAGGGAACCGCCGCGGCAACCATCCGCCACCTCTTGACGCCCGCGATTTATAACGAAGCTGCGGCGATGCTGCAAAGCGGTAGTTCAAGGAGCCAGGTTGAAGAAGAACTTGTTAACAAAGGCCTTGATCCACTAGTTGCGAGGGCAGTCATCAATAAAAAAGTTGTATCCCAATCTCCGCCCGAAGCACGACCGACAGAGGGAATAGGTTAGAGCGTGTTTGCGAATTGACTTCCGCCGTATTATACGGATATGAGCAAGACGCAAACCTATCCCAGCGATCTCACGGATGCCCAGTGGGCTCTGATTCAGCCCTTGTTACCGAAACCTCACAAACG
>JAJXWW010000024.1 GCA_021781415.1 Planctomycetota bacterium
AAGTTCGAGGTGCGGCATCTGTCGTTCTGGTACGGTCTCAAACAAACGCTGTTCGACGTGTCGCTGAACATCCCGGAATGCTCGGTGATGGCGTTGATCGGTCCTTCGGGTTGCGGCAAATCGACGTTCTTGCGTTCCCTCAACCGCATGAACGATCTCATCGAGAACACGCGGCACACCGGCGAACTGATTCTCGACGGCGACGATATCCACGGACGCAACGTCAACCTCGTCGAGCTGCGGCGGCGCGTGGGGATGGTGTTTCAGAAGTCGAATCCGTTTCCCAAGAGCGTCTTCGAGAATGTGGTGTTTGGGCCGCGCGTGGCCGGAGTTCGCAACAAAGCCCGACTGCACGAAATCTGCGAACGCTGTCTGCGCGGCGCGGCTCTGTGGGACGAAGTCAAGGATCGCCTCGACGACTCGGCCCTCAATCTGTCCGGCGGTCAGGCCCAGCGTCTGTGCATCGCCCGCGCTTTGGCCACCGATCCCGAGGTGCTGCTGCTCGACGAACCGGCCTCGGCTCTCGATCCCGCCTCGACGGCACGCATCGAAGATCTCATCTTCGAGTTGAAACGCGATTACACCATCGTCATCGTCACGCACAACATGCAACAGGCCGCCCGCGTCTCGGATCAGACGGCCTTTTTCTTCCAGGGCCACCTCATCGAGTCCGGCCCCACCGATCAACTGTACACGCGCCCCCTCGTCAAGCAAACCGAGGACTACATCACGGGGAGATTCGGATGACGGTGGCCCAGGAATAACGTTCGAGGTTAGCCGCGACCCGCAGGGGAGCGCGGCCCCTTCTCGCTCCCCTGCGGGTCGCGGCTAACCGAAGAGATTGGATTGGCTGACAGCCGAGATATTTATGGCAAAACATTTGCAGCGCGATTTGGATGGCTTGCAGCACGATCTCTTGGCCCTGGCCGGACTCGTGGAGGGGGCGGTGCATAAGTCGATTCAGGCGCTGCAAGAACGCGATGTGAAACTGGCGCGCGAGGTGATCGACGGCGATACGCAAATCGACCGCGAGGAAAATCACATCGACGAGGAATGTCTGAAGATTTTGGCGCTGCATCAGCCGGTGGCCGTCGATCTCCGCCGCATCATCGCCGCCATGATGATTAACACCGACCTCGAACGCATGGGCGATTTGGCCGAGGAGATTGCCGAGCGAGCCATCCACCTCGCCCGTCCGCCGCTGCTGCCCATCCCGCACAATCTGCAACACATGACCGATTTGACGACCATGATGGTGCGGCAAAGTCTCGATGCGTTCGTCAACCTCAACGTCATGGAAGCCCAAACGGTCATGCGCATGGACGACGAAGTAGACCGTTACAACAACGACATCATCGCCGAGTTGATTCAGGCCATGCGGTCCACCCCGGATTTCGTCGAAGCCGGGCTGTCGATGTTCTCGGCGGTGCGCCACCTGGAACGCATCGCCGACCATGCCACGAATATCGCGGAAGATGTCGTGTACCTCGTCGAAGGCGAAATTATCCGTCACCGCCCAACCGGCTGACGTCGGCAATCGGCCATCGGCTTTCGGCTATCAGCCAGAGGAGCCGAATGAGCAGTTGGATGCTTTGAACAGAGAAATCGGAGCCGATAGCCGAAAGCCGAAAGCCGAAAGCCGAAAGCCGAAAGCCGATAGCCGTAAGGAGAGAGAGATGATGGCAGTCGCAACCGCTTCCACCGCGTCCAGTACCACGACGTCGCGTATGCGCATTCTGATCGTCGAGGACGAGCGCGGGCTGACCGACGTTTTGGAATACAACCTGAAGCGCGAGGGGTACGACACCGTGGTGGCCCACGACGGACAAGAGGGGCTGCGCAAAGCGCAAACGCTGTTGCCGGACTTGATCTTGCTCGACATCATGCTACCGGGGCTGAGCGGTTTCGACGTTTGCCGCGAGTTGCGCGCCGGCGACCGCACCCGCGAGATCCCGATCATCATCATCAGCGCCAAATCCGAGGAGACCGATCAAGTCGTCGGCTTCTCGTTGGGTGCGGACGATTACGTCACCAAACCGTTTCACGTCAAGGTTCTGCTCCAGCGCATCAAGGCATTGCAGCGCCGCATCGAAGGCGTGGCCGATCCCGTCGATGTCGTCGAGTATCTCGATATTCGCATCGACCGAGTGCGCCATCGCGCCTACGCCGCCGAACGCGAACTGGACCTGACGCCGACCGAGTTTCGCTTGCTCGAGTGCATGTTGCGCCAACCCGGCCGGGCTTTCACGCGCCATCAACTCATGGACGCCGCCATCGGCGAAGGGGCGATCGTCCTCGAACGCACCATCGACGTTCACATTAAAACGCTCCGCAAAAAACTGGGCACGTCCGATCTCATCGAAACCGTGCGCGGCGTCGGCTACCGCTTCCGCGAGACGCGCGAGTAAGCGGCCGTCCCACGTTGGTTAGCCGCGACGCGCAGCGGAGCGCGTTGTACCTCGCTCCGCTGCGCGTCGCGGCTAACCAAGACATTTCGTTGTAAGCAATCCGAAAAGCTGACGGCGAGATTGTGTTTCCAAAAGTGAACGGGGTTTACGTTAACGGGTTAAGAAAAGGTAACGAATTCGCCCCTCGCGCTCCCATGTCGAATTCGTTTCCAGAAAAATTCCGTCGCCGCATGAAAAGTCGCAGTCGTTTGTTAATCTGCGTAATCTCCGCGAAAAGCGGCGTTTGCACCGCCTGACGGACACGACTCGGTCTCTCGGATCAAAGGACGATGCATTCTCGCGTCGATTTTCGCCATCGAGGGCACGAGATTCGCACTAAAATAACCCGAATTCCCATGCCGATCCCCCTTCGGCATAGGAACACGATCGCCCACGCCGGACGATCGGCACACTGAAGTGCCTGAGATCCCCAGGAGTCGGAACGATGAGTAAGGCAATACGATCACATAGTAAATGTTGGCTGCTTGTTATTGGATTAGGCATTTTAGCATTGATCCCGATCTCCGCGCATGCGGATTATCTATTCGTGACTCAAACAAACACAAGTTCGGTAGACGCATCTGCCTACTTCGTTTTAAGTGGCGACACCCTTACGTTGACCTTAACAAACCTTGAATCAGGAATTGTTTCGGCGAGTCAAGCTATTAGCGGTCTCCAATTTACTGTCAGTGATCCGCCCACCACACCTATCACCGGTAGTTCTAGTTCGGTGACGTTGAATAGTGTGTCTGGAAATGTCGTACAGATCAACAATAGTTCTCCGTACATAACGGGCCAGGGAACGATATTGTACACCAGCAGTTCAAACTCATTAACGGGTTCTACCCAGCAATTAGCGAATTCGAATTGGTCAGTGGGCACCACTAACGGATTGACAGCTCTTTCCGGAGGCAAACCGAATCACTTGATTCTCGGCCCCGGTGATGGCTCGACATTCAACCCGAGCATATTTCAACATCAACCAGATTTCCAATCATCAGCCTCGTTCAATCTGACGGTGCCACATATGGCTAGCACATCGAAAATATCGGGGGTTACTTTCTATTTTGGTACCAGTCAGACAACAGAACCTGTCGTCCCTGGAACCCCTGGTCCAAACACTGGACCTGGTGGTCTAGTCCTACCCACCCCTCCCTCCTACGCTCTCTTCGCTCTCGGCTCCCTCGCTCTTCTCGGCTTCATGGCTCAGTCGCGCCGGCGTTTGTTGGCGGCTGCGTGAGTGTTGGCTGTATCGTACATCAAATCACGAGGGCGGTTGAGGTTGTGAGTGCCTCAACCGCCCTTGTGCTTTGAAGGTCCAATCTTCGTCGCTCAATAGCGTCTGGATGCGCTGGTAGAAGGACGAGCGGACAAAAATCTGAGCGGGGGGCGTAAGCCCCCTGAGTGACCCGAATCTCAGGGGGCTTACGCCCCCTGAGTGACCCGAATCTCAGGGGGCTTACGCCCCCCGCTCGGGAGTCCCGCGTCTTGGGGGGGGCTTACGCCCCCCCGCTCGCCGGAGATTAACCCCGATGGCCGTGCGATCCCAGACCCAATACCGACGACCACAGCGAATTCACGAACGACGCATCGGACCACAGGGTGTCGAGCATCGTTTGTTGATTGCTGCTGGAGTAATTCGACAGTTCGGCGTTGAAGGTGCCGAAGAGGGTTTTGCCGCCGTTTTTGCCGTGCTTGCCGCCGCCGCCGGTGCCGCTGGAAGTCGTGGCCGTCACCACGTTGCTATCGGTCGAATTGCCGAAGCTGTTTTCGGCATAGACGCGGTAGTAGTAGGTCTTGTTCTTGCTCACGCTCGTGTCGGAATACGAAGTGGCGGTGCCGGAGAGCGTGGTGAGTGTGCTCCAGCTGCTGCCGTTGGTGGAGCGTTGGACGACGATGCCGGAGGCGTTGGTGGCGTTGTCGGTCCACGACAGATTGACCTGTCGAGTCGAGATGACGGTGGCGCTCAGATTCGAGGGTGCGGCGGGGGCGGAGCCGAAGGAGATCGAGGCGGAGGCGTTCAGGCTGGCGTCGGCGGCCTGAACCGTGGCCGAGCCGGTGCCGGTGGTCGGTGCGGTGTACAAACCGCTGCCGCCGAGTGTGCCGCTGCCGGCGGTCAGCGTCCAGGTGAAGGCGGGTTGCGTGGCCATCGCCTGGCCGAATTGATCCTCGGCGGTGGCCGTGAATTGTTGCGTACCGCCGTCGGCCACGGTGACACTACCCGGCGATACCACCACGCTGGTCAGCGTTTGATCGACGGTCACGGTGACATCGCTGGTGGTCGAGAGGCCGGACGAATCGGTGATGGTGGCTTCAAAAGTATAGGTGCCCGCGGCGTGGAAAGTGGCCGTGGTGTTCTGGGCTGCGTTGCTGGCATTGACGCTGAACGTCGGCGCGGACGCGCCGGATGGCTCGCTGAGGACCGACCAGGTGTAGGTAAGGCTGGAAGCGCCGCTGCTGTCGCCGCCGAGAACGCTCAGGCCGGTCGTCGTTCCGGTGACGGTCGAGGGCGAGGCGCTGGCGGCGTTGACCACATACGGCCCCTGACTCGAGGGCGGCGTCGAGGACGAGCTGCCGTAGGAGACCAGGCCGGAAACCACATCGTTGGCGATGGGCGTGCCGATGCCCGTGACGAGATCGTAGCCAACACCGGCGGAGTAGGCACCGTTGCTGCCGGTGGTGATGTCGTGGAAATCGCTGGTGGGCAGCTTGTAGAGAGCGGGCAGCGTTTGCGACGGACCATCGAGCGTACCCAATCCGTTGAGCGCTCGGCCCTGATCGGCAATGGCCACCAGAGAGGACCATTGCGGCGCGCCGGCGCTGGTTCCGTAGACCTCGATCCAACCGCCGTAGCCGGACGAATCGTAGACGGCGTAGGGAGAGTTCGACGAGGCGTTGTACGACACGTCGGGCACGGCCCGCATGGTGCTGGTCTGGGTGACGACTCCGTTTTGATAGCTGGGCTGCGATTCGTAGGCGCTGATGCCGCCGCCGCTGCCGCTCCATCCGGTCTCGCTGCCGTAGCCGCCGGTGCTATTGAGCGTCAGCTGCGTGCCGCCGACGGCCAGCACGTTCGGCGACACCGAACCGTACTCCGGCGCGCCCGACGAGCCGGTATCCCCGGTCGAGGCCACGAAAGTAACGCCGTTGTGCCCCGCTGGAGTGGTGAAGTAGCTGTCGTAAGACGTTTCGCCGGACCACTCGCTGCCGCCCCAGCTCATCGACACCACCGAAACGCCCGTCTGATTGGCGGCATAGCTCACCGCCGTCATCAGGTCCGAGTAGCTGCTGCTATTCGCTTCGACGAGCAGAATGTTCGCGCCCGGAGCCATGGCGTGCGCCCATTCCACGTCGAGGCTCTCTTCGACGCCCCAATTGGTATCCGAAGTGGGCAGCGACGAACCGCCGGTTTGATTGACGACGGTGAACTTCGGCGGGGCGGCCAATCCGTAGGTCGAATCGAAGCTGGCCAAATCGCTGGCGATGTTCGGCTGACTGTAGGCATCGACGATGGCAATGGTTTGGCCGCTGCCGTTGCCGACGATCGTTCCATTACTGAAAGTAATCTGATTGAATCCATAGGCTTGACTGATTTGTTGTGGACTGAATCCAGCGGGCTGTCCGGGCAGACCGGACGGCGTGGCCGAACTCGATGTCAAAACGCTGAAATCGGGTGTGGCCACCGGATTGAACGGCGTGGTCGAGGGTACAAGCCTCCCTTCCAACTCTTCTAAACGCAAAGGGAGCGCGAAGGGACGCACACGACGCCGCGCGGACTTGGAAGACGACGAGAATTTCTTAAAGCATGAAAGCAAACCGAACATAAAATGAACTCCCGCCCATGCCAGCGGAGGCAACGAAAATCCTCCGGCACGGGTAAACCTGCCGTATGGCTATGTGAAATAACACGAGAGGGGGCAGATACAGTCCTGGAGGCAACGGACGGGATAGACGCTCCAGCACGAATCGGGCAAGCCGGAGGCCGTGGCGACGGGAAGGCACACCAGCGCGAGTCTTGCCCCAAGGGAAGGGTCACGGACGGATACGCCTCCCCACATTTGATAAAGTAGGATATTTCGGAAAGATAGTCAAGCCTATTGCAACCCATTTTGCAGTCTTGGCGAACCGGCAGCGTAAGCTGCCGGGTGATGGACTGCCGGGTGATGGCACAGCCACCCGGCAGCTTACGCAGCCGGTTCGCCTTGGCTAATGCCGTCACCCGGCAGCTTACGCAGCCGGTTCGCCTTGGCGAATGCCGTCACCCGGCAGCTTACGCAGCCGGTTCGCCTTGGCTAATGCCATCACCCGGCAGCTTACGCAGCCGGTTCGCCTTGGCTAATGCCGTCACCCGGCAGCTTACGCAGCCGGTTCGCCTTGGCTAATGCCATCGCCCGGCAGCTTACGCAGCCGGTTCGCCTTGGCTAATGCCGTCACCCGGCAGCTTACGCAGCCGGTTCGCCTTGGCTAATGCCGCCACCCGGCAGCTTACGCAGCCGGTTCGCCTTGGCTAATGCCGTCACCCGGCAGCTTACGCAGCCGGTTCGCCTTGGCTATAATGCGGCGTATGAGGAATGGATTTGCCGTACAGCTGGCTCGTTTCGGTCCCGACCGTGCCTATGCGACGCCGTCGCGCGCCGAGGCGCAAGGATATTGCAGCTGGTTGGCGCGCTCTCATTATGAAAACTTCACCGTGGCCTCGACGCTGTTGCCGAGACGGCTCATCCGCCATTTTCATACCATCTACGCCTATTGCCGCTGGGCCGACGATCTGGCCGACGAGTCCGGAGGCGGCGCGCGCGCGCTGGAATTATTGCGTTGGTGGCGCGAGGAGCTGCTCGCCTGCTACGAAGGCCGGCCGCATCATCCGGTGTTCGTCGCCCTGTGCGGCACCATTCGCCGTTTCGATATTCCACCGCAGCCGTTCCTCGATTTGCTCTCGGCGTTCGAGCAGGATCAACGAGTCGAACGGTACGACACCTTCGCCGAGCTGCTCGATTACTGCCGCCGTTCCGCCGATCCGGTCGGCCGTCTGGTGCTGTATCTGTGCGAGGCGTTCGACGAGGAGTCGGCGGCGCTGTCCGACCACATCTGCACCGCGCTGCAATTGGCCAATTTCTGGCAAGATGTGAACCGCGATCTCACGATTGGCCGCGTCTATCTGCCGCGCGAGGACCGCGAACGCTTCGGCTACGGCGACGACGATCTCGCCGCCCGCCGTTTCACCCCCGCCTTTGCCGAGCTGATGCGCTTCGAGGTGAATCGCACCCGCGAACTATTCCAGCGCGGCCTCCCCCTCGTCGAGCGCATGCCATCGGAAATGCGCATCGATATCGAGCTGTTCGCTCAAGGCGGCTTGGCCGTGCTTCGGAAAATCGAACGACAGGGTTACAACGTCTGGGCGAGGCGTCCGGCCTTGGCGAAGTGGGAAAAGGGCTGGCTCGTCGTCCAAGCGCTGGGGCGAAGCGATCGTTTGGCCGCGATGCGCGGCGGAGTGCGGGACTTCCTCGCGCTCCGCCGCGCATCGCGGCCAAACGCAATCACCTTGTACGCTTCCCATGCGTACTGCGAACGCTTGGCGCGGCGGCAGGCGGGCAATTTCTATCACGCCTTTCGCCTGCTACCCACGGCAAAGCGACGGGCCATGTGCGCGCTGTACGCTTTTCTGCGCGTCGCCGACGATCTGAGCGATGGTCCCGAAGAACCGGCCGAGAAGCGCCGGAGACTGGCGGAGTGGCGGCATCAGTTTGAGGAAATGTTAGGTGGGCTGTACCATCATCCACTGCATCCGGCCTTGCATCGCGCCATTGTGGACTACGGCATTCCCCGCCGCTATCTCGACGAAGCGCTCGACGGCGTTTGCATGGATCTGGACGTAACCTCTTACGACACCTTTATCGATCTTTATAAGTATTGTTATCGGGTGGCGTCGGCGGTCGGCCTGTCGTGCATTCACATCTGGGGCTTTCGTGGCGACCGGGCGACGGAATACGCCGAGTCGGCCGGCGTCGCCCTCCAGCTAACGAACATCCTCCGCGATCTCGCCGAGGATGCCGCGCGCGGCCGCGTCTATCTACCGCGCGAAGATCTCGACCGCTTCGGCTATCGCGTCGAAGACTTACACCAAGGGCGGCGCGACGACCGCTTCCGCGCACTGATGCGGTTCCAAGTCGAGCGCGCCCGCCGCTACTACGATGCCGCCCTGCCGCTCGGCGGGCTGCTCGATCCCTCCGGGCGCGCGGTGTATCGGGTGATTCTGCGCACCTATCGCGGCCTGTTGGACGCCATCGAAAAATGCGATTACGACGTGTTCGGCCAGCGCGTCCGCCTCAGCCAAGGACGCAAACTATGGCTGGCGTTGCAGGCGCTGCCTGCGCGCTGCGGTTATTAGGCGAACCGGCGGCGTGAGCCGCCGGGTGTTCCAGCGGATGCTAGGCGAACCGGCGGCGTGAGCCGCCGGGTGTTCCAACGGCTCACGCCGCAAGGCCGCGAGTGGTATAATAGCAGAAGAAGCGACGGCTGAGGTTGCGTCGGTTGTGGGGACCGAAAAGATGCGTTTGTTGACCTATAATATCCACAAAGGCGTCGGCAGCGACCGGCGCTATCGACTCGAACGGGTCATCGAGGTCATTCGCGAGCAAAATCCCGATCTCGTCTGCCTGCAAGAAGTGGATCGCAACGTCCGCCGTTCGCGGTTCCACGATCAGCCCGCCTTGCTGGCGCGCCATCTGGAGGCCAAGGCGCACCTCTATCAATTGAACGTGCCGCACCGCGAGGGGGGATACGGCAATCTCATTCTGTCGCGCTGGCCGTTCCACAACGAGTATCAGGTTTCGATCCGCCACCATCGCCGCAAACCGCGCGGCGCGCAGCTCGTCGTCGTCGATACGCCGGTCGGCCCGTTGCACGTCGTCAATTGGCATCTGGGCCTGCGCGAGAAGGAACGCCGTTGGCAGGCGCTGCATTTACTCAATCACGGATCGTTTTTAGAGTTTGGGCATCTGCCGACGTTGATCGCCGGCGATTACAACGATTGGCGCAACACGCTGGGCAAGCACCGCTTCGACCTCCACGGCTTTCAGCAGGCGACGGCACCCATTCGCCGCTTTCGCAGTTTCCCTTCGTTTCTCGCCTTGGCCGCGTTGGATAAGGTCTACTATCGAGGCGACATCGATATTCAGCACGCCCGCATCGTGCGCACGCCGTTGGCCCGCCTCGCCTCGGATCATCTGCCGCTGGTGGTCGATTTCCACTTGGCCAACCCCGCCGAAATGGCCGACGATGCCTCGTAGACCCTGCAATTCGGCTACAATGGGAGCGATCGAAACGGTTCCCCTCGGAGGATCTTCTCATGCCGCTGCGCGATCACTTCCACCCTCCGGTGGACAATGTGATTTCCTGGGAAAGCTTTCATGCCCAATGGCCGGCCATGATCGTCCATACGCTGGTGCGCAGCCTACCGCGTCGATTTATCGCGGTTCCCGGCGTCCATTTCGGCGCGTCTTTGGAAATCGACGTGGCCACTCTTGAATTGAACGATCCCGACTTCCACGTTGAAGAGAATGGCAACGGAGGAGGCGTTGCCACCGCCGTTTGGGCACCGCCGCAGCCGACCGCGACGATTGTTACCGATTTGCCGAGCGCGGATGAGTTCGAGGTGCGCGTCTACGATATGAAGCGAGGCCGAAAGCTCGTGACCGCCGTCGAAATCGTCAGTCCCGCCAACAAGGATCGCCCCGAACATCGCAGGGCTTTCGTCGGCAAGTGCGCCGCGCTGCTTCAGAATCAAGTATCGGTGACGATTATCGACTTGGTGACGACTCGCAATTTCAATCTATACGGCGAACTATTGGAACAAATTGAGAAAAGTGATCCTTTTCTTGAGCCGGAACCGCCGACACTCTACGCCGTGGCTTGCCGCACCACGAGAAACCAAAATGTCTGGCAACTCGAATCGTGGACGCACGCTCTGGAGATTGGCAAACCGCTTCCGACGCTGCCCCTGTGGCTCGCCGACAACTTCGCGCTACCGCTCGAACTGGAATCGACTTACGAAGAAACATGCCGCGATCTACGAATCCCGCCGCTCTTCGGAGTGGCTGTTTGAAAAGTTCCACGCTGATTTCCGCCGATACGGGAACTCTCAATACTTTTGAGATGGACAAAGTAGCTTTATCGTGCGATCGATGGAAAGCTTTACCGTGACCCTATATCCCACTGCTCGCCTCAAGGGGAACGAAAGCGTATCCGTTCGTTAACGCTGGAATCGTAATGTTACGAAACGGAAACAGCGCCTCGACGGATCTCTCGTAAGCGAAACGTCGAACGGATCGTCGCAACTCATGGATAGATAAGGAGAAAGGAATATCGATCCGATTGGGCGAATCTTTTCGCGCAAGTCGGCATCGCATTTGCAAATTAGGTAAAAGGATTGGTAGGGTGGTCTTCGATTTTTGAAGGCGTTTTCCCCTCGCAGGATGTCTGCAACCTCCCACCTTGATGGACTGAGGAATCGACCGCGCTACGCAGGAAGTCGCCTGCTCTTTTCGCCTCGCCCCGCGTCTCCGCCTAAGCGGAAGGATTTGCCATGCCACCATTTACCTCGCCGCGCCGGTTGTT
>JAJXWW010000145.1 GCA_021781415.1 Planctomycetota bacterium
CAACTTTAGGAACCGACCCTCCCCATCTGTATGCGGCCTCCTGTCGATGGGGCAAAAAGGGGAAGCGAACCTTGTTGGAATGCTGGTCGCACATCTTGGCTGTCGGCCAACCGCTGCCGACGCTACCGCTGTGGCTGGCGGAGGATCGCGTTCTCCCACTCGATCTCGAACAGAGTTACGAACAAGCATGTCACGATTTGTGGATCGCCTGATGGACGACATCGTCGAAGCCGATTCGGTTGACAGCTTGGAATTACCGCGAGAGAATTGTTACCATCGTGTAGGGCGAGTGTGAGCGGTTGTCTGAAATAGTATGGGTAAAAGGAGGATGCGCCGTGCCACTACGCGATCATTTTCGTCCGCCGCTCGATGACTTTACCTCGTGGGAAGGCTTTCACGGTCAATGGCCGGCTATCATCGTGCAACAGCTGCGGAAATGTTTGCCGTCCGGATACGTGGCCGAGCCGCGCGTTCATCTCGGATCGTTCGTGGAGATCGACCTGGCGACATTCGACACGGATCGCCTCGTTTCGGCTCCCGTCCGCGATAGCGAAGAGGGCGGCGTGGCGACCGCGGTGTGGTCGCCGCCGAAGCCCAGCGTCGCCATCGAAACGTCGTTGCCCGATTACGACGAATACGCAGTCCGCATCTACGATGCCCAACGCGGAAGACAACTGGTCGCGGCCATCGAGATTGTCAGCCCCGCCAATAAGGATCGACCGGAACACCGCAACGTCTTCGTGGCCAAGTGCGCGGCGTTGCTTCAGAAAGGTGTCGCGGTCAGCATCGTCGATCTGGTGAGCGTTCGCCACTTCAATCTCTACGCCGAGTTATTGTCCTTCCTCGGTCACAGCGACCCAACTTTAGGAACCGACCCTCCCCATCTGTATGCGGCCTCCTGTCGATGGGGCAAAAAGGGGAAGCGAACCTTGTTGGAATGCTGGTCGCACATCTTGGCTGTCGGCCAACCGCTGCCGACGCTACCACTGTGGCTGGCGGAGGATCGCGTTCTCCCACTCGATCTCGAACAGAGTTACGAACAAGCATGTCACGATTTGTGGATCGCTTAGAGCGGTGTTGGTTCTTCGCGCTGCGGAGACGGGTCAAACAGCCTTTTCCTGGCGCATTTTCTCAAGATTTAGTTGCAATCGCCGCTCCGCCCCCTTAAATTAGGTCAAAGTCCAACCATCGCCTTCCGCAGTGTGAGCCTACCATCGTTTTTCTCAACAAGGGAGCAGTTCCATGAGCCGACGGACGAATCGTCGCCAGTTTATCCAGCAAACCAGCCTGGCGGGCATCGGTTTCTGGGTGGCGGGCGGTGTCACGCTGGGGGCCGCCAAGGCCGCCAATGAGAAACTCAATATCGCCTGCATCGGTGTGGGCGGAAAAGGAGGCAGCGATGTGGATGGTGCCGCCAAGGTCGGCAACATCGTCGCCCTATGCGACATCGACGACAACACGCTCAACGGCAAGATCAATCAAGAGGACAAGAAGACCAAGCAACGACCCTACACGCAAGCCAAAAAGTTCAACGACTTTCGCAAGATGTTCGACGAGATGGGCAAATCCATCGACGCCGTGACGGTCAGCACGCCGGATCATACCCACGCCGCCGCCTCCATGATGGCAATCAAGATGGGTAAGCACGTCTACTGCCAGAAGCCGTTGACGCACACCGTCCGCGAAGCCCGCGAGTTGCGTTTGGCAGCGCGGAAATACAAAGTCTGCACGCAGATGGGCAATCAAGGCTCGGCGGAAAACGGTCTGCGTGAAGCCGTCGAAGTCATCCAGGCCGGTGGCATCGGCCCGGTGACGGAAGTGCATGTGTGGACGAATCGCCCCATTTGGCCGCAAGCACCGAAACTCACCAAGCGGCCCGATTCCAAGCCCGTACCGCCGAACGTCCATTGGGACGAATGGCTTGGGCCGGCTCCGGAACGTCCCTACGCTCCCGGTTATCATCCGTTCGCTTGGCGCGGCTTCTGGGATTTCGGTACCGGCGCACTCGGCGACATGGCCTGCCACACCGCCAACATGGCCTTCCGCGCACTGAAACTCGGCTATCCGACTAGCATCGTGGCTGAGAACGGTGAGATCAATCCGGAGACTTATCCCGGTTGGGCGACCATCACGTTCCAATTCCCGGCGCGCGGCGACATGCCAGCATGCAAACTGATTTGGCACGAAGGCCACCGCGACGGCCAGAAGAACCTGCCGCCGAAGGAACTGCTCCACGGCGAAAACCCGCCGGGAAGCGGCTCGCTCCTCGTCGGCTCCAAGGGCGTCCTCTATTCGCCGGACGACTACGGCGCGCGCTACCTCATGTTGCCCAAGAAAAACTTTGAGGGCTTCAAGAAACCCGAGAAGCGCTTGCCCCGTAACGGCAAGGGCGACGACGGCATGAAGGCGGAGTGGGTCCGCGCCATCATGGAGAACAAACCGGAGATCGCATACTCCAATTTCGACTTCGCCGGTTTGCTGACCGAGACGATCCTCCTCGGCAACGTCGCCATGCGCGCCGGCAAGAAGCTCGAATGGGACGGCGAGAACATGAAGTTCACCAACGCTCCCGATGCCGAGAAGTTCCTGCACTTCGAGTATCGTAAGGGCTGGACGCTGTAAATTACCCCTGCCGATTCCTTTCTCGCAATTCCCTCTCCCCCTGAATCGGGTGGAGAGGGGATTACGAGATGG
>JAJXWW010000090.1 GCA_021781415.1 Planctomycetota bacterium
AATCACGGCTTGGTCCGACAAAACGAACGCAAAACAAAGGGGCGTGGACTGGCAATTCCGCATCGAGAATGCCCGCGTGAAACTGAAACGGCTCTACCCCAAAATCAAGACTTGAGGAGGCACTAGGAACCTATGCTCGAAAACCTTCGTAACATTGGCATTATCGCGCACGTCGACGCCGGCAAAACCACGACCACGGAGCGCATCCTCTACTTCAGCGGTTCCAAGCACAAGGTCGGCGATGTCGATGAAGGCAACACCACGACGGACTTCGACCCGCTGGAACGACAGAAGGGCATCACCATCAACAGCGCCGCCGTCACCATCGAATGGGGCGACACGCGCATCACGCTGATCGACACGCCGGGCCACGTCGATTTTACCGCCGAGGTCGAGCGCAGTCTGCGCGTTCTCGACGGCGCGGTCGGCGTCTTCTGCGCCGTTGGCGGCGTCGAGGTTCAATCCGAAACGGTCTGGTATCAGGCCAACAAGCATCAGGTGCCGCGCATCGCCTACATCAACAAGCTCGATCGCACCGGCGCGGACTTCTTCGGCTGCATTCAGCAAATGAAGGAGAAGCTCGGCATCATTCCCGCCATCTGCGCACTGCCCGCCGGCGAGAGCAATCTCTTCCAGGGCGTCATCGACCTAGTGCGCATGAAATTCATCCTCAAAGATCCCAAGGACAAGACGCACGTTAAGTACGATCTCGTCGAAATCCCGGAAGAGTTCAAGGCGTTGGCCGAAGAGTATCACGGACACTTGCTCGAAGCCGCTTCTCATGCCGACGATCATCTGCTCGAACTGGTGCTGGAAGGCAAGCCGGTCTCCGAAGAGATGCTCGTGAATGCCTTGCGCGCCGGCACCCTCAGCGGCAAGCTCACGCCGGTGCTGTGCGGATCGTCGAAGAATTTCCACGGCGTTCAACTGCTGCTCGATTCCGTGATCGACTATCTGCCCTCGCCGTTGGATCGTCCTCCGGTGAAGGGATTGATCCCCAAGAGCAAGGAGAAGGAAGAGGCGTCGCGGAAGCCCGATCCCAAGGAGCCGTTTTCCGGCCTCGCCTTCAAGACCATTAGCGAGCCAACCGGCGACCTCGTGTTCGTGCGTATCTATTCGGGGGAACTGCATCCCAAAGACGATGTATTGAACACGGCGGTGGGCCGGGGCGAGCGCGTG
The DNA here is from genome assembly GCA_021781415.1 of Planctomycetota bacterium. Classification (GTDB taxonomy): domain Bacteria; phylum Planctomycetota; class Planctomycetia; order Gemmatales; family Gemmataceae; genus JAJPHU01. Next base: position 1,180 of record JAJXWW010000090.1, read on the forward strand.
GCGCGCATCTTCCGCATGATGGGCGATCGCCGCGATAGCTTGGAAGTGGCGGGACCGGGAGAGATCGTCGCCGTCGTTGGCCTCAAGCAGACGCACACGGGCAATACCCTGTGCGATAAGGAGAAGCCGATTTCGTTGGAAGACATCCGCTTCCCCGATCCGGTGATTTCGCAGGCCATCGTGCCGGATCGCACCACCGACGAGACCAAGTTGGCCGACGCCATCGGTAAGCTGGTCCGCGACGATCCGACCTTGAAGTGTCGCACGAACCCAGAGACGAAGGAGCTAATCCTCAGCGGTATGGGCGAACTGCATCTGGAAGTATCGGTCGAAAAGCTGATGCGCACCCCAGGCGTCAAGGTAACGGTCGGTCGTCCGCAGGTGGCATATCGGCAAACCTTGTCGAAGGCAGTCGAGATCGAGACGCGCTTCATCAAGCAGTCCGGCGGTCGCGGCAAGTTCGCCGTCATCTACATGCGCTACGAACCGCTCACCAAAGAGCAGGTGGCCGAGTGGACGACGTACCAGGAAGAGCAAGGCGACAAGCCCGATCCGAATAATATCTATTTCATGGACAAGATCGTCGGCGGCGTCGTTCCGACCGAGTACATTCCTTCCGTGGAGCATGGCTTCCGCGATGCCACGGTCAAGGGAGCGAAGTACGGCTTCCAATGCGTCGATATTCAAGCGACGCTGCTGGACGGCAAGTACCACGAAGTCGATAGTTCGCAGGACGCCTTCAAATTGGCGGCGATGGAATGCACGCGCGATGCTCAAGTGAAAGCCGGCATCACGCTGTTGGAGCCGATTATGAATGTGGTGGTGCTGGCCCCCTCGCAATACCTCGGCGATCTGACGCGCGACATCAGCCGTCGTCGCGGTGAGATTCTCAATTCGAGTATGGACAAAGGCCGCTGCCAGTTGCACGCCTACGTCCCGCTGGCCGAACTATTCGGTTACACGAGCGAATTGCGTAACTTCACCAGCGGCACGGCGTCGTTCAGCATGGAACCGAGCCACTACGCTCCGGTCAAGGAAGAACTCGCCGACTTGCGTGCGGCGAGCTAATGACGAACGGACTAACTCTGAAGCGTGGGCGAAGGATTGGTCTTCGTCAACGCTTCAGACTTGGAGCGTTTCGTCGAGTCTCTTCGACGCCAAAGTGCATTTCTTAGAAACCGTCCGTAAATTTTTCACGGTAAAAACCAGTGAATCGAACGGCTTCTTAAACCGTTCGTGGCGATGACCGATGGACGGTCTCAATCGAAATAGCGATAGCGCAAGATACAATAGAGAGCGTTGAAGGCGTCTTTCAGGCCGATCTTTTTGCCCTCTTCGTAAGTGCGGCCGGAGTAGCTGATCGGTGTTTCGTACACGCGCCAGTCCGGTTGGCCGGGACGTTTGCGGGCGATTTTGGCAGTGATCTCGGGCTCGAAACCGAAACGATCCGAACGCAGCGTGATCCCTTGCAACACCTCGCGGCGGAATACCTTGTAGCACGTCTCCATATCGGTGAGATTCAGATTGGTGAACGTGTTGGACAACAGCGTCAGCATTTTGTTGGCGATGGAGTGCCAGAAATAAAGAACGCGATGCGACTCGCCGATGAAGCGAGAGCCGAACACCACATCGGCGCGATTCTCCAAGATCGGCTGCAACAAACGCGGGTACTCGGCGGGATCGTATTCCAGATCGGCGTCCTGCACGAGAATGACATCGCCGGTCGCCTCCTGAAAGCCGCGCCGCAGGGCCGCCCCCTTGCCCTGATTGTAAGGCTGTAGGAAAACGCGCACATCGTCGCCTTCCAGCTCTTTGAGAATCTCGCGCGTGGAGTCGGTACTGCAATCTTCGACAATGACAATCTCTTTTGGAATATCCACGGCCCGCACGCGTCGCACGACTTCGCGGATCCAGCGCTCTTCGTTGTAGACGGGGATGACCACCGACAGTTTGAAACCGTCGGGTATCGGATAGATGCCGAGTTGACGGCAAGCCGGTTCGCCCAGAAGTTGACGCAACAGAGCCAAGCGCTCGCGCGGCGATTGAGGAATCGCTATCGGCGTCGACACGTCTTGCTCGCCTGTGGAAAGACCATTGCTCGAACTCAGCATGAACTCGACTCCTTCACGGTGAAAGCGCGGGCTGAGAAACTTCCTGTCGATTGAGGAATTATTCATTTTCCGCCGGAGAGGGTCAAGATCGGCTTTCGGCTATCGGCAGTCGGCTATCGGCTATCGGCTATCGGCAGATCGGCTATCGGCAGATCGGCTATCGGCTTTCGGCTATCGGCTGTCGGTTAGTGGTACGGTATTTCGGCTATCGGCTATTGGCATCCGGTACTCGGCTGATGGGCGTAGATTCGGTATGATAAGCCGAGAGCCGATGGCCGACAGCCGACGGCCGATTGCCGATAGCCGATAGGGATGTGATTCATGGACGCGACGATTTTCGATGAACTTGCGAATGCCTGTGCCAGCGAGGGGGCGGATGTAGCCGCACTACGGTTGTGCGAACGCCTTGAGGAGAACAAGGACTATTCGAGTCTTTTTTATGCTCTCTTGCTGCGCGAGCGGGTGCGACTCGGTGTCTCGCCGATTCCCACGGGACCGGCGGTCGAGTTGCCGGAACACGCGCACGCGGAGTACGAAGAAGCGATACGCCGGGCCGGTCGGCACGTCGGCGAATTGTTTCTGCGCGAGGGACAACTGCCGCAAGCATGGGCGTATTACCGCATGCTCAACGAACCGAGGGCCGTGTATCAGGCGCTCGACGAGTATCGGCCAGCGGAGGACGAGGATCTGCAAGCGCTGGTGCAGATCGCTTTTTACGAGGGCGTTCATCCGCGTAAGGGGTTCACTTGGATTTTACAGCGCTTCGGGTTGTGCAACGCCATTACGACGTTGAGCAGCCAAGAACTACCTCATACGCCGGAGGATCGCCAATACTGTTTGCAAGCGTTGATCCGCGCTTTGTACGACGAGTTGCGCGAACGCCTTGCCGCCGACATCGAGCGGCACGAAGGGCAACCTCCGGCTCAGACCACCATCCGAGAGACGATCGCCGGGCGCGATTGGTTGTTCGCCGAAGATGCGTACCACATTGACCTCTCGCATTTGTCGAGCGTCGCGCAAATGAGCATGAACCTGGGACCGTGTCCCGAACTGAATCTGGCGCGCGAGTTGTGTGCATACGGTCAACGTCTATCCGGTCGGTTCCTCGGCAGCGGCGACCCTCCTTTCGAGGACCAGTATCGTGCCATCGGCATCTATCTCGCCCTTTTGGCCGGCGACAACATTGAGGAAGGGCTGAGCTATTTCCGCGAGCAAGCCGAGAAGGCCGATCCAGAGACAGTGGGAAGCTATCCCGCACAGGTGTTGGTGAATTTGTTACTTCGTTTGGATCGGGCGAAGGAGGCGTTGGCGGCGGCGCGGAAATATCTGGCGAGCGAGGACAATCGGCAGCTTTCGTGTCCGAGCATCGTCGATTTGTGTCGCAAGGTCGGCGATTACCGGACGCTGGCCGAAGTAGCGCGCGAGCAGGGCGATCCCGTACATTATCTCGCCGGACTCATCTCGGAGCAGCAGAAGTAATCGGACTTTCCGAGTCCCTTATGGTCCGAAGGAGTCCGGCTCCACTCGATGAAGAACTGCCGGAGCTGGAACGAAGGTGAGCCACTCTTTCGAGCGGGATTCACCTTCGTCGACCGTCGTCGCATAAATCCGATTATGCCTTGGCCACCTCCGCCATTAACTCTTCCGTCACGTTCACATCCATGTAGACGTTCTGTACGTCGTCGTGATCGTCGAGGGCTTCGTGCAGTCGGAAAACTTTGGCGGCGGTGTCTTTGTCCACGTCGATGGGGGCGTTGGGCAGTTGGCAGATCTCGGCGACCGCCGGAGTCAGATTGTTCTTCTGGAGGGCTTCTTGAACTTTGGCGAAGGCCGAGGGGTCGCAAGTGATCTCGAAGGTGCTGCCCGCGCGCTTCATATCGTCCGCGCCGGCGTCGAGAACGATTCCCATGAGCGAATCCTCATCGACGCCTTCGACGGCGATGCTGAACAGCCCCTTGCGTTCAAAGCGAAAGGCGACGTTACCGGCACTGCCCATCTTGCCGCCGCCGCGCTCGAAAATCTTGCGGATTTCTCCCGCGGTGCGGTTGCGGTTGTCGGTGACGACATCGACCAGATAGGCCACGCCGCCGGGACCGATACCCTCGTAGGTGATTTCCTCGAAGCTCAATCCCTCGGTCTCGCCGGTACCGCGTTTGATGGCCCGTTCGATGTTGTCTTTGGGCATGCTCACTTGCCGCGCTTTGTCGATGGCGTAGCGCAGCTTGAGATTCATAGTCGGATCGCCGCCGCCGTGGCGCGCGGCGATGATGATGGCGCGGCTGAGTTTGCTCCACAACTTGCCGCGCTTGGCGTCGATCGCGCCCTTTTTGTGTTTGATTGTCGCCCAATGGGAATGGCCGGACATGGCTTCTCCTTCACAGATGCAAATAGTAGGACACTCGACGACTAGCGCTGCCGATCCGCCGGGGCCGAGGTCGGTGAACCGACGGGGTTCGCTGCCGAGCGATCCATGCGCAGTTTTTCCTTGATGTCCCGATAGCGTTCGTCGGGGCGTCGTCGCCCTCCCGTCTCGTACAGTTCGAGGGCCGTGCGCCAAGCAGTTTTCGCTTTCTCTTGCTCCTTCAGGCGATAGTACACGTCGCCCAGATGATCCCAGACCACGGGGTCGTCGTCGCCGTTAGGCAGGGCGCTGGCCTTCTCCAATTCGAGCCGCGCGGCGTGCCAATCGCCCTTGCGGAACAGAACCCAACCCAGGCTATCGACGAAGGCGGCGTTGTCGCGGTCGCCGTTCATGCCGACGTGCAACAGACTGTTGCGCTGCCGCTTGTCCAACTCCAGGGCGCGGCGGATGCGTTTCTCGGCCTCGTCGAGTCGCTTATTTTGGTCGGCCCACAAATAGCCCAGATCGTTGTTGGCGGTGGCGTCGTCGGGATCGTCCTTCAGAATCAGCAACAGTTGCTCCTCGGCCTTCTCGTGCTGATGCGCGGCGGAATGAATCCCCGACAACAGCGAACGAATCTTATGCACGTCTCCCGGTTGATTGTATTCCTTCAAGAGCGCCTGGCACTCGGAGATTGCCTCTTCGTGCCGTTCGGCCTGCGACAGAAGCTGCGCGCGTTCGAGACGGCAACTCAACCTGGTTTCCCCGGCCGCTTTCACCGCTTCGTCGATGGTCTCCAACGATTCGCGCACATGGTTCAGAGCCATGTGAGCCGCCGCCATTTCGCGGAGGAACAGCAGACGATTGGTATTCTCCGCCTTCGCCAGTCCTCGTTTGCATACCTCAAGGATGGCTTGGTTCTTGTGCGCCATGGACAACACGGTAAGCAGACCGACGTAGATCTCGGCCTCGTCTCGCGTGCCTTCGCGCACATTGAGGCTATGGCGATAGAGCTTCTCGGCGGCATCGAATTGGCGCGTTCGCCCGGCCAAGTTGGCGAGCATGATCGCCGTGGTGAAGCGCAATCCGGCGTTGGCCGTCAGACGCCGCGTCGAGGCCGAGAGGAGCAAGTTCACTAACTCCGCATCGTCGCGCAAGGCCACGAGCATGGTCCGCGCTTGCGCCGCCGCTTGTTGGGCCGCTTCGCGCTGTATCGCGTCCATCTCCTCTTTCTTGCCGTCGCCCTTATCGCCGCTGGCCGAGCCGATGGCCTCGTCGAGCTGACTCAACAGCCGATCGCCGCCCCGATTCTTGTCGTCTTTATACAGTTGAAACAGCCCGCGATAGACTTCCGCCGAAGGGGTCTCCTTGAGGAGTCGGCGGTAAATCGCCTCGGCCAGGTCGGAGCGACCGGCTTGGCGATACTCGCGCGCCAACAACATCTGAAGGGCCGTGTTGTTGCGATCCGCCGTTGCCGAGCGAATCAGCGACGGCAGCACATCGGCCTCGCGCTTCAGTTCGCGTTGCAACTTGATGCGCAACTCGTAACCTTCCATGCCCCGCGGAAGCGAACCCAGATATTGATCGACTTGGGCCAACGCCTTGACCGGCTCCCCGAGCGCGACGTGAACCTCGGCCACGTTCAATGCCAAGCGCGCCGAACGCAGGGGATCGCGCTTCATCGCTTCCTCGAACTCCGCGACGGCTTCCGCGCTCTTGTTCGCCTTCAAATACAACCTGCCCAGTCGCTCGTGCGTTTCCGCGGACTGAGAGACGATCTCTTCGCGGTTGTAAGGCCCCTGATCCATCAGCGCTGCGGGATTATCGAGAATGGACAACACTTCGCGCAGACTCTTTTTTGCGTTGTCCGCCTCTCCCGCGTCTTCTTGCATTTGGCTCAGGTCGAAAAAGATCTGTGCCCTCAACTCCAAGCGATCTTTGAGGCGCGGGCATTCGGCGGTGCGCGCGAGAGCTTCGAGCGCTTCCTTGTTCTGGCCCAAAGCGCGCAGCTGTCTCGCATATCGATAGCCGGTCGAATAGTCGTCCGGCTCCAACTCCAGCGTGCGCCGGCAAGCGATCAGAGCATCGTCGAGCCGATCGAGCGCGAAGTACAGCGGAATCAGGGCGCGATGAATGGCGGCGGATTCGGGATCGTAGCGTCGGGCTGCCTCAAAGGTTCGCATCGCATCCAGCAATCGGTTCTGATGCTCGCGCACCACGCCCAGACCGTACAATTTGACTGCTTCGAGATGATCCAGCTCTTGGCGCGTGGCCGGCTTGAGCGGCGCTTGGCGACGGGGCGGCTCCAGGTCGGTCGATTGACCCAACAGCGCTGGCGCGGCGACGAGCAGCCAGACTGCCACAGTTATGCGAACGATCCGAGACATGATTCGATCCCTCCCACCGTACCGCGCACGGCTCATGGCCGACACATCGCGCCGAAATCACCGGCGGGAAGGGATTGTACAAAAAGCAGGTAAGATTTCCTAGCGGGGATTGGCACGGCCGCGCGGTCTTGCGAGCGCGAGACACTGCCGGTAATTTGAACGAAGCGAGTCGGCTGCGCCCCTTCAAACCGTGTACGAGCGGCCGCCGTTCGAGGAAATTCCATGTATCCAACGCGGCAATGGCGGCAGAGTGGGTTTGGGCGCGGCTTCGGCATCGTGCTTCTTGTCTCGTTTACCCCGATTCTCTTGGCGCTCGCCAGCTGTTCTCGGAACGGCAACGATCCCGCGCCGCCTCCGCCTTCCGTAGAGCCGACGGCGACGCCGAACCTTCCCCAACGCATTCAACTGTTCTGCGGTGCCTGCCACGAAAGCCCCGCGCCGGACACGCTGTCTCGCGCGGCGTGGAAGGATCTCATCGAACGCATGTATACCACCTACACCGAATCCGGCCGTCTGTTGTATCCGCCGCCCATTCTCGAAGTCGTCCATTCCTTCGAGGAGAAGGCTCCGGAGACACTTCCCCCAGCAGACATTCGCTACGCCGCTCAACCATTTGCGACACTCTTTCAGCGGCGGGAGTATCCGGCTTATACCGGCGTACCGAAGCTCGCGCCACCGAACGTCTCCAACGTCAATCTCGTCCACCTGTTCGATCCCAAAAAGCTGGATGTTCTCGCTTGCGATATGCGCGGCGGAGCGGTGATGGTGTTACAACCCTATTTACCCGATCCGAAATGGCGTCTTCTCTATGCGACTGGACCCGATCGCGGATTCAATCCCGCCCACGCCGAAGTCGAAGATCTGGATGGCGACGGCATCGCGGACATTCTCGTGGCGAATCTGGGCAACCTTTTGCCGACCGATCGCCGCTGCGGCAGCGTCGTCTGGTTGCGCGGCCTGGGCGAAGGGCGCTTCGAGCCGATTACGCTTCTCAAGGGCAAGGGCCGCATCGCCGACGTGCAGATCGCCGATTTCAACGGCGACGGCAAGCGCGACCTGCTCGTCGCCTCGTTCGGCTGGAAGACCATCGGAGAAATCTACTACCTTGAAAATCGCACGACCGATTGGAAGAAACCGAACTTCAAAGTAAATCTCCTCGACGAACGGCACGGGGCCATTCATGTGCCCATCGCCGACCTCAACGGCGACGGCAAACCGGACTTCGTCGCGCTCATCAGTCAAGAACACGAGACCGTCGTAGCCTTTCTCAACGACGGCAACGGACGATTCGAGGAGAAGAAAACGCTCTACAAGGCTCCTCATCCCGGCTACGGCTCCAGCGGCATTCAACTCGTCGATCTCAACGGCGATGGAAAACTCGACGTTCTGTACACCAATGGCGATGTTCTCGATCCGCCTTATCTTCTTAAGCCCTATCACGGCGTTCAATGGCTCGAAAACAAGGGCGACTGGACCTTCGAGCATCATCCGCTGACGCCCATGTACGGCGTCCATCGCGCCGTGGCCGCCGATCTCGACGGCGACGGCGATCTCGACATCGTGGCCTCCAGCTTCTTGCCCGCCGAAAATTTCCCCATGAGAAAGGAACAAAAGCTCGACGCGGTAATTATCCTGGAGCAAACAACTCCCGGCTCGTTCGTCCGACACCGTTTGGAGACCGAAACCTGCGACTATGTCAGTTGCGCCGTCGGCGATCTCTTCGACCGAGGCAAACGAGACATCGTCTTGGGCGGCTTCGCTTCCGATCCCACCAAGGCAGCCCTCGTCTTATGGATGAATTGGGGCAAGCGCTAAATCGACCCTTTGCGATGCGGTTTGAAAGCGCCGAATCCTACCCGCAACATTCAGAGGCAATCCGAGAAGCCCCCTCTCCCCTGTACTCAGGGAGAGAAAAAGGCCCCTTACCCAAAGCAATTCGCCGGACGGACACACCGACACAATCAAAGTGTCACCTTGCCAACTCTTTTAGGGGGTTGGCAAGGTAACTTTTGGACTGTAACTTATTCGACTTCAATCACTTACAATGTGGCGAGTGAGTATCCTTGCCAACTTTCCGTGGGAGGGTATCCTCGCGGGATCAAACTTCGCTCTGGTAACAACGCCCCTCGCGTAGGCATAATGGAGGAGATGAGTACACATAGGGCCGTATGCCCCCAGTGGGATAAAAGGCACTCACCAGCCCGAAGCGCCAGCGAGGGATGATCGCATCCCCACGGCCCACGCATCCGATCCACGCTACATGATTCTCGGATTCTCGACCCAAATCAGCGGCCGCCCCGCCATGCTCAACGCCGACGAGAAAACGGCTCTTACACTCCCCGACAGAAAACCTTTGAATGCATTTTCGACGTTCTCAATGGACAATCTCTTCAGTGTTGCGCGCTGAGCAAGAAAAGGATGCCCACAATGCGTCTCGCGGCGGCCTACATCACGAATGCGTTGGAAGAAATCCTCGTCCCATACAAGAAACGGGACAAGATTTAATGCGTAAGCCCCGGCTATCGCTTCGGTCGTCTTCCACGCTATCGTTGGTCCATAAGCCGCAAGTCGCTCAAGGCGGTCTCGTACTCTTCTGGGGTGTTGAGATTGCGCAGCGTTTGAAAGGCCGGGTCCACATCGTGAAGCTCTTCCGCGAGAACGAGGCGCGTTGGAGCTGTATCGCACAGTAGGGAAAGGCGCAAACGATTCGTGACCAGAAGGCGCTCGGCAAGGGCGGCGACTTCGATGCGATAGACGGCGGCCAATGGATGGCGGTAGCCTCCCACGTCCGGCACGCACATGGCATCCTCGCCGAGTAAGGCATCGAGACGACGAACGAAATCGGGTTGCAGAAACGGCACGTCGCAGGAGGAGACATAGGCAACGTCGGCTCGGCCTCGAAGGGCACCGAGACCGACGGCGATACCCTGAAGA
>JAJXWW010000192.1 GCA_021781415.1 Planctomycetota bacterium
CGCCGACGGCAGGCATCCCTGCCTGCGTCCTAACGAAATGGTTCTCGAAACGGAAGCCTCTCTTTCCGTCGAGAGCATTAGGGCAATTGCGTATCCCCCATCAGAAATCGATCGCATTCGCGGGCCGCGCCGCGTCCTTCGTTGATGGCCCAGACGACCAGGCTTTGTCCGCGGCGCATGTCGCCGGCGGCGAAGACGCCGGGAACGTTCGTGGTGAATTGGCCGTGTTCCGCCTTGGCGTTCGAGCGCGCATCCTTTTCGACGCCGAGTCGATCGAGCAGTTGATTTTCGGGACCGAGGAAGCCCATCGCCAGCAGTACGAGTTGAGCGGGGAAGACACGCTCGCTGCCGGGCACTTCGCGCGGCACGAATCGGCCATTGTCCTTGACCCATTCGACGCGGACGGTGTGCAGTTCCTTGACGTGGCCGTTGGCGTCGCCGACAAACTTCTTCGTGTTAATGAGATACTCCCGAGGGTCTTTGCCGAAAATAGCCTCGGCCTCTTCTTGCCCATAATCGAGCTTGTAGACTTTCGGCCACTGCGGCCAGGGATTGTCGGCGGCGCGCGTCAGCGGCGGCATGGGCAGAATCTCGAACTGAACGAGGCTCCTGCAGCCGTGCCGCATCGACGTGCCGACGCAATCGGTGCCGGTGTCGCCGCCGCCGATGACTACGACATCTTTGCCCTTGGCCGAGATGTACCGTCCGTCGGCGAGTTGGCTATCGAGCAAACTCTTGGTATTCGCGTGGAGGAATTCCATCGCATAGTGGATTCCGGACAATTGCCGTCCTTCAATAGGCAAATCGCGCGGCTTGGTCGCCCCGCCGCACAACACGATGGCATCGAACTGGTTGCGCAGTTTGTCGGCCGGATAATCCTTGCCGACCTCGCAGTTGGTGACGAAGGCGACGCCCTCGGCTTTCAAGAGATCGACGCGGCGCTGGACGACTTCGCTTTTATCCAGTTTCATATTGGGAATGCCGTACATCAGTAGTCCGCCAATACGGTCGGCGCGCTCGAAGACCGTCACCCAATGGCCGGCCCGATTGAGCTGCGCCGCGGCAGACAGTCCCGCTGGTCCCGAACCGATGACGGCCACTTTCTTGCCGGTGCGCACCGCCGGAGGCTCCGGCACGATCCAGCCTTCCTCGAAACCCTTATCGACGATGGCGCATTCGATCGCTTTGATCGTCACCGGCGGTTCGTTAATGCCCAGCACGCACGATCCTTCGCAAGGCGCGGGACAAACGCGGCCCGTGAACTCCGGGAAATTATTGGTCTTGTGCAGCCGGTCGAGCGCCTCGCGCCACAATCCGCGATAAACGAGATCGTTCCACTCTGGAATGAGATTGTTGATGGGACAACCGGCGGCCATGCCTTCGATCAGCGCGCCAGTATGACAGAACGGCACGCCGCAATCCATGCACCGCGCCCCCTGGTTGCGCAGCATCTTCTCGTCGGTATGTTCGTGAAACTCGGACCAATTGTGGATGCGTTCCGCCGGTTGCCGCACCAACGGCAACTCGCGCGGATATTCCAGAAACCCCGTCGGCTTACCCATCGTTCAAAACCTCGTCTCAAAAAAAGCCTGCCTCAATAGTCGAACTCGTCGTCCTCATCTTCGGAATGAATCTCTTGAGCGACCAAATCTTTCCACGCCGCCATCACTTGTTCCGAGGCGTCGGCAGCGCGGAGGCGCTCGGCAACCGAACCTTCTTCCGTTTTCAAATCCGGAAATGTCAGCAGCAATTCGGCCAAATCGCGCCAATCCGAACCGGCCTTGGGTTTGCCTTGTCTTCCTATCCATGCCAAGACCTTACCGGCGATCAGTTCGGGAGGGGTCACAACTAAAACTTCTTCCAGACGTTGACAAGGAGGTAAAACATCAATGGGACGCAAATCTACCAGATGCCGATTCGTTGGCTTTTGTATCTGATAGATGCGATAGCCCAGGCCGTCTCGGATGTTGCGGACGCGGACGGCGATGTGAAATCGTTGATTGAGGAAAGCGCGCAATTCCTCGGCCAGCTCCTCGGCGCGCGTCGAGGCGATGTCCACGTCTTGCGTCATGCGCGGCTCTTCCACATAGGCATTGACGGCTTGGGCACCGTAAAGGACGGCATCCTCTCGACCGCGCAGAAACTCCAGCACGGCATCGTGAATCGTGGCCAGCGGCAGCGGCTCGCGCATCATGAACTCCCTAAATGTTAGCGAGCCATCTCCGAACATCGCAAACCCTCCCTCAATGCTCCGCGATTGGCCCTCGACCTAGATGAGAGTCGAGAACCAGAATTCGTTCGCGCTTCTTACCGTGATTCACTCTTGATCCGGATCGATCCCCGCCGCCCGCAAGCGATCCGCCAAACGACGTAATTGTTGTTCCGCAGCTTCGGCGCGTTGGCGTTCTCGCTCGGCACGTTCCTCCGCCGTCACCAACAATTGTCCGTTCGCATCCCACCAGCGCAACCAAGGCAATTCCTGATTAAAGAATAGTCCCTTCCAAATACCCAGTTCCACATTCAGCGGGGCAATGAGAAAATGTCCGCGCTCATTGGCCACCATCGATTCATAGTGTCCCTCGACTAAATGATAGACTTCCACTCGACCGGGATCGACTTCATAAATCGCATAGAACGGCGCGCGAATCGCCTGTTCGTAGACCCAAAACTTGCCTGTGAGCGGCGTTCGATCCCGTTCCTCGGCTCCATCGCCGGAAACAAATTCCACGAGCAACAGAGGCGCGACGACTTCACGCCACAACACATACGATCGACGATATTCCCCGTCGAGCATCGGCGGCACACCGGGAACATAAAACCAATCCGGAGCCTTGCATCCCTTGGCGGGAGGATCGATGTCACGCCAATAGATCGCACTATTCTGCCCGACGCAAAATTGCCCATCCGGATGACGCCGTTGTAAGAGCGGCCAGATCGATTCCGTCAAGAGAATACTCTGCGGATGTTCCAAAAAGTTCTCGACCATGGCACCATCCGATTCCGGTAATTCCTTGTGCGTTCGAGGCCGTTTCATAGTCGATTGCTTGGAGAGAATCGCTGTCATCGCTCACCTCGTTCTCGATCGCGTCCCGCCCGATTGTGGAGGGGAAGTCAACTTCTCCTTCGCAAACCGTGCAACCCATTCCCGTTGTTCACTCGTATCGGGTACCGAGCAGCCTCGCGCAGTCTCAATCCGCTCGAACGCCGACGATGGATCGAGTCCGCTCAACGCCAAAACACAAGCCGCCAGCAACGCAGCGCGACCGACCCCTTGTCGGCAATGGACGACGATTTGTTTTCCTTCCATCAACCGCCGTTCCAGGTGACGGACCAGCGGTTGACAGGCTCTCGCGGAAGGAGGTACGCCGCGATCCTCAATGGGGAAGGCCATAAATTCAATCCCTGTCTTTTCGCACTGTTTTTTCTCTTGAATCAAGTCTAATTCTTCGTTTTCCTCTCTCGTTAGAGCAGAGACAACCGCGTCGATACCTACGCTATGCCACGAAGCGATCTCATCTTCGAGCCAATCGCCGCCGCGCGGACGCGGCGCGATCGCTAGGCGGCCAGGCCACGGACCCTCGATCCAATAGAGTTCGGTTCGCATAATCCGCACCCGCTCCGTTCGTCATTTCCCACCCACCCGCATCAGATCGTGCGCATTCTCCTCGAACGCCGCCATGACGGCATCTTCATCCGACAATCCCGATGCCTTGAAGCGCTTTTGTGTCTCGATCACACGACGGTAATCGTTCGGATACACCTTCACGAAGCGCGCTACTTGGTTCTTCCAGTCGGCCAACACCAGCCGCGACCGTTCGCTGCCGGTGTATTCGGCGTGCTTCCGAATCAGATCGCGGACGATCTCGATTTCGTCTTCGTCTTCGAGACGATAGAGTTTGACCATCTCGACATTACAATTGCGCGGAAACCTGCCGGATTCGTCGAGAACATAGGCGATGCCGCCGGACATGCCCGCGGCGAAGTTGCGCCCCGTGGGACCGAGGACGACAACGCGTCCTCCGGTCATGTACTCGCAACCGTGATCGCCCACGGCCAGCACGACGGTATCGACGCCGCTGTTGCGGACGGCGAAACGCTCGCCCGCCATGCCGCCGATATACGCTTCGCCCGCCGTCGCGCCGTAGAGAGCGACGTTGCCAATGATGACGTTGTCGGACGGATCGAACGTCGATCCCGCCGGCGGATAGACCACGATCTTGCCGCCGGATAGCCCTTTGCCGACGTAATCGTTGGCGTCGCCTTCCAGAGTCAGCGTGATGCCGGGCGGCACGAACGCGCCGAAACTCTGACCGGCGGAACCTTGGAAATGCAGGCGAATGGTGTCTTCGGGCAGACCGACCGCGCCGAAGCGGCGCGTCACTTCGCTGCCGAGAATCGTGCCGGTGACTCGGTTGACATTGCGGATCGGTAAAGTGGCCGATATGGGCTTGCGTTCCTCGATCGCCGGTTTGCACAGCGGCAGCAGCGTGGTATTGTCGAGCGCTTCCTCTAGGCCGTGATCTTGAGCGATGGCGCAGTAGCGATCGACGGAAGCGGGCATCGGCGGTTGATAGAAGATCGGCGACAGATCGAGGCCGCGCGTTTTATAGTGGTCGATGGCTTTGGACACGCCGAGCCGTTCGCTGTGGCCGACCATCTCCGTGATGGTGCGGAAGCCGAGCTTCGCCATCAACTCGCGCACCTCCTCGGCGATGAAGCGCATAAAGTTGACGACATATTCCGGTTTGCCAGTGAACTTAGCACGCAGGCGCGGATCTTGCGTGGCCACGCCCACCGGGCAGGTGTTCAGATGGCACACGCGCATCATAATGCAGCCCACGGACACCAGCGGCGCGGTGGCGAAGCCGAACTCCTCCGCGCCGAGCAACGCCCCGACGATGACATCGCGGCCCGTCTTCAATTGACCGTCCACTTCGACGACGATACGACTGCGGAGATCGTTGAGCAACAGCGTTTGTTGCGTCTCGGCCAAGCCCAACTCCCACGGCGCGCCTGCGTGTTTGATGCTGGTTTGCGGCGAGGCTCCCGTCCCGCCGTCGTGGCCGCTGATGAGGACGACGTCGGCATGAGCCTTTGCCACCCCCGCCGCGACGGTTCCGACGCCGACCTCGGCCACCAGCTTCACACTGATGCGCGCATGGTGATTCCCGTTTTTCAGATCGTGAATTAGCTCGGCCAAATCCTCAATGGAATAGATGTCGTGGTGCGGCGGCGGCGAGATCAAGCCGACGCCCGGCGTCGAATGCCGGACTTTGGCGATCCACGGATATACCTTGCTTCCGGGCAACTGACCGCCCTCGCCGGGCTTCGCCCCCTGTGCCATCTTGATCTGCAATTCCTGGGCATTCACGAGATATTCGCTGGTCACACCGAAACGACCCGACGCCACTTGCTTGATGGCACTGTTGCGGGAATCGCCGTTGGAATCGAGGACATAGCGGGCCGGATCTTCGCCGCCCTCGCCGGTGTTGCTCTTGCCGCCGATGCGGTTCATGGCGATGGCGAGCGTCTCGTGCGCTTCCTTGCTAATCGAGCCGTAGGACATCGCGCCCGTCTTGAACCGCTTCATAATCGACTCGACCGATTCGACTTCCTCTAGCGGAATCGGTTGCTCGGCAAACTTCAAGTCGAACAGCCCTCGCAGGGTACACAATTTCTTGGCCTGATTATTTACTAATTCACTATATTCCTTAAACGTCTTGTAATTGCCGGTACGCACGGCGTATTGCAGTTTGTGAACCGTCTCCGGATTGAACAGATGATGCTCGCCCTCTTTGCGCCATTGATACTGGCCGCCCACATCGAGCGTATGGCCGTTGAGCGGTCGTTCGGGGAACGCGCGGTCGTGCCGCGCCTTGACATCGGCGGCGATGGCATCGAGACCGACGCCGGAGATCCGCGACGCCGTCCAAGTGAAATACTTGTCGATCACTTCCTTGCTCAATCCAATCGCCTCGAAGATCTGGGCACCGCAGTAGCTCTGCGCCGTCGAGATGCCCATCTTCGACATGACCTTCATGACGCCCTTGCCGATGGATTTGACGTAATTCTTAACGGCTTTCTCGTGGTCGATGCCGTTCAATTCGCCCTGTCGAATCATGTCGTCGAGCGTCTCGAAGGCGAGATACGGATTGATCGCTCCCGCGCCGTAGCCGATGAGCAGGGCGAAATGATGAACCTCGCGCGGCTCGCCACTTTCGAGAACGAGGCCGACTTTGGTGCGCGTCCCCTCGCGGATCAGATGGTGATGCACCCCGGCGACGGCAAGCAGAGCGGGTATGGGAGCCATCGTTCGCGTGTGACCGCGATCGCTGAGTACGATGAAGTCGTGGCCCGACGCGACCATCTGGCTGGCGTGGCGACAAAGTGCCATCATCGCCTTTTCCAGTCCCTTTTCTCCCTCATCTACGGGATAGAGGATTGGCAGGGTCACCGATTTGAAATTACCCGGCCCCTTGCCATCGAGTTGGCGCAGCTTGTCCAGTTCGTCGTTTTTGAGGATCGGCGACTTCAATTTGATTTGCCGCGCCGAACGCGGCGTGGGTTCGAGCAAGTTGTACTCCGCGCCGATGGTCGTCTCCATCGCCATGATGATTTCTTCGCGAATGCCGTCCACCGGCGGATTGGTCACTTGCGCGAACAATTGCTTGAAGTAGTTGTACAGCAACTGCGGTTTGTCCGATAGCACGGCCAGGGCGGCATCGTTGCCCATCGAGCCGATGGCCTCCGCGCCGTCTTTTGCCATCGGGGCCATGAGGATGCGCAGATCTTCCGACGTATAACCGAACACGCGCTGCCGCAGGCGCACGGTGTCGTGATCCGGTTCGTGGACGCGCGGGCCGGGCGGCAGTTGCTCCAGCGTCACCAGGTTGTCGCGCAGCCATTCGTCGTAATGGTGCGCCGTGGCGATTTGCTTCTTCAATTCCTCATCGTCGATGATGCGTTCCTGTTCTAAATCCACGAGGAACATGCGGCCCGGCTGCAAGCGACCTTTGTGTAGCACCATCTCTGGCGGCACATCGAGAACGCCCACCTCCGATGCCATGATGACGCGATCGTCCTTGGTGACGTAATAGCGCGACGGACGCAATCCGTTGCGATCCAGCACCGCGCCAATGCGCCGTCCATCCGTGAAACCGATCGACGCCGGACCATCCCACGGCTCCATCAACGAGGCATGATATTCGTAAAACGCCTTCTTCTCCGCACTCATTCCCTCGTCGCCGCTCCACGGTTCGGGAATCATCATCATCACCGCATGAGGCAGCGAACGCCCGGCCAATACCAACAGTTCGAGAGCATTATCGAACATCGCCGAATCGCTGCCGCTCTGGTCGATGACCGGCAGAATCTTCTTGATGTCGTCGCCGAACAACGGAGAGGCGAACATGCGCTCGCGGGCCGTCATCCAGTTGACGTTGCCGCGCAGCGTGTTGATCTCGCCGTTGTGAGCGATGTAGCGATACGGATGCGCCCGCGCCCAGGTGGGAAAGGTGTTGGTGCTGAAGCGCGAATGCACCATCGCCAACGCCGAGGCAAAAAGCGGATCGTTTAAGTCCGGGAAGAACAACGGCAGTTGTCCGGCATTGAGCATGCCCTTATAAATGATGGTCCGCGACGACAGGCTCGGCACATAGAACATGGCGCGATGGCTGGCGTTCAATGCCTCGATTTCACGCGGCACGTCGGCTTCCCAGCGCGTGTACAACTCTTTTCCAGCTTCGGATGCCGACGGCTTCAGCTTCAGCAAATTCTCGACGCGCCGGCGAATGACGTACAGCTTGCGCTCGAAGGCGAGATCATCGCCAACTCGCCGCGCAAGCAAGGTCTGCTCTCCCTCTCTCGCTTGCGCGGCGGGCTGGTTCCATCCAATGAATATCTGCCGCATGATCGGCATCGACTCTTGAGCCGTCGCTCCCAAGGGCGAAGCATCGACCGGCACCGTCCGCCAGCCCAAGACAGTTTGCCCTTCTTCGCGCACCACGCGCTCGAACGCCTCTTCACAGATCTTCTTTCCGTACTCGTCGGTCGGCAGATAGACCAAACCGCAACCATATTGGCCCGGGGCGGGCAAGTCGATACCGAGCTTGGCGCACTCGCGGCGTAGAAAGTCGTCCGGCATCTGCACCAGAATGCCCGCGCCGTCGCCCGTGTTCTTTTCGCAGCCACACGCCCCGCGATGCTCGAGATTGTTGAGAATCTGCAACGCATCGCGGACGATGTCGTGCGAGTGCCGGTTCTTCAAGTTGACGACGAAGCCGACGCCGCAGGCATCGTGTTCGTGGCGGGGATCGTACAGCCCTTGCTTTTCGGGAAGAGAGCGTTGTGTCATATTACTTCTTCTTTCTCGCTTTGTTTCTCTTGTGCGCCGTTCCGTTGCCATTTTTCTGCGCGTCGCCGTTGCCGTTTTCGAGCAATAAGTCGATGAAGCGCTGAGCCGCCGGACTAGGGCGATGTTGGCGTCGATAGATGATGGCCAATGGCCGCACGAAGCGACAGTCGGCCAACTTCCGCGCCGCCAACAATCCCGCGTCCACTTCCTGCCGTAGCGTCGGCTCCGGGAGGAGAGCCACGCCGCCGGCAATCTCGATCCCTTTCTTAATGTTCTCGATGTTGTCGAACTCCAACTCCACTTCGACCGCCACGCCCTGCTGCCGCAGAAAGCGATCGACCTGCCGCCGAATGCCGAGATCCTTATCGAAGGCGATATATTTCTCGCCGCTCAGCTGTTCCAAGCGAACCTTTGTCTGCCGTGCCAGCGGATGCCCCGGCTGGCAGGCGAGAACCATGTCTTCTTCGCGCCACGGCAACACCACCAAATCGCGCGCCTTGCGTGGGAACGACACCAAGCCGAGATCGACGCAGCCGTCGCGCACCTTCTCGACAACGCGATTGGAGTGCAGATACTCGACGTGAACTCGAGCGAACGGCTGCTCCGCCGTGAAGCGTTCGACGTACTGCCCCATATCGCCGAGTCCGACGGAGTAAATCGCCGCCGCCTGCACCGTCGCCGTCAACTGCGGCCGACTCTGTTTGATCGAGGCTTCCAACTCCAGATAGCGTTCCACCAACTGCTTGCAACCCTGGTGGTACACCTGTCCCAGCGGCGTTAGTTGCAACGGCCGCGTCGAGCGATCGATCAGCTGCACGCCCAGCCGTTTTTCCAGCTGATGCACGATCTGACTGACCGCCGACTGCGTCAACGGCGGCTGCTGCACCGCCGCCGCCTGCGAGAAGCTGCGACACCGCGCAATGTCGCAAAACACTTGGAGCGCCTCAAATTGCATGGGGATTATCCTAGCATCTCTTTCTCTAATATCAAGAGACATTAGTATGAAAAGTGCTAATGATGGACCACTTCTCGTCTCGCCTACCGGGCGAGAGCCTATCGTTGCAGCGGACGCTCACCCCCCTTGCAACGACGGACAGGTCGTTGCAACGACTTCGACAAATCAGCACAAACCCTTATTTTGACTTAGGTTGGATCGTTGCAACGTCGTGCGCATCCGCGTGCAACGATAACAGCTTCTTGCGGTTATTGATTGCTGCCGCAATCCCTCCGGCAGGCGAAATCCTTCGGTATTGATTCCTCTTGTCTTCCGCCGCCGAGCGGTGAGAATAAAAAGCATGTCTACGACCACAAAACAACTTGAAAGACGGCTGGCGCGCGTCGAGAAGGAATTGGCGGAATTGCGGGCAACCCTCGCCGCCAAGTCGGCGGAACCTTGGTATCGGGAGATCGTCGGCAGTTTCGCCGGCGACAAGGCGTTCGCGGAAATCCTTCGTCTTGGCCGCCTCATCCGTGCCGGCAAACGACCGAAGTAACTCGGCAGGGCCGTCGTAAGAGAAAAGGAACTCTCGTCGAACCGACCATTTCCCGTTTTGAACCGTTTGCGGCCTGACCTGATCCGCGCCGAGAAAATGCACGGAAAATGTTGGATTCGCATCGTATCTATCTGATACGCTATTTATTCCATAGCCACAATCCCTCGTGCCCGCTCGCGGAGAGGATCTCGTTATGCCGCGTTCGCTCGCTTCTGGATCTTCACCGAGTCAAGAACTGCGTCACTTCACCAACCGGGAAGAAGAACGGCACGTCCTGCGCCGTCTCCTCGATTTGCCGTCGGGACAGCCGCTGCCGGTCGTCGTGTTCTACGGTGTCGGCGGCACCGGCAAATCCTGGCTGCTGCGTCGTCTCCGCGCCGATCTGCCGCCGGAGATCCCGTCGGCCTTGCTCGACTTCGATCCGCTGTCCGGCGGCGCTCCGTACCACACCGACTCTTCGCGGGCGCTGGCGGAGTTGCGGCGACAGTTGGCCTCGGTCGAGTGCCCGCGCTTCGATCTGGTCTACAGCTTTTCCTTTTTGCTCGTCCGAAAGCAGAGACAATTCAATCTCTTGCTTGCTTGTAACATTCCGGCATCGTAAGATGCTTTTAATTCCGCAGCTACAAAAACCATCGATCCGTTACATCCGCGACCGTCCACCAACTCTCGGAGCCAGTAAACTTTGTCCTGCCTGGGAAGGGTGATGATCGAAAGCGACGAAGAGTACTAACCTCGGCCAAAAACAGGAGCGCCCCATGCACAACGATCAAGCGAATCAATTCCGCCCGCTGCTGGAAGAGGATCCTCCAGTTTTTCTGGATCGAGTCGATACGCCCTTTGATGACGTTCCCGACCTGGAGGAGTACAACCAGCAGGCATACAAGCGCATCCTCATTGCCCTGAGGGAGCTAACCCCCAAGGAGGAGTCTAGAGGGAAGCCGAAGACCCAGGGGATCCTGATTTTGGGCGAGGCTGGCACGGGCAAGACACATATGCTTATGCGAGTCGCCCGCAAATTGTCCAAGTCGAATCACATCCTTTTTGTCCGTAAGCCCAACAATGAGGAGGCCGTGGCCCAGCACGTTTGGTTCAACGTGGTCAATAGCCTCACACGGTCCATACCAGAGAGCGGCACCAAGCGGAGCCAGCTTGACGACCTGCTCGCCCATGTCTTCACGGCAGTCCTGATCCCAGAATTTGAGAAGGACATCCGGGAAGGCAAAGACGCCGATCAGAGACGACGTTGGGTGGATCGACTACGCGATGACCCCTATAACCTGTTCAACATGCTAGGGGAAGGAGAGAGGCGTCAGAAGAACATGCGCATGATTCGTAAGCGCACCCTACAATTTATGCGTCGAAACGAGCCGGATGTGGACCAGATGATTGCCCAGGTGTTGATTACCTACTGTTTCGTCTCTCGGGAAGACCGCAAGCGAGTCCTGCTTACATGGCTTTCCGGGCAAGACGTGGATGAGGAGGAAGCGAAAGGCCTCGGCCTACCGACAAGCTGGGTTAACATGGATGAAACCTCCACTGACGGGTCAATCCAGCAGCAGCGGGAGGAGCAAGCGCTCCGGGCGATCCGGACCATCGGCATCCTCTCGACCTATTACCAGCCCTTGATCCTCGCATTCGACCAACTGGAAGGACTGCGAGGCGAAAAACGACTGACGCAGAGGTGGGGCGACACGGTTCGGGAAATCTTCACGATGACACCGAACTTTCTGGTCGTCACATGCATCTTTCCGAGTCTTTGGGAGTCGTGGTTCAAGGCGAAATTGGACGACAGCGCGACGGAACGGATCGCCCAGCGGGTCGTGGCTCTGGAGACGTTTGGGCTGCAGCACGGCCGCAAGATGCTCGCTACCCGTCTTGAGATACCCCGTACTAAGCACCGCTTGCCGACGGAAATCTACCCGTTCACCGAAGACGACGTGAGAATTCTTTGCTCACAGGCGAACTCGCCTCGGTCCTTTCTCCAGGCTGCCCGCTCCCTCTTCGAATCCTGGATTGTTGGGGATGCGCAGCCTTCTCTCCCGCCAGTGGTCACGCAGGAAGCCATTGATAATCTGCTCAGATCGACGCTCGTAAGGTTTGAAGCCGAGCAGCGCAGCACCTACGACCGAGAAATCCCGATGGAGCCGGACTTCTTCGGGCGTGTCAAAAACATCACTGAAACAATGCTGAAGTTCGCTCAAGAGAAGGCATCGTTCGAGAAAGCGATCTGCGGTTCCAAGGTGATGCCGTCAAATTTCGTCCTCAAGCCGCTCCAAGGCGAAGATACGCTGTGCTTCGCCGTCTTGTACAGCGAGGGCAATGCTTTCGCCGCCCGGATGCGGAACCTCAACGCCGTGTTGCTGTCTGGCAAGGAGTTCAAGCACGCTATTATTCTTCGGGACCGCCGCTGTAAGCAAATCCGTGGCAAGGCGGGCCAGGAATACATCGAACAATTTAGCCGTTTGGGTGGGGAGTTCCTGGATGTTGGCAACGAGGAAATATGCCCTCTGAACGCCATCTACGATACTTTGGTCGCCATTGAGGAACACGATTTGTCGCTCGGCGAACACATGATCAGCAAGAATGAGTTCATCCAACACCTGCGGAGCGAAGGAACCTACCGCCGGACACGACTCTTTCGGGTGGCTGCCGCTCGCTCCCCCTGTGTGGAGAAAGCAATCGGACGCGCCGCCGAAATCCCGGACTCGCATCCGAAGCCACCGGCTAAGCAAGCTCCGCCGATCACCGAAAAAATGGATTCCTGCATCCTTCCAAAGCCCGAAAGTCGCTGGGACAAACCTCCGCGTCCTGAAGTGCCGGTCGATGTTCTCCTAGGAGACAACGACCTCAAGAGCGCCCACTTTGGGCTGATCGGAAAATTAAAGGATGATCGACGAACCGTCGCCGTCTCGTTCGCCAAGCCGCAGTGCATGGTGCTACTCGGCTTCATGGGTTCGGGGAAGTCTTACGCCCTCGGCGTGCTTATCGAGAACGCTCTGCTATCGATTCCGAACTTGAGTTCGCACCGGAGCCCGCTCAGCGTTGTGGCTTTCAACTTTCGACAGAATCCCGAAGCCCGATTCGAGTATTGGAGCTTCCGCCAACCCAACACCGAGCCGCGTGAAATCACCAGGCTGCGCTCAGAATACAAAGCTGAGCCGGTTGGGATCGAACGGCTGAATGTGTTCGGTTACGGCCCGGAACTCCAACGGCGACAGGACGAGTACCGAGGTATCCCCACGTTTCCCATCCAGTTCAGGCCCAACGAGTTGAGTGCCGAGCATTGGGAAATCCTGATGAAGCCACCCAACCCACACGCGGGATACATGGACATTGTGCGGGACATTATTCAAAAGCTGTTTTACGAGGAGCGACTGACATTCAAGAACCTGGAGAAGCATATCCAAACGGACGAACGGCTCTCCAACGCACAGCGACAAAGGGCGATGAATCGCCTGACGTTCGCTCAGAAGTGGCTGTGCGACGACAGGGAGTACGAGTGGGGAGATGTGCTAAAGAGTGGGGCTTTGAATGTCTTCGACTTGCGAATGCAAACGATGACGAGCGCTGATGCTCTCAAGCTCTGCCTGGTTATCACCGACCTAATCCGCCGTACCAAGAACGGGGTCAACAAGGTTGTCATCTTTGATGAGGCCCATGAGTACGTCAATTCCAAGGAGCTTGTCGGGGAGCTTGAGAATGCCATCACGCAAATCCGGCACGACGGGCTGTCATTCATCCTGGCCTCGCAATTCCCCGACCGCATCCCGGCTACGATCTTCAAGTATCTGCTGACCCGGCTAGTGTTCAAACTGCCGAACCTCAAGGCGATCAACTATCTTCGCAAGGCAGCTCCGAACCTAGATTGCCTATCGCCAATGAGAGTGAGCAACCTGGACCTAGAGCAAGGAGTCTGCTTCATCCAGTCCGACGACGACTGTACGGATAACCTGCTCAGGGTGCCGCAACTCCTAACGATCCGACCACGTTGTACTCTGCACGGGGGAGCGACGGTGCGAGCCAGCACACCGATCTCGCCGCAGGAAGAGATGCGCGATGTTTACGAGACCCAACTGCGGGCCGCCATGCGAGCGGGTTGGGACGATCCGCTGATGGACGAATACGACAACTATGACGCGAATCGAGGCAACCAGAAGCCATGAAAGGGGCCGCCGATGAGGCCGACTCCACTTCCTGAACCGACTGGATCTCCCATCGTGAACCGAGGCGACATAGTTTTGGTAGAATTTCCGTACTCCGACTTGTCTGATAAGAAGAAGCGTCCCGCTCTTGTCGTGTCAAGCGACGAGATCAACGAGAACGATAAACTGTATGACGTGATCCTGGCCCTAATCACCTCGAACACGAATCGGGTGACTTGCATCGACACGCAATTGCTAATCGAAAAAGCCAGCGCCTGGGGGAAATCCTCAGGTCTACTCCGCGATTCAGTGGTGCGCTGCGATCACCTGATGACGCTCCACCGGAGTCTGATCGAGAAGGTAATCGGCAAGCTGCCCCGGAGCGCGATGCGGGAGGTAGACGACCGCCTCAAGGTCGCCCTTGATTTGCCCTGATACCGATTTTCACCAATTTTTCGGTCCTCACCAAACAGGGTCCGAGTCCAGGTTTGACTTGCGCACCGGCCTCTTGACCTCATATTTGGTAAGGACCGACGTCACGAGGCTCAGGAACCATCCGGGGCAGGAAGGGGCGACGTAGACTTCCTCGATTAGTACGTCGAGGTTCACGTCCAGACCGATTCCCGGCCGGTCGGGAAGTTGGGAGATTAAGCAGGGGTGAATCGGACCTGCTAGGTCCAAGCCGGCCGCCTTCTGATCCTCGATGCTCATATTGTATCCCCAGCAGAACAGCCGTATCTCGTTTTCGTGCTGATAACTTTTCCGTTTATGTACGACGGGGTAATAGATGCTGGCGTCGCCGCCCACGGGAATCAACTCCGTTTCGTAATTGACGTATCGTACCTTGGACGCGTCCACGGAATACGGACAAGATGATAAACTCTCTTTGATCCTTTTGAACGTGGTTTTTATGGCCACGCCTTCGCCGCTTTTCAGGTACAATTCCCACATTGCAGCCGATTCGTGGTCGTTGATGTGCCAGCAGTTGACGAACATGTGCGCCTTGAAACTCTTGTAAATCTCAAGCGTCTGACTCCACTTCACCTTTTGTTCTTCAGGCTGGTCCTCAAGCGATCTTTCGACTAACGCAAGCGTGGGTTTCGACAGCGTTCCTTCGTATTTGTCCTCCAGTTTGTCGAGACGCGGAAAGAATAATGTTTTCGTGTCGAGCATGGAAACGAATTTTGTAAAGTCCATGTAACGCCAGAGATGGCTTTCATCATCGGGCTGCCAGAGTTTTTGGTCGCTTCTAAGCATCTCGGTGCCTCCTTTCGGCGCGAAAAGATTGGAAAAGCGGTCGGGCTCGTCGGAATCTACAAAGACAGTTCACACAACTTATTATAGAGGAGACCGTTGGCTCTCGCTTTGATGGATTGCGACGATGTTGAATTTTGCCGCAGATTTCCGAAAAATAATCGGTGTCAAATAATCGGTGTCAGTTCATTTTTCCCTCAAAAAAACGAACTGCCACTCAGTTTTCACGGTGTCGAATCACTCTACCCCATCGCTGTGAGAATTTCCTTGAGGATCTCATCGGGAGGACAACCGCCCTCTTCCCAAACGGCACGCGGTTGCGACCAGCGCCAGCGCTGCGAGGCTGACGGCCCGCTAATCCGCACCCCGCCGCCTTCCGCCCATGTTACCTCTAGGTGACCGTGCGATAGGCGCTGCGTGTTGGACATCGTGCCGCGATACGTCCCCTTCTGCAAAACGGTCTTGTTTTCCAGGTCGATCACGACCATACGGCAAAGACCCGCTGGACCAATGCCCGGCCGCAACTCGATTCGGCCACACTCCCAAAGTTGGATACCTGCCCGTTGCTCTGGAGTTGCCGGCGGTGGATAGATATAGGCTTCTTCGACGTACAACTCACCGAGCCGGCTCCCTCGGAAGCGCGTCGGTGGTCCTCCCGGACGGGCTTTGCCGTGAGCTGCCATGTCCTTGGCAATCGGATCGTTAGGCCCGATCACTTTTTTGTCAAACGGGTACATCCCGAAGCCTTCCTCCTCCATCTTGCGGAGGACGGCGTTCACGCGATGGTACGCCGTTGTCTTGGCCCGGTCCTCGCCGACGAGGGGAGTCGCCAGGTAAAGATACCAATCGCCGCTATCGCTTTCCTTCACCCAGGCGGCGACGGTCACAACAAACCCTTCGTGAGCAAGCCGGTCGAGGAGCGTCTGCCCCTCTTTAATCTGCATCTCTACCGCGCCATCTGGAGACGAGCACGATGTCCCCTTTTAACTTTAAGGCATGTGCATTTGTGGATGGATAAGGAGGGAAACGAGAATTGAGAGAAAAAAATGTTCCGCCGCTGGCTCCCTCGGCGTCGCCCAGTCACCGAAGTCGTCAAACGGCGGAACGATGAGTATCTTAAGCGGCTTCGTGTCGCGTTGCAAGAGGACTTTCAGAATTTTTTCCAAATTCGTTGCCGATTTATTATCGAGACGAAAATATCGAGAGAAACGCCCGACTCCGCCCCGATTTTGGTCGATAAGAGTCAGGGTGTTCGGAGGGCTACCCATGAAGAGAATTTTGCTGCCGAGTCGGATTCGAGGTTCGGAGGGCGCAACGATCCGCCAAATCCGACTATTCTTACTCTGCCGAGTAAACGGACAGTCGGCGTGAATTACCTAGAGTTTGTAAACAATTCAGATTGCCAAAAGATACCGTCGAAGCGCATCATAGTAGGACGAAGGGCGAGGAACGCATGGGAGAGAAGACGGGTAAGCGGGGAGAGCGAGGCAGTAGTGAAACGGCTTTCGGGGTTGCCGTTGACGGTAGGGATAGCTATACTTTCCCTTTTTAGGCCGGTAAATCGGCTGAACGTGCTTACTAGGAACTACTTAAGCATCGAGCGAGCGGGCCATGCGATTCAATCTGATCGACCGGATCGTGGAAGTGCATCCGGGCCAAAGCCTGCAAGCGGTGAAGAATCTCACGCTCGGCGAGGAGTATTTGGCGGATCACTTTCCGACGTTTCCCGTGATGCCCGGCGTCCTGATGCTGGAGACTTTGGTCGAGGCGGGAGCGTGGTTGCTGAGGGTGTCGGACGACTTCGCTTCGAGCGTCGTGGTTTTGCGCGAGGCCAAGGGTATCAAGTATGGAACTTTCATGGAGCCGGGCCGCCAGATGCGCGTTACGGTCGAGTTAACCGAGCGAGGCGAGGGGACCGCTTCGTTCAAGGGCAAGGGTGAGATGGAAGGTCAAAGTACGGTTTCCGCTCGCTTGACCCTCGCCCATTACAACCTGCGCGACCGCGATCCGTCTCGGCAAGCGGCAGACGAACGAATGATTCGGCATTTTCGAGAGTTATACGGAATGCTGCGGCTTCCGTAGATGCTCCCGAAGACTTGAGGATGCGCGATTTCCGCACCGTCGATGGATAGAGGAAGTGAGAGCCATGAGACTGAAGGACCAGAACGCTTTGATTACGGGCGGTAGTCGGGGTATCGGCCGCGCCATTGCCGAGGCTTTTGCCGCCGAGGGGGCCAAGGTTGCCATCGTTTATCGCGGCAGCCGGGAAGCCGCCGATACGTTGGCGGCATCGATAAACGCCAAAGGCGGGAAAGCGCTTGCCCTTCAGGCCGATGTGGCCGATGCGGCATCCGTAAAGACATGCGTTGAGTGCGTCGAGAAGGAATTGGGGCCGATTGGCATTCTGGTCAATAATGCCGGCGTGATTGAGGACGATTTGTTCGTTCGGATGAAGCCCGAGGCATGGAACAAGGTAATCCAGACGAACCTGGGCGGCGTCTTCAACTTTTGCCATGCCGTCGCCTTCGGTATGATGCAGCGTCGCGCGGGACGGATTATCAACGTCTCGAGCGTCGCCGCCGACCATGTGAACATGGGGCAGACGAACTACTCGGCCAGCAAGGGAGCGATCAACTCGTTCACGCGGGCCTTGGCCGTCGAACTAGCGAAGCGAGGCGTGACGGTAAACGCCATCGCGCCTGGCTTTATCGAGACCGACATGAGCGCTCCGGTGCGGAATAAAGCGGGCGATCGCATCGTGAAGTACATCCCCATGCGGCGCATCGGATCGCCCGAAGACATTGCCCGCGTGGCCGTCTTTCTCGCCAGTGCCGACAGTTCTTACATCACGGGTCAGGTTCTGACCGTCGATGGGGGGCTGACGCTGGGCGCGGTGGCGGAATAAACGAATCACCGAGCGGATGGGCCGCTCGGATCGTGGAGAAGGTTTCCGATTGTTTGTTTCCTTTTGGGAGGTTTGCTCCAATGCCGACGCAGGAAGAAATTTACAACAAGGTGTCCGCGACGCTGGTCGAGGCGCTGAACGTGGACGAGGAAGACATTAAGCCCACTTCCACTCTGCAAGGCGATCTCGGCGCGGAGTCCATCGACTTCTTGGACATCGTGTTCCGGCTCGAGCGCGAATTCGGGATCAAGATTCCGCGCGGCGAGTTGTTCCCCGAATCCATTTTCCAGGGCGATCCCGACTTGGTTCAGGACGGCCGCGTCACGACCAAGGGACTCGACGAATTGCGTTCCAAGATGCCGTTCGCCGATCTGAGCCATTTCGAGCAGAACCCGGAAGTCGGCAATCTGAGCGACCTGTTTACCGTCGATTTGATTGCGCGCTACATCCAGGGCAAACTGGAAAACGGCACGAATAATTGAGTTTGCCTCTCTTGCTTTGTGCCGCCCCTCGGCAGAAGCAAGGAGCGAAAGAACCGGGCGGGGCGATCATGCGTTGGATATGGATCGATCGCTTTTTGGAGTTTGAGAGTGGGAAATCGGCGCGGGCGATCAAGAATCTCAGCCTCGCCGAAGACCACTTCCGCGACCATTTTCCCGGTTACCCGGTGATGCCGGCCGCGCTGATCCTGGAAGGGTTGGCGCAGACGGGCGGGATTCTGGTCGGCGAGGTCAACAATTTTCAGGAGAAGGTTGTCCTCGCCAAAGTGCCGCGCGTCGTCTTCCACCGCGAGATGCTGGCGGGCGAACAACTGGTGTACGACGCGGAGATCTTGCACCTCCGACCCGAAGGGGCGGCCGTGCAAGGGCGCGTCTCGGTTGGAAATGAGTTGACGGCCGAAGCCGAGATTTTTTTCGCCCACCTCGATCGAGCGCGGTCGGGACAACTGTTCGGCGATCGCAACTTCGTTTTCAGCGGCGAGATGAAGTATCTGCTGGGGCGGATGACCGGCGACAAAAACAGGACGGGAGGCTCTGCCGGGACGGCAGAGGGCTAAACGAGGAACAGGAAGCGGACGTTCTTAGTATCAGCGAATGGTGAGGAGGGGTGGCTTGTCGCAATCGTCGCATGAGACGGTTGCCGCCGCTGCTGTTCCATGATTGCATCGTCGCGCCGGATCGTTATCACCGGCATTGGCATTGTTGGTCCCCTCGGCACGGACGCGGCGTCGTTCTCGCGCTCGCTCCACGAAGGCCTTAGCGGGGTGCGTCCCATCCAGACGTTCGACACTTCCGGGTTGCCGGTTCGCTTCGCCGGTGAAGTGCCCGACTTCGACGCCAAAACATTTGTCGAGAAAAAAGACCGTCGCGGTCTCAAAGTGATGGCGCGGACCATTCAACTCGCCGTCGCCGGTGCCCAACGCGCTTTGGATGACGGCAAGGTGGACAAGAGCAAACTCGACCCGACTCGTTTCGGCGTCGAGTTCGGCGCGGGACTGATCGCTTCCGAAATCTCCGATCTCGTCGATGCGGCGTGTGTCAGCGCCAACTGCCAACCGGGTCGCGTCGATCTGGAAAAATGGGGCGAACAGGGCATCCCCGCCATCGAACCGCTCTGGATGCTCAAGTATCTGCCCAACATGCTCGCTTGTCATGTGTCCATTTTGCACGATGCGCGCGGTCCTAACAACAGCGTCACGGCCGGCGATGTCGCCGGACTGCTGGCCATGGGCGAAGCCTATCGCATTCTCCTCCGCGATCAGGCGGATTTCTTCCTCGTCGGCGGAGCCGAGAGCAAACTCAATCCCCTCAGCATGGTGCGCCAATGCCTCTTCGAGCATCTGTCGCGCCGTAACGACGAGCCGGCCAAGGCGTGTCGCCCGTTCGACCGCGACCGCGATGGTCTCGTGGTGGGCGAGGGGGCCGCGGTGTTCTCCGTGGAGGAATTGGAACACGCACGAAGACGCGGCGCACGCATTTACGGTGAAATCGTCGGTTTCGGGGCGGCTTTCGATCCTACCCTCGGCGGCGATGGCTTGACGCGCGCCATCCGTGCGGCATTCGCCGAAGCGGGCATCGAACCGCGCGACATCGACCACATCAATGCCCACGGTCTTTCGACGCGCGAGTCCGACGCCTGGGAGGCGCGTAGCCTGCACGACGTTTTCGGCGGGTCGCCGCCTCCGGCGTTGGCCGTCAAGAGCTATCTCGGCAATCTCGGCGCGGGAGGTAGTACGACGGAGTTGGCTGCCAGCCTGCTCGCGTTGAGCGAAGGCCGCGTGCCGCCCACGCTTAATTACGAGAACCCCGATCCTGAATGTCCTATTTCGGTGTTGAGCGGCGCGGGGAAGTCCGTCGAGCGGCCCTACGTTCTCAAGGTGAGTTTCACGCAAATGGGACAGTGTGCCGCCTTGATCGTGCGCAAGTGGAATTGACGCCCTTCCGCTCGGCGATCTTCGGGATGCGGAATCGGCAACGGGAACGAAGAACGAGGTTTACCTCTCATGCGACGACGAGTTGTCATCACCGGCATGGGGTGCATCACCCCCTTGGGCCACAACGTCCGCGAAACAATCGATGCCCAGTTGCATGCCCGAAGCGGCGTCGGGCCGATCCGTGCCTTCAGTGCCCAGAGCTTTCCCACGAAGTTCGCGGCTCAGGTCAAAGATTTCGAGTTGAAACGCTTCATCGCCGATTGCAAGCGCTGGGAAGATTGTGGCGTCAACAGTCAGTTTGCCGCCGTCGCCGCCAAGGAGGCGCTCGAACACGCCGGACTCCTCAACGACGCGCGCGTCGATCGCACGCGGTTCGGCGTCTACCTCGGTAGCGGTGAAGGGATTCAGGATTTCCACAATTTGATGTCGCTTATCTATCGCGCCTATCGCCGCGAGACGCGACAACTCGACGTGGCCGACTTCGAGCGCGGTGCCCTGCGCGACTTTCATCCGGGACGCGAAGCCGAGCAAGAGTTGCACACGACGCCGGCGCACCTGGCGGCTGCCTTCGATCTGCGCGGACCGAACTTCAACTGCTTGACGGCCTGCGCCGCAAGCAGTCAAGCCATTGGAGAGGGTGGCGAACTGATCCGCCACGGCGACGCCGACCTCATGCTCGTCGGCGGCGCGCACAGCATGATCCACCCCTTGGGAGTGACCGGCTTCAATCGACTGACGGCTCTGTCGATGCGCAACGACGCGCCGGAGAAGGCCTCGAGGCCGTTCGATCTCAACCGCGACGGCTTCGTCCTCGGTGAAGGCGCGGGGATGCTCGTTCTCGAAGAGTTGGAACACGCCAAGCGGCGCGGGGCGAACATCTTGGCCGAATTGACCGGCTACGGCTCGACGGCGGACGCCTTCCGTGTGACCGACAGCCATCCGGACGGACGCGGTGCCATCGCCTGCATCGAAGGCGCGCTCAAGGATAGCAGACTCAACCCCTCCGAAATAGGCTACATCAATGCCCATGGCACAAGTACCCAAGTCAACGACAGCGTCGAGAGCTTGGCCGTCAAGAAAGCGTTCGGCGAACCGGCGTATCGAGTCCCGGTCAGTAGCACCAAAAGCATGATGGGCCACCTGATCGCCGCCGCTGGAGCCGTCGAATTGATTACTTGCGTCGATGTGCTGCATCGCGGCGTGTTGCCTCCGACGATCAATTACGAGACGCCCGATCCGGTGTGCGATCTCGACTACATTCCCAATGAGGCGCGCGAAAAACGAGTCGAACACGCGCTGAGCAACAGCTTCGGTTTCGGAGGGCAGAACATCTCGCTCATCGTCAGCCGTTTTTCAAAGTAGCCGGTAGACCGTAGCGATTCAAGTTACGGCTCACCGACTGCGGACAACTGGCTAACTCGGAGAATGCAACCGTGATCTTCTGGCTGGGTGCGACGCTGTTTTTCAGCATGCCTCTGATCGTGTGTCTGGGATTGGCCGGACTCTACGTCTATATCTGCGTGCGCTATCTCCGTCATCTCATTCGCATTTTCCAAGAGAAGCCGTTGTTCATCGTTCCTCGCGGCCAGCCTCAGCCGGATGCCGAGGAAGTGCGTTTTCCCACCGGCGACGGTTTGACACTGTCGGGCTGCTATCTGCGCACGACCCAACCGCGCCGCGGCGTGATTTTATTTGGCCTGGAGTTTGGCTCCAACTGTTGGTCTTGCTGGTCGTATTGCGAACACCTCGTCGAGCGCGGGTTCGACGTATTTGCTTTTGAATCGCGCAACCAAGGCAGCAGCGATGCCCTCCCGGGTTACGAACCGTTGCAGTGGGTGACGACCTATGAAGTTGCCGACGCCGAAGCGGCCTTGGCTTATTTGAAGCATCGGCCCGACGCCGACCCTCGCGGCGTCGGCTTCTTTGGCATCAGCAAGGGGGCAGGAGCGGGGCTCATTGCTGCCAGCCGCGATCCCTACGTTCGCTGCTGCGTTACCGACGGAGTGTTTGGCACTTACACGACGTTGGTTCCCTACATGAGGCACTGGTTCCGCATCTACAACACCAACTATCGGGTCCAAGGCTTGATCCCGATGTGGTTTTACGGGCTGATCGGCCTGGCGGGCATTCGCAAGATCGAACGCCAACGCCGTTGCCGGTTTCCGCATTTAGAACGCTGTTTGCCCCGATTGGCACCGCGCCCTCTCCTGATGATCCACGGTCGAGACGATAACTACATCAAGCCGGAGATGGCAACGCGCTTAATCGAATTCGTCCGCGAACCGAAGGAGTTGTGGATCGTCGATAACGCCAAACACAATCTATCCTTACAAGTCGCCGGCGACGAATACCGCCGCCGCGTGCTGTGTTTCTTCGAGACCCATTTGGCCAACGCGCCCGCGTCCGAGACGCCTTCCGTGGAGCGAACCGAAACGACTTCTCCTCGACCGACAGCGACGAAACGAAGTCCACGGCGTTCGCGCCGTCGGTTTGCCGGCAATCTATTGGCTCCGGTGTTTCACGTCTTCCTGTCGACGATTGGCTGCGCGGCGTGGATGCGCTGATTGCGCCGAACTCGTATCTCTTGTGGGGGGCGACGTGAGCAATCCCATTCGCCGAGCATTGAAGCATGTCTCGCATTTTCTGCTGCACAAAGTCGCCTTGAAGCTGATCGCTCGGCCCATTCGCCGTCGCTTGGCCCACTTCGAGGCGTCCACCCATTGTCCGCGCGAGGTGCAGGAGGCTCTGCTGCGACGAATCCTCGCCCATCAGGCCCCGACGGATTTTGGCCGCGATCATCGCTTCGACGCCATTCGCACCGTCGAGGATTATCGCCGTCAGTTGCCCATCGCCGGTTACGAGTATCTCGAACCCTACATCGCGCGCGTCCGCCGAGGCGAAACGTCCGCTCTGCTCGCCGACCGGCGCATCTATATGTTCGCGCTGACGAGCGGAACCACGGCCGTGCGCAAGTTCATCCCCGTCACGCAGCAGTATCTCGACGACTATCGACGCGGCTGGAATATCTGGGGACTGAAGGCTTTCCGCGATCATCCCGAAGTGCGCATGAAGCCAATCTTGCAAATGTCCGGCGACTGGGACGAGCAGCGCACGGAGTCCGGCATACCGTGCGGCGCGGTCACCGGGCTTACCGCCCACATGCAGAAACGCATCATCCGTTGGCTCTACAGCGTGCCGCCGTCCGTGGCTCGTATCGAGGAGGCTCGCGCCAAGTATTACGCCGTCCTGCTGCTGAGCATCCCGCGCAAGATCAGCATGATCATCGCCGCCAATCCGAGTACGCTCATCAACCTCGCCCGCTCCGGCGATCGGGACAAGGAATCGTTGATCCGCGACCTGCACGATGGTACGCTAACAGCGCAATTCGACCTACCCGCCGACATTCGCGCCGACTTGACGCGCCGTCTCCGCCGACATCCCGAACGCGCCCATCAACTCGAAGAGATCGTCCGCCGAACCGGCACGCTGTATCCCAAGGATTATTGGCCCTCCGATTGTCTGCTCGGCAATTGGACCGGAGGCAGCGTCGCCTCGTATTTGCGGCACTATCCGCGCTATTTCGGCGCGACTCCGGTGCGCGACGTGGGCTTGATCGCCAGCGAAGGACGCATGACGATTCCGCTGGCCGACGCCACTCCCGCGGGCGTCCTCGACGTGACCTCGCACTATTACGAATTTATCCCCGAAGCAGAGGGAGATAGTCCCAATCCGACGGTACTCGGCGCGCACGAGCTGAAGCAAGGAGCCGCCTATTACATCCTGTTGACCACGGCATATGGCCTCTATCGCTATCACATTCACGACTTGGTGCGCGTCGCCGGCCTTCACAACAACACGCCTCTGCTTGAGTTTCTGAGCAAGGGGTCGCACTTTTCCAATCTTACCGGAGAGAAAATATCTGAATATCACGTCGCGCAAGCGATGGTCGAAGCGCAGCGGGAATTGGATGTGACCCTGACGGCTTACGGCGTCGCACCGTGTTGGGAGAACGACGAGGCAGCCAAGGGGATCGGTTCGGAGTTCGAACAACCCTACTACGGCCTCTTCGTCGAGCGAGGCGACCTCGACGATCCCGCGATGGGGCATCGACTCGCCGAACGGCTGGACGCGCGTCTGCGAAGCATCAATAGCGAGTACGATAGCAAACGAGCCAGCGAGAGATTGGGCGCGATTCGCTTGGAACCAGTACGAACCGGCTTTTGGCAACAATGGGACCGCTTGCGCCTGCGGAAGACGGGCGGGACGCTGGAGCAGTATAAGCACCCTTGCCTCATTAACGATCCGCAATTCCGCGAACACATGGAACGCGATTTGACGAATCTACCGGCCAGCTGACACATCGTCCGATACAATAGGTACGTTGCAGCGACTCGATGGACACCGTCAAGGATTCGCCTCATGGACGCGACCAATGCGCCGGTGGGTGTGTCCGTTGTCTCGGTCGTATCGCCCCCGATTGCAACCGAGACGCAGTGGATCGCACCTCCGAACGCGCCCTCCGTGCGCCTCTCTTCCGATCCCGCACCCTCCTGGCCGCGCTCGGCTCAGGTGACGGCCGTATTGTTATTGTCGTTGTCGTTGCTGTTGATGGGGTGGCATGCCTGGAGTTCGCAGCGCGGCAGCTGTAGGCCGTCCACGCTCGAAAGCGACATTCTCGATACTCAAACTCTCGATCTCAACCAAGCCGACCGAGCGCAACTCTTGCAATTGCCCGGCGTGGGCGACAATCTGGCCGGACGCATCCTCGTGTATCGAGAACAGCATCGAGGCTTTCACAATGTGGACGAACTACGCAACGTGGGCGGCATCGGTCCCAAAATGATCGAGAGGCTCCGCCCCTTGCTGTACGTCTCCCCTCTCGACGGAGACGAGCCCCTCGGCCCCACCCCTGAGATTCAACAAAAGGAGCCGCCGAGGGGCTTTAGCGACAAGGTCTTGCCGACCAAGCGCATCGATGTGAATCGCGCCGGCCTCGACGAGTTGCGAAAACTACCGGGCATTGGACCGAAGCTGTCGCAGCGCATCGTAGAGACACGGCAAAAGCGAGCGTTTCAGTCGGTGAACGATCTTCGCCGCGTGCCCGGCATCGGTCCCAAAATCTTGGAGCGCCTTCGACCGCACATCACCGTCGATTCCGAGTGACCGTCTCGCTGCGATCACTTCTTGACTCCAGCCTGATTCAGGTCAGTCTCCACATCGGTCCACAGAGTCTCACATGGGGGCAGTTCACGCGCCTGTCGTGTACAATGAAGGCATGGCCAAGAAACCGCGCAACATCACGAAAGCCGCCGCGCCGCGCTGGTATCGTGGAGCCGACATACCGATGCGCGTCATTCGACGTTTCGCGCGTGAGGTGGCGGCACGCTTCGATCCGGACAAGATCATCCTGTTCGGCTCCTACGCCTACGGCACGCCCCACGCCGATAGCGATGTCGATATTCTCGTCGTCATGCCCGCGCGCAATGAATTGGATCAGGCTGTGCGCATCCGTTGGTCCGTGGAACACAATTTTCCCTTGGACCTCCTCGTCCGTACCCCGAAAAACATGAAGTGGCGTTTGGACGAGGGCGATTGGTTCTTGCGCGAAATCGTATCGCGGGGAAAAATCCTTTATGAAAAAGCTAACGCGCGAGTGGGTGCAAAAGGGCGAAGCAGACCGAAGCCTCGCCCAACTGGCCGCCGCGAGCGATCGTCCTCCTAAAGACGCGATTTGTTTCCACTGCCAACAGATGGCTGAAAAGTATTTGAAAGCTCTCCTTCAGGAACTCGGGCTTCCGATCCAGCGGACCCACGATCTCCTGGAGTTACTCTTCAATCTGACGCCCCACTATCCTGACTTGCGGCGTCTGAAACGCGGTTTGGAACTCTTGACGCCGTTCGCGGTTGACGCGCGCTATCCCGGCTTCCATGCGCGCAAACGTCAGGCCGCCGCCGCGCTGCGTTGGGCCGAGCGCGTGCGAACGGAATGCCGCAAGCTGCTCGAGATCAAACGGTAACGGCCAAAGGGATAATCTTCGGCTCACTTCTCGGCTACAATAGCGATATGGCTAAGAAACCGCGCAACATCACGAAAGCCGCCGCGCCGCGCTGGTATCGCGGAGCCGACATACCGATGCGCGTCATTCGACGTTTCGCGCGCGAGGTGGCGGCACGCTTCGATCCGGACAAAATCATCCTGTTCGGCTCCTATGCCTACGGCACACCCCATGCCGATAGCGATGTCGATATTCTCGTCGTCATGCCCGCGCACAATCAGCTCGATATGGCGGTAAAAATTAGTTTGTCCATCGATCCGCCCTTCCCGTTGGACATCATCGTTCGCACGCCGACGAATCTGAAATGGCGCTTAGAGGAAGGCGAGTCGTTCCTTACCGAGATAACCTCGAAAGGAAAAATCCTGTATGAAAAGAACGACCGCCGAGTGGGTACGAAAAGCCGAAGACGATCGTCGAGTGGCCATCAAACTCAGTCGCGGAAGAGAACAATTCCCTGACCAAATCTGCTTTCACTGTCAGCAATCGGCGGAGAAGTATCTCAAAGCATTGATGGAAGAATCGAGCCTAACCGTTCCGTATGCGCACAATCTGGTCGCTTTCCTGCCTTTATTGACGCCCCATCATGGATCGTTGCGATCGCTGCGGCGCGGTCTGGATTTTTTGACGCGTTTCGCAGTGGATACACGCTATCCAGGCGATAGGGCCAGCAAACGGCAAGCCGCCACCTCACTGCGTTGGGCCGAGCGCGTGCGAACGGAATGCCGCAAGCTGCTCGAGATCAAAGCGTGACGGCGAACGAGATACTCGTCGCTCAATTTTCGGCTCGATTATGCTCTCATTGCGAAAAGGTTGCGTTTCCACGCGGAGCGTGGGAATGAGAGCAGGTGGGGATTCGGTGACTATCGAACCCGAGTTTCGCCGTCACGAATACACTTCGATCGCCTTGATGATTTCGTCGAGATCGTTGGGCACCTGGACGGCGCGATTGGCGTAGGTGGCGCGGCGGACGCCGCGCGTGCCGAGGACTTCCTCGAAGGTTTTCTGATCCGTGGTGTGATAGGCCACGGTGGCGGTCGGGTCTTTCAGAGCGTGGCCGGTGAGGATGCAGACGACGCGGTCGTTGGGTGCGATGATGCCTTCTTGCCGCAGCTTGCGTGCGCCGGCGACGCTGGCGGCGGAGGCGGGTTCGCAGCCCAGACCGCCCGCGCCGACCTTCGCCTTGGCGTCGAGGATGTCCTGATCGCTCGCCTCGCGCACCACGCCGCCACAGCGATCCAAAGCCCGGAGCGCCTTGGGCAGATTCACCGGGCGATTGATCTCGATGGCGCTGGCGATGGTCGAAGCGCGGATCTTCTCGGCGTCCAAATGGCGATAGTATTCTTCGATGGTCTGCTTGGCCGGCTTGCCGCCCTCCCAGCGGAGATTGGCCTGGCCGAACAGTTTGAAGAACGTATCGGCTCCCGCGGCGTTGATGACGGCCAAGCGCGGTAAGCGTTTCAATAAACCTAGTTCGGCCAGTTCGATAAATGCTTTGCCGAAGGCGCTGACGTTGCCGAGGTTGCCGCCCGGCACTACGATCCAGTCCGGCGCTTCCCAGCGCAGCGCTTCCAGCACGCGGTACATGACCGTCTTTTGGCCTTCCAGACGGAAGGGGTTGATGCTGTTGACCAGGTAAATGCCCAGTCGTCGGCTGACTTGCTGCACGCGCTGCATGGCGTCGTCGAAGTCGCCGGCAATCTGCACCGTCAGCGCCCCGTGATCGAGCGCCTGGGCCAGTTTGCCATAGGAGATTTTGCCACTCCCGATAAAGATGATGGCCCGCATGAGGCCGGTGGCCGAGCAGAAGACGGCAAGCGAAGCGCTGGTGTTGCCGGTGCTGGCGCAGGCGGCCCGACGCGCGCCGACCATACGCGCATGGGTGAACGCCGCCGTCATGCCGTTGTCTTTGAAGCTGCCGGACGGATTTTGCCCTTCGTATTGGAGAAAGAGCTTCCCCGGTTGCACGCCGACATAACCGGCCACAATGTCGGCCTGTTGTAGAATCGTTTGCCCTTCGCCGATGGTGAGGATCTGTTCCGGCGACGCGAACGGCAGCAACTCGCGGAAGCGCCACACGCCGCTAAAGCTGAGAGGGTCGGTGCGCTGCGACCACTTGGCCTCGAAATCGCGCAGCGACTTGGGCGGCGTCAACCGCGCCCAATCGTAGGCCACATCGAGCAACCCCCCACAGCGCGGACAGGCGAACGCCGTCTCGTCCACGCCGAGAGTGGCACCGCAATGGGGATGAATACAACGCTGAAATACGGCTTCGGTCGTCATGTATCACCGTCTCAAGCCCGGAGCGTCAGCGACGGGCTGCGACCACAGGTATCTCAAGCCCGGAGCGCCAGCGACGGGTTGAGGATGCCCGTCGCGGACGCTCCGGGCTTGTAAGGTTTCAAGCATTTTGCTCGTGCGCCGTTAATAATCCTTGCGGGCGAACCACCAGCACGACAAAGCCAATAATACCACAATGTAGAGAGAAGTAACCGAAATCGCCTCGAACCAGCTGAAGCCGGCGTAGGCCGTGTCGGCTACTTTCCTTTGCGGGCTATCCGGCTCGGTTAGATCGTCGAGTATCCATTTGTCCGTCACCACGTCCAGATCTTTCAAACGCGGCGTGACGAGATGGATGGCGTCGGCGACGGTGTAGACCGAGTCGGGAAACATTTTATCGGGCACTTTGTCTTTGATCGCTCTTCTTTCGTCGTCTTTTTCGAGTTGGGCCGCAGCCGTCTGCGCCTCGAACATGCCGCGCAGCTTTCGCGTCGAATCCACGAAACGATAGCCGTAGCCGAACAGCAGTGCGAAGACGAACCAAAAGAGACAGGTCATCAAAATGGCGACGATGGGGCTGCGGCTCAGCACGGCGAAAAGGGTGGAGACGGCATAGTATAAGGCGAACTGAAACGTCAACGAGAAGATGCCGAGCAAGAATCCCATACCCCAGATGTTGGTGCGCAGACCCAAGACCAACCAAATCCCGACGACGGCCACCACCGTGTTCAAAAACATAAAGGTCAGGCCACCGATGTACTTATACAAAAGCAGCGCCGGACGCGAGATGGGTTTGACGACGAGCAGATCGACGGTTCCCTTGCGGAGCATATTGGGGATGAAAAACGCGGTGATGATGGAACTGATAAGGAGCGCCACCGCCGCTCCGACCCAATTGATAATCCAGGACTCCCAGAATAGCACATAGGACTGGACGGGCTGCCGCCACAGGGTTAGTGGCACGACGAAGAACAATACGGCATGGTGCGGCCAGTCGCGCGCACGAGAGCTTTTGGCCCCCTCGGAGACGACGAGGTAGCGAATCTCCTTCGGATCGCGCGACGGCAGCGTCGATACCTTTAACTCCTTGAGATAGGAGAATTGGCCTCGCATCATGTCTTGAATCTGCTTGACGGACAACCCCTGAACGGCGCGGGCTTGCTTGGCTTCCTCCTCTTGCTGAAACTCGAGCGTTAAGGCGAAGCGATAGCCCGTGTTCCAAGGCTCGGCGTTGGGTTGCGTCTTCTCGAAGTCCTTGATGCTCCATAGTGGCACGACTTTCAAGTTCTGCTGATTGGCGAAATTCTGCAAAAACCAGGTGACGCGCTCGGTCAGCCGATGAGCGTCGTCTTCGACCGACACCGGTCGATAGCCGATGCTGCCGACGAGCAAGACCACCAGCAGCGAGAAACCCACCATGACGTAAAAGACCTTGGTGTCCAAGGCTTCGCGCAGTGAATCTTTGAGAATGGCCAAGAATTTCATGCTTGCCGACTCGCTGGTTCAAGAAAGGGGACGCCGCGCGCGATGGGCGGGACGATCGACGCCAGGCTCCGCCGCCTCGACGGTTTCGACGAATAAATCTTCCAGAGTTTG
This sequence comes from Planctomycetota bacterium, assembly GCA_021781415.1. Lineage (GTDB taxonomy): Bacteria > Planctomycetota > Planctomycetia > Gemmatales > Gemmataceae > JAJPHU01. Next base: position 30,511 of record JAJXWW010000192.1, read on the forward strand.
ACGTTTCTCGATCAGATGCCGGATGCCCAACCCGCGACTGCGCAGCAGATCGACTACCGGATCGATCGATTGTCCCTCGCGCAGACCAATCTCCCACAAATCGCCTTGAGGAGCGACCGAGAAGCCGATTTTTTGCACGTCTTCGCGCGGGAACCGGCCTTCGGGCGCGATGCCGACGAGGTACTGATTGTGTTGGAGCGTCAGCTCGGCAACGGTTCCTTCGCGGATGACTTCGCCCCGTTGGAGAATGGCCACTCGGTCGCAGATCAACTCGACCTCGCCCAACAAATGGGAGTTGAGGAAGATGGTTTTACCTTCCGATTTCAGATGTTGCATGATGGCGCGAATCTCACGCCGGCCCACCGGATCGACACCGTCGGTCGGTTCGTCGAGAAAGATCACGTCGGGATCGTGAAACATCGCCTGAGCCAAGCCGACGCGCTGTTTCATGCCCTTGGAATAGGTGCCGATCTTATAATTCATGCGCCCTTTAAGACCGACCATTTCCAACGTCTCGGGAATGCGTTTGCGGCGCACGCTTCGAGGAACGTCGAGCAGTGCGCCATAGAAATCGAGCAGGCTGGCCCCCGTATGATATTCGGGGAAACGATGGTCTTCGGGCAGATAGCCGACGCGGCTACGAATGGCGGACGTGCCGACGGGACGATCGAGCAATCGAGCGCTGCCGTCCGTCAGCTTGGTGATGCCCAGAAGGATTTTGATGAGCGTGGTTTTGCCCGCGCCGTTTTGGCCGAGGAGACCGAAGATCTCGCCGCGCTGCACGCTCAGCGACACTTCGCGCAGCGCTTCGATGCTCCCGTAATGTTTGGTGAGGTTGTCGGTTTGAATGACGGGCACGGCGAGATTCCTTGCGACCAAATGGTATCCGATACATTTGCCACAATCCGCGTCGATCCGAAACGCGGCACCGTGGGGTATTCGACGAATCCCTATCAAGGTATCGAGAAGCTCGACGCACGGATAGTGCAACGGGGAAGGCATCGATCCTTCACGACAAAGACTCCGGTTCGCCGCGATGCGGAGCGTGCGTTCTCCTTTCGGATCGGGCCGATACGAACTATCGTTCCGCTCTCATCGTACTGATTCGAGTGACAGCAACGCGGTGGCGTAGCATGCGCAGAATCCAGTAGGCGCTCGCTGCTGCCGCGAGATGTTTGAGGGTGTGACCGCTGATCCAATGGCCCCTATCGTAAAGGAAATGATCGCCGGGATGTTCCAAGACCTTCGCCAGCACATACCACCCCAAGGCGGCGAACCAATCCGCCGTCCGCGTGTAGCGCGGTGGAAACAGCAGCAACAGCATCGGCAGGGCCAACATGGGATAGAACTGCACGAAATAGTACGGTCGCAAGTCGCCTCGCCCCCGTTGCTCCGTAACGTGCCAATACACAACCGTACTCAGCCCGAGAAAAACAAGGGGAAGCAACCAGCGAAGGCCGAGTCGCTCTCTGAGGACGGCGGCAACCAAGGCCATGAAGGCGATCGACATGGGCAGTCGATCCCAAACGAGCCGTTCGTTGTCGGGGCTGAGGTGATAGTAAGACGATCCGAAAGCGGTCAGACCGACGGCGAGGAAAAACAAAACGAACGGCCAACGCTCGCTCGGATCGACAAAGGCATTACGTCGCTTCAAACAGAATCCCATGCCCCAGGCACCGACGAACAGGAACGGCAGATTGGAGACGACATTGAGGAGATTCGGGACGCCCCAAAGCGTGCGATCGTCGGCGAAGCGGTGATAGGCCAACGATTGCGACTGCGGAGGAAGACAGGCCATCGCCGTCAAACAGGCGATCCCCACGACGACGAGTACAAACGCGCGCGCCGGATACCTCCGCCACAAGGAAGGGCTGAGATCGTCGCAGGTCATTGTCTCTCCCCATGAGGCGAACCGGCTGTGTAAGCTGCCGGATTTCGGCGAACCGGCAGCGTAAGCTGCCGGGTTCTGATCCGCTATTCTCTATCCTAGAGAGGCGGCTTGACCGCGACGAAAAGACTGTCTACCGTTGAAGGATCGGTTTGCCGCCGTCCGTCGAATGTTGACCTACGAGGCCAAGCAACGCATGACTCCTACCGAGCATCCCGAAACACCGCCGTCGCCGACGGGCATTCAAACGTCGTCCCCGATTGCGGCATCCTCCGAAGCCCATTCGATCTCGTTGAAACCGTTGCCGAAACCACCGGCGATGGACCCAGCTCGATTGCTGCGTTTGTGTCGCGGGATCGACGCCTTGCTCGTCGCCGTCGTGTTGTTGTTCGCGTTCGTTCTCGCTTCGTTCCCGGTAGCCAACCCCGATTTCTTCCGTCAAATCGCGGCCGGCCGTCTGATTGCCAACGGCGAATATCCCTTCGGCGTCGATCCATTTGTATACACCAGCGAAGGGTATTTCGTCCATCACTCGTGGCTGTTCGATTTGTTGATGTTCGCCCTCTACCAACTTCCCTCCGTCGGCGGGATTGCGGTGGTATTTTTCAAGGCTGCGGTCATCGTCTTGCTGGCCGAGGTGATGCTGCGTGCCGGCAGTCGCGCGGGGCAAAGCCTGTGGATACCGGCCGCTTGCGCGGTTGGGGCACTGCTCGTCCTCAGCCCGCGATTGTTTCTCAATTCGACGTGTCTTTCGTATCTGTTTCTTGGCGCGACGCTCTGGCTGCTGACGGCGGGGCCTTCGGGGGGCAAGCGCTGGTGGTGGCTGCCGCCGTTGTTCGCGCTGTGGGTCAATTGCGATGCCTGGTTTATTTTGGGACCGTTGACCGTCGGCCTTTACCTGGCCGGCGAGTTGGTTCAAAGAACGCTATCCGGTGAAGCGTCGGATTCGGACGAACCGAACGCTGCCGAGACGCGAAAGCTCGGCTTCGTACTGGTTGTCGGCGTGGCGGCCTGTTTCGTCAATCCGCATCACTTTCACGCACTGAAGCTGCCGGTCGAACTCGGCTTCGCGCCGGCGGGTAGCGCCATCGAAGCCGATCCCCAATTCCGACCGCTGTTTCTGTCGCCGTTGCGGAAAGAATACTATGCCCACAATCTCGGCTTGAGCGCTGCGGGGCTGGCGTATTGGCCGCTCTTGCTCGCCGGGTTGATTTCGTTCTCGATGGTGTTCGGTCGCGCGCCCTGGTGGCGTCTGTTGGTTTGGATGGGATTCGCGCTCTTGAGTTTGTACAACGCGCGCGCCATTCCCTTTTTCGCCGTTGTGGCCGGGCCGATCATGGCATTGAACTGGCTCGACTACGCCGAATCGAGGGGGGGCATAACTCCGATCCTCACCAAGGCGCGGCGCAACTGGTCGTTGGGCGGGCGCGCGCTGACGCTGTTGTGCGGCTTGCTTCTATTGCTCGTTTCCGTGCCCGGTTGGCTGCAAGCGCGGCCCCAAGAGTCTCGTCAGCTCGGTTGGGGCGTTCGCGTCGATCCCTCGTTGGAGGACATGGCCAAGACGATTCACGAGTGGCGTGCGAGGGGTATGCTTCCCGACGAACCGGGTTGGTTTAATACCCATTATGAGATCGCCGATTACCTCGCATGGTTCGCGCCGGGCGAACGCGCATTCCTCGATCGAAACATGCCGTATTTCCCCAAGGCGGCCGAAGACTATCTCTCGCTCCGTCAGCCGCTCGAGGAACTGGCCGGGGAGCAGGAGGGCGAGTCGAAGGCGGAGGAAAAGATACGGCGCATCCTCCGTCGGCACGGGGTTCGCTACTGGATCTTCGAGAATCGTATTCTCCGCAAGAGCGAATTGGTCGCGCGCGCGCTGTTGTTCAACCGTTCCAAAGAATGGGTTCTGGTCGATTGGCAGGGGCGCATAGCCCTTTTCGCTTGGCGCGATCCGACTCCCGCCGAACCGAAATGGGAAGATCCCGCGAAAAGGTTAGCCGTCGATCTCCAAACGATGGCGTTTGGCCCCAATGCCAAGCCCGCGCCGGCAAGCGGTCCCGATCCGAACCCCGTGCCGCACCCTTGGTGGGAGGCATTCTGGCATCCCTTACCCCGTCAATCGGCCGACCGAGAAGCCGTGCAAGTCGATAGCCTCCTCCATCGAACCATTGAGGAGCAAAGGCGCATGAAACAGATCGAAAAGAGCTCGCGCGCCTGGCAGGCGGCGGTCGCGGCGGGAGCGCTGGCCCCCTCGCTGCCGAGCGGACCTCTGCCGTTCAATGTGCTGCCGCTCGATTGGAGTTGGACCTATCACGAACTATTCCCTCCTGGAGCGGTGCAACCCGCGCGGGGCATTCGCGAATCGGAAGCGACGGCGATGGAGGTCTGGCGTTTCTACACTAACGAACAGCACCTCGATCCGCCGGCCTCGCTCTATCTGGGCATTCGCGCCGCGCGCCGCGCCGTGGTCGTCAATCCCGAAGACGGTCAATCCTATTTCCAAATGGGAGTGGCCTACAAACGACTGCGCGAGCAGCGTTTGGAGAGCGTCTTTCCCGATGCCGTTCCGTATTTAGCTGGGATTCGTCTCGCTCAAACCACGGCCGCGCTTCAGAAGGCCCTCCTGCTCGATCCGGACAACGAGACGGAATCGGAGGCCAACCTTCTACTGTCCGAGGAGTTCGCACAGCTGCGTTATCTCGACGCGGCGGCCCACCACTTGCGCCGAGCCATGAAGGCACGCATGAAGCTAGGGCCGCCCCCGAACGTCACCAACACCCAATTCGAACAATATCTCGAAAAAATTACCGCCGAGTTGACGCGCAGAGAAACCGAACTGGAAACCTTACGAAATCGCTATACCGTGAACGCGGCCTCCAAAACGGGGTTGGAGAGGGTCAAGATCGCTCTGGATCTGAATCTGACCGAGACGGCCTTCGAGGCGCTGAATCAGGTCGCCGGAGAGAGCCTCACGACGTTCTCTCCGGCGGAGAAACTGATCGTCCGCCGCGCGACGATCGTCGCGCTCAACCTGGGCCGCATCGATCGAGCGATCGAACTGCTCCCCGATCTTAAAGACGAGGGGGGATTGCCACAACTGATCGACGACCTCGATTTGTATGTGCGCCTGGCGGCGGTGCGAGGCAATTACGAAGAAGCGGATCGTCTCTTGGAGAAGGCGTTGCCGCACATTTGGCCCGCGCCGGCGGAGTTTTCCTACCGTCTCAATCCGTCCCTTCTGGTCGCCGATCACATTGGGCGCGTGTGCCTCACGGGAGCGATGACCTGGAACAAGCTGGTTCCGTGGGCGCTTCTCATGAAGCGATGGCAACTGGATGCCGTCAATCACGGTATGGACGCCGCTCAACGCGCAGCCCAATGGCATCTGATGCGCGGCTGGCTGGCCCTGGAGGCGGGGTACAATCCGGAGGCGCGCCACCATTTCCAAACCGCGCGCGCGACGATCGTGCCGGCCCAAAACTGGATTCCCACAGTCAACAAGCTGGATGCCTTCTTAATCCCGCAAATGGAGATACCGGAGATGCAAAAGAAGCGACTGACTCAGGCGCTTCTCTACGATCTGTGTAAACGCTACCTGGATTGGATAAAGTAAGAGACGATCCGCAAAGCCCACCTCTCCTTTGAGTACAGGGGAGAGAGGCTTTTGAGACGGGCTCAAAATACAACTTCCCGTTTGATTTCGGCGAGCGGAGCGCGGATGAGCCAGACCGACGAATCGGCCCAGCGCTTGGGATTGACCACCGCCGAAGCGGGCGAGCGCGCCGCGCGCGGCGAGGGCAACCGCGTCCGCCGCGATGACCGCGCCGAATACCTAACAATTGCCCTCCGCAATATCCTTACTCTCTTCAACGCCCTCGTCGCCCCTGCCGCCGTGGCCCTTTTTCTGCTCCGCGAGTACGGCGACGCCCTCGCCGTCAGCGGCATGGCCTCGACGAATCTGTTGCTCGGTCTGGTGCAAGAGATTCGAGCCAAACGCCATTTGGATCGTTTGACCCTGTTGGCCGAGGCGCGCGTTCGCGTCCTGCGCGACGGCTGCGCGAAGGAGATCTCCTCCGGCGACGTGGTGCGCGGCGACCTGCTCTTGCTTGCCGCGGGCGACACGGTGGTCGCGGATGGAGCCGTGGTCGAAGCGCGCTTTCTGGAAATCGACGAGGCGCTCTTGACCGGCGAATCCGATCCAGTGCCGCGCCATCCCGGCGAGCAGGTGTTGTCCGGCAGTTTTTGCGTTGCCGGAGAAGGAAGCTATCGCGCCGTGCGCGTCGGCGTTGAATCGTTCGCGCAGCGCACCGCGGGCGAAGCGCGCTCCTATCGATACAGTTCCAGCCCCATTCAACACAGCATCAATCGCCTGCTGGCGCTACTCAGCGCGGCGGCGGTTCTCCTTTGTCTGGGTTACCTCCCGCTCTATCGTTGGGGCAGCCTCGCTCCCAACGATTTGTGGAAGATGATCGCCGCCACGATCACGTCGATGGTGCCGCAAGGCTTGGTGGTGATGACCACCTTCGCCTTTGTGCTGGGCGCGGTGCGCATGAGTCGGCGCGGCGCGCTCGTTCAGGTTATTAGCGCCGTCGAGTCGATGGCCTCGGTGGACATGCTTTGCATGGACAAGACCGGGACGCTGACCACCAATCGGCTGCATCTGGAAAAACTGATTCCGCTATATCCATCCGTGCCGGAAGAATCGCTCCGCGAGCGCTTGCGCGCGTTCGCCTCCGCCTCGCTGGATCGTTCCAACAAAAGCCTTGCCGCTCTGCGCGCCGCCTTGGGCGATACCCCCGTGGAATTGCTCGATCAACTACCCTTTAAGTCGCAGAACCGCTATAGCGCCGTCCGAGTACGGACTGGAAGCAGCGAATACGTTCTCGTTCTCGGCGCGTGCGAGGCGTTGCGTCCCTTCCTCGAATCGACGAACGGTTGGGAGCAGGCGTGGCATGAACTGCTGGCCGCCGGCTTGCGCGTGTTGCTGTTCGCCGAAGCGATCGATCCTCCCGCGAGCCAATTCACCGGCTCTCTCAACGGCTTTGTTTTACGCCCCCAGGCCCTGTTGGCCCTGAGCGACGAACTGCGCCCCGAAGCGCGGCAGGTATTAGAAGACTTATCTAGTCAGGGTATCCGTTTTAAGATCCTCTCCGGCGATCACACCGATACCGTCCGCGCTACCGTCGCCCCGTTGACGATCGACAGCAGCGCCGCCGCCGTCAAGGCGCTGGCGGATACGGCGGTGGTTTCCGGCGACGAACTGCAAGAGGTCTCCGATCCCGACGAACTGATCCGCACGCGCTGCGTCTTCGGTCGAGTCTCTCCGGCACAGAAAGTTCAGATCGTCGCCGCGCTGAAAAAGCAAGGCCATCGCGTCGCCATGCTCGGCGACGGCGTCAACGACGTGCTGCCGATCAAGAACGCCCACGTCGGCATTGCGATGGGCGACGGCGCAACCGCCAGCAAGCACGTCGCCGGAGTGGTATTGGAGACCAACGATTTCTCGCTGCTGCCGGAAACGCTCGCCGAGGGCCGCACCATCCTGCGCAACCTTCGCCGCGCCGGCAAACTGTTCCTCGTCAAAAACGTCTTCACGCTCATCCTCATCATCGGCGCGCTCGGCGTATTCAGCCTGCCGTTTCCCTATCTGCCGCGCCAGGTGACGCTGTTGAATTTCCTGACCATCGGCGCGCCGGCCTTCTTTATCATGCTCGATCGCCGCCGCTCCTCTGCGGATTCGGCGGCGCATTTTATCCGCGAGGTCGGCGGCTTCGCCCTCCGCACCGGCGTCGTTCTCGGCTTATCGGGATTGTTATTGCTCTGGCTCTCGAAATACACCTGGCAAGACGATGAAACGACACAAAGGACATTATTGCTGTCTCTATTAGTTGTATTAGGTCTAACGACACTGTTGCGCGCGCTGACGGAAAAGAACTCGACGTTCTCGGAGGATTCTCGCTTTCGCTGGCTCGCCGCGGTGGCGCTGGCGATTTACCTGGGTTCGATGTATTGTCCTCCTCTCGGCGAATTCTTCAAACTGACTCCCCTCTCGTTCCACCAGTGGGGCCGCGTGTTGCCGCTGGCCGCCGGGGCGTATCTGTCCTTGCGACTGAGCGATTCGTGATACAATGGCATAACCTCGGAAGGAGGACGTTATGAATCTACCGGAGTTCTTGACGGAATGGCCCTACGGCGAGATCGTGTTGACCGGCCACCGCATCGGTCTCTACGACGTTGTATCGCTTCACAACGAAGGATACACGGCGGAGATGCTTCACGACGAATTCCCCACGTTGCCGCTCGATTTAATCGAAAAGGCTCTGGCATTCGCTCGAGAGCATCGTGCGCAGGTGGATGCCTATGTGACGGAGTACAAGGCAGCTTTAGATCGTCAGTATGCCGAGTACAGAGCGTCGGGCCGCGCCCTCGATTGGGACGGCTTGCGTAAGAGATGGGATGCGATGCAACAAGCCGAGAGGCGATGAGTAATGCCGCTGACTTACGTTCTCGATGAACATCTGCGAAGGCATCTCTGGAGTGCAATTCGGAAACACAACTCGGCGAGTGTCTTCACGATTGATGTCGCCCGCGTCGGCGATTCAATCGAATTGCCGTTAGGCTCCACGGACCTTGAACTCTTGCGATGGGCTGAGAAGGAAAATCGAATCGTCGTCACCCGCGATAGAAATACAATCCCCACCCATTTGCGCGCTCATCTCCAAGCGGGGCATCGCAGTGCGGGTGTATTCATTCTCCGTCGTCAGGCCAAGGTTGAGCAAATCGTCGATCATCTGGTCCTCGCCGCATACGCGGCCGATCCGCTGACGTTTCAAGACCGATACGATTTCATCCCATGACAGGAAATAATACCCTTATTATAGCGCTTTTGTCCTCATCGTTTGACGACTGTCTGCCTTTCCCCGCATCGACGGCGCATGGTACAATGCGATCTGCCTGCGAGGAGGACGTTATGAATCTACCGGAGTTCTTGACGGAATGGCCCTACGGCGAGATCGTGCTGACCGGCCACCGCATCGGTCTCTACGATGTTGTATCGCTTCACAACGAAGGATACACGGCGGAGATGCTTCACGACGAATTCCCCTCGTTGCCGCTCGATTTAATCGAGCGAGTGCTGTCGTTTTATAAGGAGAATCGAACGGAAGTTGATGACTATGTGGCCCAATGCGAGGAGGAGATGGAGCGAAACCGTCGGAATGTCAAAAGGATAGACATTGAAGAACTGAAGCGGCGTTGGGTTGCATCGGGTCGGACATGGAACCCTTGACAAGGACGTAATCGTATGTCGATCGCTTCTATCCTCGGTTCCGATGGTGTCATCGCTCGGCAATTGCCGCGGTACGAACCTCGGCAACAGCAATTGCAAATGGCCGAGGCCGTGGATGAGGCCATCGCCGAGCGCCGGCATCTGATGGTCGAGGCCGGCACCGGCGTGGGAAAATCGTTCGCCTATCTGGTGCCCGCGATTTTGGCGGCGACGGCGAATAAAGAGTGCCGCGTCGTCATATCCACGCACACCATCAGTCTGCAAGAACAGCTCGTCCACAAAGACATTCCGTTTTTGCAGGACATCATGCCGCAGCCGTTCAACGCCACGCTGGTGAAGGGGCGCTCGAATTATCTGAGCCTGCGCCGTTTGCGCGGCGCGCAGCAGCGCGCCGGCGCGCTGCTGGTCGATGTGCCGTCGGTGGATCAATTGCAACAGATTGGCCGTTGGTCGCGGACGACGCGGGACGGCAGCCGCAGCGATCTGCCGTTTCAACCGCTGCCCGCCGTGTGGGATCTCGTTGAGAGCGACAGCGGCAATTGTCTGGGCCGCGCCTGTCCCGATTATGCCAAGTGCTTCTACTTCCAGGCGCGCAAGCGGATGTTCGGGGCGCAGCTGCTTATCGTCAATCACGCCCTGTTTTTCAGCGATTTGGCGCTGCGGCGCGAGGGAGCCAATCTACTGCCCGATTATAAAGTTGTCGTCTTCGACGAGGCGCACACGCTGGAAGACGTGGCCGCCGATCATCTGGGCTTGGGCGTGACGCGCGGCACGCTGGAGTATTTGCTCAACAAACTGTTCAACCCGCGCACGCGGCGCGGCCTGCTGGCCTACATTGCCTCGGAAGATGCCGTGGCGCAGACGGAAATCGTTCGCCAGGCGACCGAGCGCTTTTTCGCCGCCCTCCGCGTTTGGGCCGCGAGCCAACCCAAGCGTTCCGGAGCGGAGCGCGGGATGGAAGGGGGCGGCGCGCGCGAGTCGTCGTCCGGCTCGCTTCGCGTTCGACAACCGAACATCGTGCCGAATCTTTTGTCCGGCGAGTTGCAAAAACTCGGTTCCTATCTCGATGAAGTGGCGAAGAATCTCGATGACGAACAACAGATCGAATATGTCTCTATTGCCGATCGGGCGCGCGGCCTGGCGTTGTGTATCGAGCAGTGGTTGGAGCAGGCGCTCGAAGGGCAGGTCTACTGGGTGGACATTACCGGCGGGCGGACGGAACGCATCGAGTTGGCCAGCGCGCCCATCGACGTGGGGCCGGCGTTGCGCGAACAGTTGTACGACAAAGTTCCCACAGTTGTGATGACCAGCGCCACGCTCAGCGCCGGCGGCAAATCCGGCTTCCGCCATTTTCAGAATCGGCTCGGTTTGGACGATTGCGCGACGTTGCAGTTGGGCAGCCCGTTCAACTATCGCGACAAGGTGGAACTCTACCTGTTCCGCAACATGCCCGATCCATCGGCGCAGCCGGCCAAATACGAGGAGGCGGTGCTGGCGAAGATTCCGGAATACCTAGACAAATCGGGCGGCCGGGCCTTTGTGCTATTTACCAGCTATCAAATGATGCAAAAAGCGACGACGCAGTTGCGGCCTTGGTGTGCGCGCCGGGGATACCCGCTGCTCAGCCAGGGCGATGGACTGCCGCGCAATCAGATGGTCGAACGCTTCCGCGCCGCCGGCAACGCCGTGCTGTTCGGCGTCGATAGTTTTTGGCAGGGCGTCGATGTGCCCGGCGACGCCCTGTCGAATGTGATTATCGCCAAACTGCCGTTCGCCGTGCCGGATCGTCCGGTGCTGGCGGCGCGGCAAGAGGCCATCGAAGCGGCGGGCGGTCAGCCGTTCTTCGATTATCAAGTGCCGCAAGCCGTCATTAAATTGAAACAGGGATTTGGCCGCTTAGTCCGTACCTGCGACGACAGCGGAATGGTGGTCATCCTTGATCCGCGCGTATTGACCAAGGGGTATGGAAAGCATTTTCTGGCGGCGTTGCCCCAATGCCGTCGCTTCGAGGACGGAATGCCGGCGAGCGAGGAGGCGTAAGCGCCTCGATAACAAGATCCGTCCGCCGCGTGCGTCGTGGGGGGGCGGTCGCGGATTGCGGCTCGGACGATTCGACGAAGCGCAGCAGCGGCGGATGGCGCTGTTCCAGGCACACGGTGCGGCCAATGCGGCAAGCCCACAAACCCGCCGGCGAAGTGACGACCAATTCGTAGGGAAGGCCCACTTCGATTTCGTCGATGCCGTAGCGCGGACAGCGCGGCTCGGCGGCTTCGGCGGGCGGCACGAACTCGAAGTAGACGCCGTGATCGAACAACAAACGGGGCAAGCCGAAGCGCGGATCTTCGACGGTCAGCGGTCCTTCGGCGCGTCCGGCCATTTCCAACAGCAACACATCGTCGCCGACCTCGGCGCGGAATCGATCGATCGGCGCGGCGTTCGGTCGGCGCGTGTACACAAGCGCGGCCAGGTTCGGCCAAACGTCGCGCGCCGCGCGCTTGCCGCGCGCCTGCTTGATTTGCTCCATAAGGGATAGCAAACGTTCGGCGGGGCCTAACAACAGACTGACGGAGCGCCGGGACCAACGTTCGATTTGGAAGTCGGCGACGGCCTCGGTGAAGGGGCGGAGCAAGATTGGTAGGCGTTGGGCCAAGACGGCAGGCTCGGTTCGATTCGACGGCCCCTCGTCGGCCAGGAACAGAAACGTGTCGGCCAGCAGCCGCGTGTGCGGTCGAACGTGTCCCATCAGGGCGAACGCCGTCTGTAGAGCGGAACGATGCGCGGCTTGCAACTCCGGCGACGGCGGCGTCAAGCGCGTGGCTTCTGAAACGGCGGAATGCTTCGCCGCAGAACCCGGCCAAGTGGCTCCTTCCAGATGCGGATAGACCGGCTGCCAATAGTCGCGCCACAGCTGGGCGCGAGTGGTCAACGGCACGAGGCGGCGAAAATCGGCGACGGTGCGAATGCGGCGAAAATCGTGTTCGCGTCCGAAGCGCGTCGTTTGTGCCCGATGGAGAAGCCCCAACAAGATTCGCCGTTGACCGCATGTTGGAGTAAGAGAATCCCAGCGCGCCAGATGACGGCGACCCGCAGCGCGCAGCAGCGCCTCTGCCGTTCGCCGAGCGAGCGAACTCGCCGTCATCCATCCGTGCAAGGTGTTGCCGTTCACGCGCGACCCAAATCCTTTGTGGGCGAAGCCCAAACAGCGTTTGTGAAACGAGTCTGAATGGTATCGCAAATACGACGGATGGTGGTACGTTACACGATGTGGCATGAAAGTCAAGTTAGCGAAGGGTTATGAAACCAAGAAGGACCACCAACGAGCCGCCATCGTTGGTAAGCGGTAACGGTTCGCCGTGCCAGCCGGTCATGAGTCCTAGCCCGGATTGCGCACCACCGAGAACGCAGAGGAAGAAAGAGAAATGAGTTAAGTACACCGGCCTCGCATGTCGCCGCGGCAAACTCGTTGGCCCCTCCATGAGCTTAAGCTCTTGAGAATCAATCTCTTGTATTTTCTCTGCGATCTCGTGATCTCTGTCGTGATCCATTTCGGGTTAACGTGATTTTCGTTGCCATCACTCGCAGACGCGGGTAATCTAAAGTTCTACTACAAGCCACCAGCGTGGAGGATCCCGTCATGATCGCGCGCCGAACGCTATTCGTCGTGGCCCTTTTTGTCTTCACATCTCCCACTTTTGCCGCCGACTTGCCGAGAATCGACGTGGAGAGGCAACCTTTGGCGGCGCAGGCACGGCGCGTCGCCGACGCTTTGGCTTTGCTTGGCGAGCCGCTTTCCGATGTCGAACGCCAGGCTCTGCGCGCCGCCGCAACCGCGGCCGACGAGAAGAAGTCGGTCGCGGCTATTCAGGATATATTCGACAAACATTGTCTCGCTTTCGTCCGTGTGTCAAAGGATAAGAAGGTGGAGACGCGACAGGGGCCGGCGAAGCCGCAACTCGCCGAACAAGGGTGGCGCGTTTTCCTCGTCAAAGTCCACAATGAAGCGAACGTTGCCGACACCGCCCTTGGCGCGACCAGTCCGAACGCTCTGCCCCTCACCAAGTCATCGAGTGGTCGGCCCGATCCGAAGGTGGTATCGGTCGGCGAAGTCGGCAAACGATTTCTCGACACGATGATGTACGACGCGCAGCCCTTGAATCGCAATCTCTCCGGCCTGGAATTGGAATATCGCATCGTCCAGTTGTATTGTCGCGATTCGGGACGGAAGGAGGCGACGTTCCAATTTAACCTGAACGAGGGAAAAAAAGTTGTAGCCTCCGGTCCTCCGCTGCGCATCGATTTCGAGGCGTTGCCGGCCGTTTTGGTGCGATTGCATGTTCTCGACGACGATGGGCGCTCCCAGCGCGACGGCCGGGGTATAGTGGCGGCTTTCACGTTCCGCGATGCCTTGGGGCGCGTCTATCCCTCGACGAGCCGACGCCTGGCCCCCGACTTTAAGTTCCATCAGCAAATCTATCGCGCGGACGGTGAAACCCTCGCACTCCAGCCGGGCAAATACGAAGTGGAATACGCGCGCGGTCCGGAATATCTCCTTCTGCGCAAAACGATCGTCGTTCCCAACGCCGCCACCCACGACGAAACGTTTCGCCTCAAACGCTGGATTCATCCCGCCGCCAAGGGATGGTACTCCGGCGATCATCACATTCACGCCGCCGGCTGCGCTCACTACGAAAGCCCAACCGAAGGCGTCACACCGGAAGACATGATGCGTCACGTCCTGGGCGAAGATCTCAACGTCGGCTGCTGTCTCAGTTGGGGGCCATGCTGGTATCACCAGAAGCGCTATTTCGAGGGCAAGGTCCATGCGCTTTCCACGCCGAACCATTTGCTTCGCTACGATGTGGAAGTGTCCGGCTTCCCGTCGAGTCATTGCGGACACATCTGTTTGCTGCGTCTGCGCGAACAGGATTATCCGAATACCAAGCTGATCGCCGATTGGCCGAGTTGGGATCTCCCCATCTTTAAGTGGGCCAAAGCGCAGGGTGGCGTCGTCGGGTTCGCCCATAGCGGCTGGGGACTCGATGTGGGACCGACCAAGGAATTGCCCAATTATCTTATACCGCCCATGTCCGGCATCGGCGCGAACGAATACATCGTGGACGTGACCGAACGCGCTTGCGATTTTATCTCGACGGTAGATACCCCATCGGTATGGGAGTTGAATATCTGGTATCACACGTTGAACTGTGGCTATCGGTGTCGCATCAGCGGCGAGACGGATTTCCCGTGCATTTACGGCGAGCGTGTCGGCCTGGGCCGCAGCTACGTCCACCTCGACGGCAAACTCGATTTCGACGACTGGGTCGAGGGGATCAAACGCGGGCGCTGTTATGTCAGCGACGGTAAAAGCCATTTGATGGATTTTTCGGTCAACGGCGTGGCGGTCGGCGCGAAGAACAGCGAGGTGAAACTGGCCGAGCCGGCGAAGGTGGAAATCAAAGCGAAAGTGGCCGCACTGCTGGAGCCGAAGCCAACCCCAGAGACCGAGAAAATTCGACAGACGCCCCTCGATCGCAAGCCCTATTGGGATCTGGAACGCGCTCGCATCGGCACGTCGCGCACCGTGCCCGTCGAGGTCGTGGTCAACGGCCAACCTGTGGCGCGGAAGGAAATCGTCGCCGACGGCTCCGAACGAGAGGTCAGCTTTCACATACCGATCGAGGCCAGCAGCTGGGTTGCCCTGCGCATCCTGCCATCGAGCCATACCAATCCCGTGTTTGTGATGGTAGGCGACAAGCCGATTCGCGCTAGCAAACGCTCGGTGGAATGGTGCTTGAAAGCGGTAGATAAGTGTTGGGAGCGAAAGCAAAACGCCATTCGCAAGGAAGAACGTCCCGCTGCCGAAGAGGCTTTCGATCGGGCGCGAGCCGCTTACAAAAAAATCCTGAAAGAGACGACGCGAGAATGAAGTCAACTGCTCGTTTGGCTATCCCTTGTATAGCCTTTGTCTCCTCCCCGCTCGGGAAAGATACTCGAAGGTCGAACCCATGATTTACCGATTGGTTCTCACTCTGCCGCTGTTGTCGATCGCCATCTCCTCATCTGCGGCTCGATCTGAGCTGCCGCTCGTTGCCGACGTGGAATGGGCAACGGTGCGCGAACACAGCCGCCGCTTTCTGGCGATGGTGGATCGAAACGCTGCGATTCTGCCGAGGAAAACCGCTCACGAGCTGAGGGCGCTCTTGCAGCGAGACCCGAAGGACGCGGCAGTTGCTTGCGAAGCCGTGCAGAAACTTCTCGATCCGCTCTGTCTGCTGGCAATTCAAATCAACGCCGAGAGCCGGGTGAAGGTGGAGCGTGGACCAGCCGTTGTACCCTTGCGTCTTAAGCGAGCAACCTGGGTTCTCATCAAGGTTCAAAACGACGGCGGCGTCACGCACAAGCTGCGCATGAACGGCCCGGAGATCATTCACCCAGATGAGAGCGGGGAAGGCCGTTGGCTGGAAGCGACCTTGCCCAGTTCCGCCCCCATGACCCCGGAGTTGAGCGGAGTCCGTTTGGAATATCGCGTTCTTCGATTGCTGCCGCTCGAAGCCGGGAAAAGAGAAGCGACGTTTCAGTTTGATGTCGGACAGGGAACTCAGGATCTCGGCTTCCGCGCCGAAACGTCGATTCTCTTCTCCATCGACAAACGGAATTGAATGGGATTTACCTTCTCCGCACCCAACGCATCCGCTTTTGTCGGTTTGGCAAGGCATTGCAAGCCGCGCCGACAAGCGTTACCTTGAACCAATCATCCGCGATCGGTCGCCCTCTTCGTAATCGAGAGGTACCCCATGCGCAAACTGTTGACCGTCTTGCTGTCGAGTTGGATTGTTCTTCTGTTTACGGCCGTCTCCGTGCGTGCCGAGGAAGTCGAGGATTTTCTCCGCACCCGCGACGTGATCTATGGCCGCAAGGCGG
>JAJXWW010000171.1 GCA_021781415.1 Planctomycetota bacterium
AGGATGTGGACGCGGAGGCTCTTTTCGCTGCCACGCGCCCCGAAGGCTGCGAAACCGGCGAACCGGCAGCGTTAGCTGCCGGGTTGATGCCTCATCACCCGGCAGCTAACGCTGCCGGTTCGCCGGTCCAGGTAGCTCACCCTGCCGGTTCGCCGGATGCGCCGCGCGCCTATCGCCGTCTGCTCCACCGGGCCGACAAGGCCAACGCGCGCGGCAACTTGGTTCGCGCCGCTATCTTCCGCACGCGCGCCGTGGCTCTGGCCCCCTCCGGCCAAGTCGGTCCCACTCGCGCCGCCGCGTCTCGAGAGATGGAACAGTTCGGCCATCGTTTACAAAAAGCGCTCGGCTATCTCGATGACGTTGCCGACGATTGGCGACGAGCGCTGTTGGCCTTGATGGAACCGGCCTCGCGCGGAATCTGGCCGAGCGAGAGCCGAATGCTCTACGATCTACAAAGGGTTTGCATCGACCGCGAACGGCCGGTCTATGCAGTCGATTTCATCGAATGGCTCATCACTTGGGGACGCCGACCGATGAAGCGACTACTGCCGTTTCACGATTCCGTTCGCGCGGTCAAACATCTCCGCAGCGCATTGCATCGTCTGACCGCCGTTCGCATCGAAGAACCGATTCGTCGACGCCTGTTGGAGTTACTTCTCGAATCCACCCATCGGGCCGAACATCATCTGCGCGAACGCCTGCATCCCGTCCTGCGCGATGCGCTCGACAAAGTCGGGTTGCAGCCGAGCAACATCGCCGAGGAGGTGGCGCGCGACAAAGCAATTGAGGAACTGATCGACCGCGTCGTGGACTACGGATTTATCAACATCAGCGATCTACGCGATACCCTGGCGCGCAATCGCCTCAAACTACCGGACCTACCGGACGGGGGCAGCGGAAAAGGAACTGTGGCGAACGAAGGGAAGGACGGTTCGGATTCTCTCTCCTCGCCTCCTCGACTCTCCTTCTTCTCGAAGGTCTTCAGCGGCATCAAAACATTCCTCTTCGGCGACGAACTGCTCCAGGCGAATCGCCGTTTGGCCGCCGAACTCGATGGCGTCTATCGTCGCGGCGAAATCTATCTGCGGTGGCTACAACGTCTGAGCGCCGCCGCCTTCGGGACGCAATTGGGCCGATGGCTGACGCTGTATGTCGCGCTGCCGTTCGGTTGCTCGCTGGCTCTGCTGAAAGTTTGGGACGAAGTGGAAGATCTCGTTCGCGGTGCGCCGCCCGAAGGCAGCGAAGAAGCTGTCGAGGCAGCCAAACGCCTCGACCCCATTGCCTTCGCACTGATCGGCCTGTTTTTCTTGGCATTGTTCCACATCGCTCCGTTTCGCCGATTCCTCCTGGAAGCGAGTGTAAAACTCTGGCGCGCGCTGCGTTGGCTATTCGCCGAGATGCCCTCTCGGCTTTTGCATCATCCGTGGGTGACGCGCCTTTTGCAAAGCGGGTCGTGGTTGTTCTGCTATCAGTTCGTCGTAAAGCCCTTGCCGTGGGGGATGCTCTCCGCGCTGATTTTGCTCTATCTACGAGTACCGTTCCCGGTATCTCTCGGCGTCGGTGTCGGCGTCTTCACGCTCGGCAGTTTCACGTTCAATTCGCGCCTCGGCTTTTATCTGGAAGAAGTGGGGACCGACTATCTGGCCCGCACCTGGCAACTCGTTCGCGCCGATCTCGTCCCCGGATTCGTGCGCTGGCTGATCTATCTCTATCGCCGGCTGCAAGAACACATCGAACGGTTCCTCTATACGGTGGACGAATGGCTGCGCTTCCGTCCGGGTGACAGCCGATTGTCTCTGTATGCCAAGCCGGTTCTCGGCTCGATGTGGTTCGTGGTCGCCTACGGTTTCCGCATGATTTTCAATCTGTTCGTCGAACCGACGTTCAATCCGATCAAACATTTTCCGGTGGTGACGGTGACGGCCAAGCTCATCGTGCCGATTATTCCGACGCTCGGCGGAGCGATTGCCTCCCAACTCGATCCCCTGTTCGGCAAGGCCGTGGCGGCGACGGCGGCAGGCGTGGTTCTCTTCTTTATCCCCGGCCTGGCCGGCTTTCTCGTCTGGGAGTTGAAGGAAAACTGGCGTCTCTACCGCGCCAATCAACCGGCTACTCTGCGCCCCGAAATTGTCGGCCATCACGGCGAGACGATGCTGCGCTTGATGCGTCCCGGATTGCACTCCGGCACGCTGCCAAAGCTGTTCGCACGGTTGCGCCACGGGAAAGATCGTTCGCAGCGCAAACAGTACGAAACGCTGCACCACCTCCGCGAACGCCTTCGCCATTTCGTCGAGCGCAACCTATTCGCCGTCTTGGCCGGCAGTAAACGCTGGGGCGACATCGTGCCGCTCCGTGTCGGCGACATTCATATTGCCACCAATCGCATCCGCATTGAGTTGGCGAGCATCTCCGCGAGCATTTCCATCGATTTTACCGAGCGCGATGGTTCGCTGCTTGCCGAGTTGACCCATCCCAACGGGGAGAAGGCTTCTTGGTTGACGCTTCTTCCATCCGAACCGCTGACGGCGTTCCACGACGCGCTCGCGGGACTCTATCAACTGGCCGGCGTCGAAGACGCGCCCCCGATTCTCTGGTCCGATTGGGTGCGTCGGTGGCAAAAGGACGCCGAAGCCGGAGGACACCGCCCAATGGCATCGGACGGCGGATCGCAAAAGAGAATCGACCGTTGACCCAGAAAACGCGAGACTTTGCGGTCCTCGGACGCGACGGCGGTTGGTCCGTGTGAGCCGCTTGCAAAGGACGAGGGTTCCCCGTACCTCAACATCACGGGAATTTCATTTATCCGTCGAGGTGCCGCGCCGTGAAACGTACCATTCTTGTCGGTTCGATCCTGTTCTTCTTCGTCGTCGTCCCGCTGAGCGCTCAGAGCGACACGGCGAAGAAAAAAACGATCTCTTATCTACAAAAACTTCAGGCGGAGGACGGCGGCTTTCGTGGCGATGGGCGTGCCAAGGAGTCGGATGTGGCTTCGTCGACGGCGGCGTTTCGGGCCTTGAAGTATTTTGGCGGCGCGCCGACCGATCCGAGGGCATGTGCCGACTTCGTGCAAAAGTGCTTCCAAAAGGATGGTGGCGGGTTCGCATTGCGGCCCGGCGGGAAGGTGGAATATCGCGCCACCGCCGTCGGCATCATGGGCGTCGTCGATATGAAGTTGCCCGTCGCGCCGTATGCCGACGCGGTCGTCCAGTATCTCGACGAACACTCCGAGAGCTTCGAGGAAATTCGATTGACGGCGGCCAGCTTCGAGTCGCTAGGCAAACGACCGGCTCACAACAAAGCGTGGCTGGCGGCTTTGGATAAACTGCGCAATGAAGACGGCAGCTACGGCAAGGCGGACGGCGCGGCGCGCGACACGGGCGGCGCGGTCTGTGCCGTGTTGCGTTTGGGGGGTCGCGTGGTGCATCCCGAAAATGTTCTCAAGACGATGAACGACGGCCAGCGGGAAGACGGCGGTTTCGGGAAATCGGGACAAAAGGAGTCCGATTTGGAAACCTGTTATCGCGTCGTCCGCGCCTTTCACATGCTGAAGGTCAAGCCGCGCGGCGCGGAACGCCTGCGCGCCTTTATCGCTCGATGCCGCAACGACGACGGCGGCTACGGCGTCGCCCCCGGCAAACCCTCCAGCGTCGGCGGTTGCTACTTCGCCGGCATCATCCTGCACTGGCTCGATGAATAGTGTCGCGGATCGTTCGGATCTGGTTCGTAATAACTTCCCGAATGCGGTTTCTGCAATTTCGTAGGGTGGGTCTCGCCGCGCTTCGACCCACCCTACACCACTGGCTCGAACAATAGTGTCGCGGATCGTTAGGGTTCGCCTCGACCCGAAGGGGAGCGCGACGGCCTCGCGCTCCCCTTCGGGTCGAGGCGAACCTCTTGGAACGCCTCTCACGCGCGGCGAAGGGTAAGCAGCGTGACTTCGGGACGGCACAGATAACGGATGGGATGATCGCCGGAGACGCCGCGGCTGACGTGCAACAAGGTCGGCGACTCGTTGAAGACGCCGCAATCGTAACGACGGCCATGACGGCTCGGCACTAGCACCGATCCGAAAAGCGGAAAGCGAATCTGGCCGCCATGAACGTGGCCGGACAACATCAGATCGACGCCGTGGGAGCGCGCCCAACGGGTGTTGTCGGGGGTATGGCTGAGACACAATCGGAACGGCTCACGCGGACAATCGCGCAGATCCGGCTCGGAATGGAGCCACGGTCCTTCGTGGCCGACAACGACCATCGGCTCGCCGCGCACTTCGATCTTTTGCCAATTGTTGACGAGTACATTCATGCCGGTGCGGCGCAGTCGGCGACGGATGTACGATACGTCCAACCAATGATCGTGATTGCCGAGGATGGCGAAGGCGGCGATGCGCCAACGCAGCCGACCGAGAACGGGAACAATCCAGCGCATGTGCCTCGTGCTGTCGGCGATGTCTCCGGTTAGAGCCACGAGATCCGGCTGCCAATCGGCGCAGCGATCCATCACGAAGCGGAAATAGTCTCGATTCGGCGTGCCCTTGAAATGCAGATCGCTCAGGTGCAAAATCGTCAAGCCGTCCCATGCGTCCGGCAACCTCGGCAGAGCGAGCGTGCGTTCGACCAATTCGATCTCAAAGATCTCGTTGCCCGGCAAATAGGCGAGGAAGCGCTCCTTGTCGTCGCCGATGGGAAGCCGACCGAGATGCTTCGCCACGTCCAGGATCCGGCTTTGTCGATTGAGCGAGGGATCGCGGCGGCGCAGGCGTAGGAGCGTATCGATCGGCAGAGCGAGAAAGCCGATGGCGGCGCATAAAAGGATATAAAATGTAGCTAATTGGGACCAATCGCCGCCGGCTTCGCTCCCCTCGCCCAACGGTGGAGTCAGGAAAGGGTACGCCTCTATCAGAGCCACTGGAAAGGCCACGATGAGCAAAGCGTGGATGAGGTGAATAATCGTCCCCGCTTTACGCGGCAGTGCCAATCCGTACCACCAATTGTGGCTGAGGATCATTAAAACGAGATGGCCGAGGCACGCACCGGCAAACAACAAGATCATCGGCTATCCCTGCCCGGAATGAAGGGTTGGTAATATCCAAGCGAAGGGCGTAAGCCCCCTGAGTTACGCGAGACTCAGGGGGCTTACGCCCCCCGCTCGGAGTCGGCCAAAGCGTCGCGCAACTGATCGACGCGGAACGGCTTGAAGAGGACGAATCGCAAGCCGTCTTGCCGCGCCTTCACCAGGGCGTGGGTCGGATCGTAACCGTATCCGGTCATCAGCACAACGCGCGCTTGCGGTTGAGCCTCGCGCAATCGGCTGTAGACTTCGTAGCCGGAAATGTCCGGCAGGCGAATGTCGGCGAGGATAGCATCGTAAGGGCCAAGGCGGGCCATGGTCAACGCCTCTTGGCCATCGCGCGCCGTTTCCACGATGCAGCCCCAGCGACCGAGTAGACCGTGCGCCGAACGACGCACGCGGTCGTCGTTGTCGGCGACGAGAACCCGCAACCCTTTCAGGGCGGGCAACATCGCTTCCTTAACCCCGATAGACGGGCGCGGGGGAGCAATGTCTTCTCCAACCTTTTGGATGCTCTGCTTAATCGCCCGCGCGCCGACGATGATCTTGCGGATCTTGTCGGCCATTTCCGCATCGTGGCCGATGTAGCGTTCCAAGATCGATGTGGCGGCGGCGAGGATGTCGTCCACCGGCAAAGCGACTTCGCGGCTAATCGCCTCGACGGATTGGCTTGCCGTCGTGCATTTCTCGACTTGGAGCAACTCCAGAGTATGCAGGGCGGCGGCGATCTCGTGGCAGAAAATCTCGGCGAATTGCAGATCGGTCGGACCAAACGCATGGAGCTTGGGACTCTCGACGTTGAAGGTACCGATGACTTTGTCCTGATAGATTAACGGCACGGTCAAGGAGCTGTGCGCGCCGGGGGAGCCGGAAAGATAAAGCGGGTCGGTGGTGGTATCGGAGCAGAGATAGCTTTTGCCGGTGGCGGCGACGCGCCCGGTGACGCCTTGCCCTTCGGGACTCGCCAATAGCACGCGATTGGCCGCCATCGGAGTCATACCTTCTTGCATCAACGCTTCGAGACGAGCCGTACGCGGATCGAGCAAGCGGATCTCGATGACCTCATAATGCAGCAGATCGCGGGTGAAACGGCGGATGTTGAGCTTGAGCAACTCGATGCGTTCGGCGACGCTCATCTCGGCAAGTTGATCGGAGGACAGAGCCGCCAATTCGCGTCCGGCTTTGTGCAAGGCATCGAGTTTCTGCTGTTGTCGCAGTGTTGCCGTCACGTCTCGCGCCAGCGCGAGCAAGCAGGGTTTGTCGATATCCGGCTCGCTGATGGAGGTAAGGTGCAGTTCGAGAACGCGCTCGTTGCCGCAGGGCAAACGGGCGGCTACCGTTTGCGGAGTCGCTTCGAGGGCAGAGCGCATAGACGAGCGCAAAGAATCCACACAATCCGTCGCCGCGCCGAGGGCATCGTGAATGCAGCGACCCAAGGGAGAACCTTCGCACCACGCCTCGAAGACGGGATTGGCCCAACGAATGCGAAAGTCGGCATCGACCACGGCCACTCCATCGGGCAGTGCGGCAAGGATGTGCTGAGCCTGAACCAAGGCGCGCAAGCCGCGCAGCACGGCGGGATCGGCCGGATTGGCCACGATGGCGTCGATGTACTGATGATCGAGCCGATCGAGTCCGACATCCCACGACTCGGCACGAACGAGATCCGCCTCCAGCCCGCACCGGCGCAGCCAGTCCGTCGCCGTCAGCCCGGCATCGCCGAGTACCAGAAATCGCGGTCTCTCCGGCACGAAATCGCTCCTTCCAGCCAACGTGAACCCATCGACGATTCGATTCGATTATAGTTGTGGCGGCACTTCGCCACAAGATTTCATACGGGTGGATCGGTGCGAAAATACTCGTTCTCTCAGGTACCAGGGTGGAAAATTCTCGTACCCACGCTCCGCGTGAGGACGCAAGTTTTGCGGCTCCGCAGCGCGACCCACGGGACGCAGAGCGCCCGCACGCCCGTTCCCGCGCGGAAGAGTGGGAACGAGAAACGAGGAGGAAAGTGGTGCCGAAGGTGTCCGCCGGTCCAGCCAACGTCCACTCATTCAATAATTCGGTCGGTGGGAGGCGAACTCGCGCTCGTGCCGGTTTGCTATCCAGCGAGAATCTGCCTCAGCGCCGACTCCAGTGTTGGATACTGGAAGGTATATCCCAATCCCATCGCTCTCTTGGGAATCACGCGCTGCCCGGTGACGATCAGAGTCGCTGCCTCGCCGACCATCACTCTTAGGGCCAATCCCGGCGTCCATACAAACGACGGTCGATGCAACACTCTTCCCAGAATCTTGCCGAATTCGCGGTTTGTGACGGGGTTGGGAGCCGTGCCGTTGAGCGCTCGGCGGGCTTCCGAGTTATCGAGCGCTAGAAGGAATAGACCGACGAGATCGGCGTGATGAATCCAACTCATCCATTGACGGCCGCTGGCGACGGGGCCGCCACCGCCGAGCTTGAAGGGCGTCAACAATTTGGCCAGCGCCCCGCCTTCTTTATCGAGAACGACGCCGACACGCACCATCGCCGCGCGGATGCCGAAGGATTCCGCCGCGCGGGCCGCATTCTCCCAATCGATACACAGTTTGGCCAAGAAGTCCGAGCCGGGCGGGCTGTCTTCGGTCAGTTCTTCGTCGCCGTGCGCGCCGTAGTAGCCGATAGCCGAGGCGTTGACGAGAATCTTGGCCCCTCCGTCGGCTCGCACCGGCTTGCGGCGCAGAGCCTCGACGACGTTTTGCGTCGAGAGAATTCGGCTGTCGTAAAGGAGCTTTTTAGACTCGGTACTCCAACGACGACCGAAGACATTCTCGCCGGCCAGGTGGACGACGGCATCGCAATCGCCCACCGCGTCCATCCAATCGCCGCTCCGCATGGGATCGCCTTCGACCAACTGGGCATCGACGCCGAACAGTTGCCGCGCGTGTCCGAAACGGCGGGTGAGAATCACCGCCCGATCGCCGCGTTCGTGCAAACGTCGAATGAGCCGTTGACCGACCAGACCCGTACCGCCCGTGATGAAAACTCGCATGGTTGTCCTCCCAGGCTATTGATAGTATCGTCGTCAAGTCGCCGTCAGAGCCAGTTTACCGGATCGCTCTCGCGCTTGCTCGCCCAGACGTTTATCCGCGGGAATTGCTTTCCCAGACGCTCGGCTAAATCTTCCACGCCGCAGCGTTCGGTCGCGTAATGTCCGGGGAGAATCAGGGCTAAACCGTGGGCGCGCGCGTGCAGGTAATCGTGAAAGCGCATCTCGCCGGTCAGAAATACATCGGCTTGCCCTCGGAGAGCATCCGGCATCATCTCGCCTCCCGCGCCGCAAACGATGGCGACGTGGCGTATCGCACTTTGCAGATCGCCAATGACCTGAATTGGTCCCGTCCGAAGCGCCGCCTTCACGGCTGCTGCCAGCTCGCCCAGCGCTCGACTCGGTTCGAGCGTTCCTATCCGCCCTTCGCCGTTCCCCGAAAGAGGAGCGAGGAGTGGATACACATCGAAAGCCGGTTCTTCATAGGAATGCGTTCGTCGAATGGCTGCGACAACTTCCTCGACGCGATTCGCCGGACAGATCGCTTCCAGACGCCATTCATTTGCTTCCTCGCGCCGTCCTTTCCGCCCCACCGTGGGATTGGCCGCCTCGGAGCCATGAAAGGAACCGACGCCGGCCAGACGGAAGCTGCACTCGCGGTACTCGCCGATGTTCCCCGCTCCCGCCGCGAACATGGCCTCGGCCACACGGTTCAAATCCGATTCGGGAACGAAGACCACGATTTTCATTTGTTTGCGTTCGTCGGCGCGGCGAAGCGGCCTCACGTCCACCAAACCGAGACAACGGGCCAGTAGTTCGTTGATGCCGCCGCGCGTATTGTCGAACGCCGTGTGTGGGCTATAAACCGCCACGCCGGCGCGCGCCAAACTCAGCACCATGCGGCCTTCGGGGGTATCGCCGGTCAAACGCTTGACGCCGCGAAAGAGAATCGGGTGATGCGTCACGATCAGTTGGACGCGCTCTTCAATCGCCTCCACCGCGCTCTCCGGCGTCACCGTGAGGCAAGTCATGATGCGTTCGACTTCGACATTGCGTTCGCCGAGAAGGAGACCGACATTGTCCCAATCGGCGGCGAGTTCGCGCGGCGCGAATTGCTCCAGGAATTCCACAACATTTGCGACGGTAGGCATGATGCATCTCCCTGAAAGTCCTTGGAAGATGACTTAGGCGCAGTGTAGGTGGAATACAAGACGAACCGAATGAACACACCCGGTTCGTCGATAGCCTTCACTCTAAAAAGAAATGTAGAGTATAGAAATCGCGTTTTAATCCGCCTAATTCTTTGTGGCGGGTTTGCTTGACTCTGCCGGCGCTCGTTCCTTGAGATTCGCTGCCTTCGGATCGATCTTCTGGAGAGCTTCCAAGGCAACCTCGGAAAGAGTCGGTCGAGCCTCGGTTCCCCATGAGTTACTGCTAGTGAAACCTGACGGATGGGTGGAAACTCGTTGAATCACGCCCTTATTTTTCACGATTTCTCGCAGAGCCGGAATCGCCACCCGCGCCTTCTCACCATAACGCCCCAAAGCGCGAAGAACAAGAATGGGCGAACGATAGGACGGTTCCGGATCTTCAAGAAATTTCATCAGTAAAGGCACGGCGTTCGCGCCGTCCGGGTCCATGCGGATCAAAGTAGCCGTCAGCCATTCATCCCTGTTTTTTGTCTTCACGACCTCCGTAAAGAAGACGTCATACTCATTATCCTTGATCCACCGCAAAGTATTCACGAGAAACGGGGTCGCCTCTTTGGCCTCTACACCCGCTTGCCGCAACAACCAGACGGCGAGTAATTGTTGCGAGCAAATGCAGTAAGATTCTTCCTTCTCCTTGAGAAAGTAATACCGTATGTCATCACTCTCTTTTAACGCTTCCACGAGGAGAGGGATCGGCAGTTTTGCCTGGTGATCGAAGGCAATCAGAGTAAAGCCCGCACGCACTCGGAGTTGCCGATCCTTCATAGCCGCCTGGGCGAGCGGAATCGTCACCGAGCCTTTTGGGTCGATTTTTTTTAACGAAAACAGCACGCTGCTCAGTCCGAGGCCGCTGTGGAATAGGGCGGAAGCCGTCTCGGCGACGGGCGGGTTCAAATGTTCCAAACTCGATGCGATCGATTCTAGAACCTTCTCGTCTTTGTCTTTCAGGCCGCCGATCAAAGCGGCGATGACGGAGCGATCCTGAACGGCAAGGGCTGCCAGCGGATCGATGGCCTTTATGCGATAATCCGGATCGCAATCGTGGAATTGCGCCAGCCAAACGCTCGCCGGCTTGCCCTGATAGAGAACCGGCGCTTTATCGGACGCAAGAGGTGATTGTTTGAAGGCATCCGGCTGTTTGCTCGACTCGTTGGAAGGAATTTCAGACGAGGGAACTGGGGACATCACCGCGATGGGCTTTCGAGATTCCGTCTTGTTGCTTGGTAAGATGAAGCGGGGAAGCCAACCGACGCCCACACCGACGAGGGTCGCCGTCAACAACATCAGAGCCACGAATTGCATTTTGTTTAACGTCATGTTTCGGGCACTCCTTTTGCCCCGGAGCCCTGCCGGCGTTCGACCGGCGGTTTACAGGACAGCATTGTCGCCGAAACGTCCATCCGGCCGCAAGACAGAACGTCGAGATCCGCCGCTTCGATGCGCCGGATGTCCACGGTGCGACTCGCGATCAGTTATTCGCTGATGACGAGCCGAACGGAGGGAAAACGAACTCATCTCTCTCCCCTTCGGGGGAGCGGGCTTGGGGCTGCGCGGCGAAGCGGCCTCACGTCCACCAAACCGAGACAACGGGCCAGTAGTTCGTTGATGCCGCCGCGCGTATTGTCGAACGCCGTGTGCGGGCTGTAAACCGCCACGCCGGCGCGCGCCAAACTCAGCACCATGCGGCCTTCGGGCGTATCGTCGTTCAGACTCTTGACGCCGCGAAAGAGAATCGGATGATGCGTCACGATCAGATGGACGCGCCCCTCGATCGCTTCCGCCGCACTCTCCGACGTCACCGTGAGGCAAGTCATCATGCGTTCGACTTCGACATTGCGTTCGCCGAGAAGGAGACCGACATTGTCCCAATCGGCGGCTAGCTCGCGCGGCGCGAATTGCTCCAGGAATTCCACAACATTTGCGACGGTAGGCATGATGCATCTCCCAAGGGGTTCTGAGAGATGAATTAGGCGGAGGGAAACGGGAATACAAGGCGGCGCGAAGCTTACTTCCCAGTACATGGCAATCTTAAGGATTATAAACGATCTTCTCGAGACGGCTATTTGGGAAGGGATTGTTCTTCTGTGGGGTCATTCTGCGTACTCGGCGCAGTTGATCCGTTGGCCAAGCGAGAGAGGACTTCATCCGGTTTTATCCATATTACTTGTCCGTTTTGCCAGGTCGCGACGGGTTGGCCCGACAGAGCGTGTTTCAAAACGGCGTCGCGGACGGCTCGAGCGATGGCCTCGTTGATGAGTGCATGGTCCGCTAAAAGCTCGGCAATGGAAGACGGAGATTGTTCATTCATGGGAGAACATCCTTTTGCATCTGCTGCCAGACGGCATCCAAGAGTATCGTTACTCGGCCTGTTTCGCCGCCATGAGCGACTAACTGCGGGAGCCCCACCTGGGTGTTATCGTAAACCTTCCAAGTGCTGACCACCGGACGGAAAAGCTGGAAGAAGTTCCGAACACTGCGATGATAACGCTGTTGGATCGTCGCTGCTGGGATATCATGTCCTTCCCTGGCGGACCCGTTCGGCTACCCGAGCAACAGCCAGTTCGGGACTTGCCAACCAAAAGTATACCAAATGAACGGTGTAGCCCGCTTCTCGCAACGATCGCAACCAGCGGACATACGATCGGCCCGCCAGTGTGGTTTCAAAAGCGAAATCGGCTCGCTGCTCCGCCAGAGCGTGCAAGCGTTGCAGCATGATACGTCCCGCTTCTCTCGCCATGCTACCAGGGTCAAATCCGGATAAGCCCTGAGCGATCGCGTCCGCATTGACGAACGTCACGAGACGGAGGGTCTCGGCCAACAGAGATCGGGCAGCGGTTGTCTTACCCGCTCCGTTAGGACCAGCCAGGACAATCGTCGTGGGAGGGGGCGCAATCATGCCACGTTTTCCTTTGAGCTTCTCTCACTCAACTTTACAAGATCATTGTCACATTCCCATCCGCGAGACTGCGGCGTCGAATCCTCTTAGCTCGACTTGTGCCCAATTTTGGGCACTCCTGGAAAAAAGCCTTGTTTCGCAGGGATTCTCGCAATTTCGACCTTGCAAGGGTTGTTAAATTATTCGATTCGCAACTAGCTACAAGGTAAAGAGTTGCGATGCAGATCAAAATTTGGGTACAAGTCGAGCTAAGAGGCATCTGTTGCAGAACATAGATCGTTCTATGCAGCAGCTGCGATGTTGGTAATAGATAGCGCGGAGCGTGGGAACGAGGGTGAATCCGGCTCTCTTCGCCGAGTCGGCACCCAACTTGGGCTAGCGTTTGACGTTGGAGAGATGCTCCAGAGCCAGCATCAGGGCGTGCGTGCCCTTTTTCTCGTAGCCCTGCGCTTGCACGGCCAAATACAGCTGATTGGCCAATGCCAAGCCCGGCAGCGATAGATGCAGACGCTTTGCTTCCTCCAACGCGATACCCATGTCTTTGATGAAATGCTCGACGAAGAAGCCCGGCTCGAAGTTGCGGTCGATGATGCGCGGGCCGAGATTGTTCAACGACCAACTCGCCGCCGCGCCGCCGCCGACTGACTGCAAGACCGTTTTCAGATCCAACCCCGCCTTGTAGCCGTATAGCAGCGCCTCGCAGACGCCGATCATATTGCTGGCGATCAGGATTTGATTGACCATTTTCGTATGCTGACCCGCGCCGGCGTTTCCCTGATGCACGATCGTCTTACCCATGCACTCCAGCAAGGGATGAATGGCCTGGACGACCTCGGCATCGCCGCCGACCATGATCGATAGGCGTGCCTCCTTCGCCCCCACGTCGCCGCCGGATACCGGCGCGTCCACGCTGTAGACGCCCTTGGCCTTGGCCGCGTGGTGAATCTCGCGGGCCAACGACGGTTCGCTGGTGGTCATGTCCACCAAGACGTTGCCGGGCTTGCTGCCGGCCAGCGCGCCGTGCGATCCGAGGAACACCTCGCGCACATCCGCCGGGAAGCCGACGATGGCGAAGACGACATCGGAGCGTTCGGCCACGGCCTTGGGCGAGTCGGCCCACGCCGCTCCGGCGTCGAGCAACGGTTTGGCTTTGTCCCGACTGCGCGTGTAAACCGTGGCTGGGCAGCCCTTGGCCATGAGATGATGGCACATCCATCGACCCATGACGCCGGTAC
Source organism: Planctomycetota bacterium (assembly GCA_021781415.1). Classification (GTDB taxonomy): domain Bacteria; phylum Planctomycetota; class Planctomycetia; order Gemmatales; family Gemmataceae; genus JAJPHU01. The sequence continues at coordinate 13,438 of JAJXWW010000171.1, forward strand.
CGAGCCAGCCGATGCGCGTCTTTCCGAGTTCCGCCTTTTTCACCGTCATGATGTTTTCTCCCGTTGGTAGATCGGGCTTGGCGGCCCGACAGGGTGATCGCGTCGGGCTGGATGGCCCGACCTAGCGAGGATTGTATGAACGCAACTGTTGGTGATGATCGTAGTCGAGACCGGAGGCGGCGGCAAACGCGCGTTTTCCAAGAAACGAGGTATCCGTCGTCTCTTGGAACTCCGAACCGGTCTCGCGTAAAATAAAAAGTGATGGACGAGCGATGCTCAATCGCTACCTTTCCCTGTGTCCGCTCCGGCCCGGCGTTAGATCGAGGCGGGGTGATCGTCTTGTTGCCTTGTGGGAGTGTGTCTTCCCACTCGAGTCCGGATTGTTTTTCAAACACGAGGTCCATCATGTCCAAGCGCGTTCAGTTGACTTTTGTCGCACTGGCTTTCTTCGTCGGCGGTTTATTCTTGGCCCCCCATGTGCCGTTCGTTCAAGCCGCCGATAGCAAGGTCAAAGCGCCGACCTGGCTGCACGGTTTCAACGTCAAATCGCGTAAGTTCAGCGAATTCGACTTCAACAAGGACACGAAGAAATACGGCATCGAAGTGTACAAAGACGAGGAAAACGGCAATCTGGTCTACATCTCGGAGACCGGCTCCATCGCCGTTGTACCCGGCAAGTAAATCGGCTTTCGGCTAACGGTTGTCGGCAACCGGCAATCGGCTATCAGTAGCCTACTCTTGTTTAGGAATCGACCACAGCTCGTTCCCTTGTTCGCACCGAATCAGTCCGACAGCCGACAGCCGACAGCCGACAGCCGATAGCCGATAGCCGATTGTCGAACCAAGAGGTAGTGAAGATGAGCCAGTTGGACATTCCCCTCCGCGGCATCGATCACCTGCGCTTTTTCGTCGGCAACGCCCGGCAATCGGCTTACTTTTATCGCAACGCTTTTGGTTTCGATGTGATCGCCTATGCCGGCCTGGAAACCAAAACGCGCCACGAAGCCGGCTACGTTCTCCGTCAGGGCGACATCACGTTCGTTCTCGCTTCGCCGCTAGGGCCGGAGCATCCCGATAGTTATCGCATCGTGCAGCACGGCGACGGCGTGCAAGACATTGCCCTGCAAGTGGACGATGTCGCCGCCGCCTATCGGATGGCCATCGAGCGCGGAGCCGGCGGCGTGCAGCCGCCGACATTGCTCGAAGACGAACACGGCGTTTACGAATACGCCGTCATCCGCGCCTACGGCGACACCACGCACAGCTTCGTCAATCGCGATCGCTATCGCGGCGTGTTCGCGCCCGGCTATAAACCGCTCGATCCGGATCGCTATAGTCCGCGAACGTTCGAGCCGGTCGGTCTGCATTCCATCGACCACATCGTCGGCAACGTCGAAGAAGGCAAGATGGACGAGTGGGTCCACTTCTACGAGCGCGTTCTCGGTTTCTCGCAGCTGATTAGTTTCGACGATAAGGACATTAGCACTGACTACTCGGCATTGATGTCGAAAGTGGTGCAAGGCGGCGGGGGGCGGATCAAGTTCCCGATCAACGAACCGGCCAAGAGTCGCCGTCGTTCGCAGATCGAAGAATATCTGAACTTTTATCGAGGGCCGGGGGTGCAGCATATCGCCCTGGCCACGGACAACATTATCGAAACCGTGCGGGCCCTGCGGCACAACGATGTCTCCTTCCTGCGCGTGCCGCGCGCCTACTACGACATGCTGCCGGAACGTATCGGTCTCATCGAGGAAAACATTGCGGAATTGGCCGATCTGGGCATTCTCGTCGATCGAGACGACGAGGGGTACATGCTGCAAATCTTCACCAAGCCGGTCGAAGATCGACCGACGCTTTTCTTCGAGATCATCGAACGGCACGGCTCGAAGAGTTTCGGCAAAGGAAACTTCAAGGCCCTCTTCGAGGCCATCGAGCGCGAGCAAGCGCGGCGCGGAACCCTTTAGTCCGCACCGTAATTCGACATCCCTTTCATGCCGTCGAGGCGACGCTCTCATAAGAAAACTCTTGGAACTTTTCTGTCGGTACAGGAGCGTTTTCGATAATGATAGAGCGGGCCGCTTCAACGACGCCGTTGAATCCTCTTCGTTGGTTCCCCGAATTCTGGCAACTCGGCCGTCGTCGATTGCGACCTCAAGCGCGCTTGCTGGGACTTTCATTGGTCGTCGGCGTCATCGCCGGTTTCGGCGCGGTGGTCTTTTATTTAGCGACTCGATCGGTCTTTCATTTATGCCTCGAAGAGATCGTCGGCTATCATCCGGGCGGGCCAGCAAACGAGCCTCCGCTCGATGTGCTGCTGCCGCCGAGCAGCACGCCGTTTCGCTGGTGGCTGCTGTTGATTGTGCCCGCGCTCGGCGGTTTGGCCAGCGGCTTTCTCGTTTACACGTTCGCGCCGGAGGCCGAGGGGCACGGCACGGACTCGGCCATCGCCTCTTACCACTTCAAGGGCGGACTCATTCGACCGCGCGTTCCGCTCATCAAGATTCTCGCCAGCGCCATCACGCTGGGGACTGGCGGTTCGGGAGGGCGCGAGGGGCCAATCGCTCAAATCGGCGCGGGGTTCGGCTCCTGGCTGGGTGGATTGCTGCGGCTTCGCCCCGCGGAACGACGCTTGCTTTTGGCCGCTGGCATGGGCGCGGGGATCGCCGCCATCTTCCGCGCACCCCTGGCCGGCGCGCTCTTCGCCGCCGAAGTCCTGTACCGCTCGCCCGATTTCGAGTCGGAAGTCGTCATCCCCGCCGCCTTGGCGTGCATCACCGCCTACTGCACCTTTGGCCTGGTGTTCAGCCATTGGACCGGCATTGGCTGGAAGCCGCTCTTCGACATGCCCGCCGAGCTAATGCAATCGACCACGTTCACCAATCCGTTTCACCTCATCCCCTACTTGCTGCTGGCGTTGTTTGTGGTGCTGTTGGCCATGGTGTACACGCGCAGCTTTTACGGCATGACCGAACTGTTTCGCCGTCTGCCCATTCGTCCGCATTTCAAGCCGGCCATCGGAGCCTTTCTCACCGGGGTGACGGCGATCGTTCTCTATTTCGCGCTCCACGAAAAATTGCGCGCTCTCTCGGTTCTCTCGTTCGGCTACGGTGTGTTACAAGATAGCTTGAAGCGGTTGCCCGGCGAGGCCACCGATCTCTCGTTGGCCGTGTTGCTGATGTCGATAGCCCTGGGCAAGATTGTGACGACGGGTCTGACCATCGGCAGCGGCGGTTCGGGCGGTGTATTTGGTCCGTCCATGGTGATCGGCGGCTGCGGCGGCGGTGCGCTGGGCATTTTACTCAACCAGGTATTCCCGCCCGGATACATGCCGCCTACGGCCAGTTTCGTCATCGTCGGCATGGCTGGCTTCTTCGCCGCCGCCGCTAAAACGCCTCTGTCCACGCTCGTCATGGTCGGCGAACTCACCGGCAATTACAATCTGCTTCTACCGACATTATGGGTCTGTACCATCGCTTTTCTCTTGTCCGACGAACAGTCGATCTACAGTTCGCAAGTGCAAAGCCGCTCGCGCTCCCCGGCCCATCAAGGAGCCTACGTCCGCGAAGTGTTGGCGGGCTTGCGCGTCGGCTCGTTCATCACTCCCTTGCGCGACGTGCCCTTTCTGCATCCGGGGGATCGGCTCGCCGAAATCATCGAGCGGCTAAACGGTTCTCCCGTGCAATCGCTTCCGGTGATCGATCCGGACGGTCGGCTTCTCGGCGTGGTGACGATAGAGGAGGTATTGCTGGCCTCGCAATCGCCCCATTTACGAGCGCTGTTGGTCGCTATGGATCTTCTACGAGAAGTATCCCCTTTGGCTCCGGACGATCCGCTCGATCGGGCGATGGAACAGTTCGTCGAAAGCGATTTGTTGGCTCTGCCCGTCGTTGAATCGGAGGCCGCCAGGCGCGTCTTGGGGATCGTCAAGCGCGCCGATTTGTCCGGCACCTATCTGCGCCGAATTCAGGGCGTTGAGCCGCTTGCTCCGACGGCCAAGGAAGGGGCCGCTTCCGATTTGTCGGCGCACCTGTGATATTTTCCTTTACACTGCGGATTTGTCTTGTCTCTCTTCGTTTTCTCAGACAGAATCATTGCGCTGCGGCGAATGCCAAGATGTCCCCAGGGCGGCCGTAGCGGCCGCCACCTCCCGATTCATGCGAGGAAAACATGAGGCGAAAATCCGAGGCGAAGTATCTCTCGTTGTGGCCGTTGTCGGTATTCGTCCTCGTTGGCGCGTTCGCCCTGGCTTCGACGCCGACGCCGGCGTGTTGTCCGGCCAGGCCGATTTCGGGTAAGCCGGTCGTCAACGCCGATCAGACAGTGATTCTCATTTGGGACCCGGCCACGAAAACGGAGCATTTCATCCGGCGGGCTTCGTTTCAGGGTGACGCTACCGATTTCGGCTTCGTGGTGCCGTCGCCGTCTCAGCCGGAGTTGAGCGAGTCGGGCAACGAGGCGTTTCCGTATTTGCAAAAGATCACCGAACCGGAGCATCTGAAAGCCCCTCGTTCTGGCGGTTCGGTGGGTTGCGGCTGCGGCATGAAGACCCGTGAGGCGCATACGGGAAAGGCACAACCGGAAGTCCGCACGTTGGAGGAGAAAGTGGTGGCGGGATACAAGGCATCTGTTTTGGAAGCCGACTCGTCCGCCGCGCTGGTGCGTTGGTTCAAAGAACACGGATACGCCTTTTCACCGGAGGTGGAAGCCTGGGCCAAGCCGTATGTCGAGGCCAAGTGGAAGTTCACCGCCCTGAAGATCGACAAGCCGCGCAAGGCCGAGGACGCCTCGCGCGTCGGCACGCAGGCGCTGCGACTGTCTTTCAAAACCGATCGCCCCTTGTTCCCCTACCGCGAACCGAATCCGGAAAAGGACGCCGAGGCCGTGGGGGCCAAACATCGCCTTTTACGGATCTATTTCATCTCCGATGCCAAGTATCACGGGGACTTGAAGGCTGCCGCTACCTGGACGGGGCAAGCGGTCTGGGCGGGGGAACTCGATGCGAAGCAGCGCGCGGCAGTATTGGAGTTATTGAATCTCCCGCCGACTACAGGTCCGGCCAAGTGGTGGCTGACCGAGTTTGAAGACGATTGGCCCTACCGCGACGCGCCGTCCGACGTGTATTTCACGCGGGACCGCGAACAAACGCCCGTCCGTCGGCCTCCGATCTACGAATACACCTCGGTTCCCTGGCCAGCCGACGGTGCGGTCTATCTACTCGCCTTCGCCCTGGTTATGCCGCCCGTGTTTCGCCGCTTTCGCCGCGCGTCCTAACCGCGCGCTGTCTGCCTCAATGGCGCAATGATTCGATTCCGCAGTTCGCGTCCAATCGCTCCAATCGGAAGGGGTGAAGTTAGGCAAGGTGTGAAGTGGGGTCGGCTTCTCTTGAGATGACCGGCTGGGCCGATTATATTCGATATGGCCTCCTGCTTACGAAGCATGTGAGAAGGAGGGAGCGCGTTGGCCCAGCCCAACGGCGAGACGAAGCCCTTATGCCCCGCAGGTGATTATGCTCGTTCAGGAGCAACGCCCTCCGATTGCCGTCACCGTCGTCGAGGACGAACCGGCGGCACAAGACGTTCTGGTTCGGGCCGCCCGCTTGTGGGATTACCCCTGTCAAACCGCTTCGACCGCCGAGCAGGCCGTCCAGCTGCTCGAACGAAACCTGACGCCCATTGTCGTCACCGATCTGCGCATGCCGGGGCGAGGCGGACTATGGCTGGTGAAAGAGATTCGCCGTCGCTGGCCGCGGGTCGGCATCATTGTCCTGACGGCCGGCCACGAACCGGAAGCGGCCCAAGAATGTCTCCGCGCCGGCGCGCAGCACCATTTCTTCAAGCCGATCAAGCTCGACGAGTTTCGGCATGTGCTGGAAAAAACTTGGCGAGAATATCAACGCCAGCGCGAACAGGACGACCTTCACGACACCCTACGCCGCGCCGTTCGCCGTCAAACGCGGCGCGTGCGGCGGACGTTCCTATCGGGTATAACCAGTCTGGTGCGCACCGTCGAGCAGCGCGATCCCTATACCGCCGGTCATGCCCGCCGCGTCCGGAACTATGCCCTGCAGCTTGCCGATGCCCTGGGCTTGGAGCGAAAGCAGCGCGGGCAACTCGGCCTAGCGGCCGTGTTGCACGACATCGGCAAAGTCGGCATCCCCGATCGTATCTTGTATAAACCAGATCGTTTAACTGCCGAAGAGGATCGCGTCATCCGCGCGCATCCCGAAATGGGCGAGCGCATCCTGACGCCCATCGTTCGCAGTCGAGCCGTGCTGGCGGCCATTCGCGGACACCACGAACGATTCGACGGCGGCGGCTATCCCGACGGTCTATCCGGCGAGGGCATCCCCCTGTTGGCCCGCCTCATCGCGCTGCCGGATTGCTACGACGCGCTGACCACTTCGCGCGCCTATCGGCCCGCTCTGCCCAAGTGCGAAGCACTTGCCATCCTCGAAGCCGGGGCAGGCTCTCATTTCGATCCGGCCTTGGCCCGCGCATTTCTCGAACTCGCCGCTCAATTGCCCGAATGACGGTCGATTGTATCCGTATCTTTCCGAGGGGCGAACGTCGTCGGCTGCGGCGACGATTGCGGGTGTCGTTCCACGGTCGAGCCGGTATAAAACCACAGTGTGCCCGCCGCGATACCCACGAGTTTCCGCAGGAAGACAAGATGCCTGAACCCTCCATGCCAACCGATACGACCGCATCTACCGATATGCCTCCATCCGCGTCGACGGCGCGCGGAGGTTCCAAATCCGCCCTGGCCATCGTGTTTCTGGTGGTATTCATCGACCTGCTCGGTTTCGGGATCGTGATCCCCCTGCTGCCCCGCTACGGCGATCGCTACGTCAAGGAGTTATTGCCCAGTCCCGCCGTCGAGATGGAAGGCGAATCGCGCGCCTCCGGCGCGGTCCTCGGTCTCCTGATGGCCTCGTTCTCGGCCATGCAGTTTTTCTTCGCCCCCCTGTGGGGTCGCATCTCGGATCGCATGGGACGCCGACCCATTCTGCTCGTTGGACTCGCCGGTTCGGTGGTGTTTTACCTTCTCTTCGGTTACGCTTCGGATTTGCCGGTCCAATCGGCAGCTCTGGCGTTGACGCTGTTGTTCGTCGCCCGCATCGGCGCGGGAGTGGCGGGGGCTACCATCGCCACGGCGCAAGCCGTCATCGCCGACTGTACGACGGTGGAGCGGCGCAAGCACGGCATGGCCCTGATTGGTGCAGCCTTCGGCATCGGCTTCACGTTCGGCCCCCTCGTCGGCTTCGCCTCGCTGGCTTGGTTTCCCGAACACCACGGAGCCATCGGTTACTCGGCGGCCGGTCTGTCGCTGCTCGCCTTGATTCTCGGTGCGATGTTGCTGCCGGAGACGCGGCACTTCGAGGAAGCACCGCCGATGATCCGTCGCTGGTTCGATTGGCGCGCGATGCGCGACGTGTTGAGCCGCCCCGCGCTGGCTCCCATCGTGCTGATCTTCTTCCTCGCCACGCTCGGTTTCGGCGGCTTCGAGCCGACCTTGGCGCTCCTTATCAAAGATACGCTCCATTTAGACGAGCAAAAGAGCTTTCTCGTCTTCGCTTACGTCGGCTTGGTCTTGGTGATGACGCAGGGATTTTTGTACCGCCGCCTGGCCAATCGCCTCAGCGAAGTGACCTTCATGGCCATGGGCATCATCTTCATGGCCCTGGGACTGTTTATGCTCGGCGGAGTGACGTGGCTGGGTTCGGGATACACTGCCGAGTTCGGCGCGAAGTGGACGTATGCCGACCATCCGCAATCCTTTCTTTTTTTGCTCGGCGGAATGTTGGTGAGCATGACGGTGGCGGTCGTCGGATTCGCGTTCCTCACGCCCTCGGCGCAAGCGCTCATCTCGCGCCGGAGCGAGGCGGCCAAACAGGGCGAGATACTCGGCGTCAATCAATCGGCGGCGTCCCTGGCCCGCATCCTCGGTCCCATCTTCGGATTGATCTTGTACAAACTGACGGCGAGTCATCTGTTGCCGTATCTCTTCGGCGCGGCGATCCTGCTCGTCATGCTGCCGATGCTCCCCCGCATCCGCCGCGAGGACACAACCCATTCGCCGCAATGAGGCATGGCTTGGACCCTCGGGGTAGGCTGTCGCGTCCTTGTACCGGGCGCGGCGAGCCATAGTAATAGCATCGGACGCACTCTCCTCGACTCTCTATCCGAAAGGTTTCTCCAATGAAAACCGGCATGAATCTTTTGCTGTGGACGACGCACGTTACCGAAGAGCATTTCCCGCTGTTTGCCAAACTCAAACGAGCGGGGTTCGATGGGGTCGAATTACCCCTGTTCGATGGCGATGCCGCTCACTATCGGAAGGTGCGAAAGGAACTGGACAATCACGGCCTCGGCTGTACCACCGTTTGCTGCGTCAACGAAGCCGCCAATCCCATTAGCCCCGATCCCGCTCTGCGCCGAGCGGGACTCGACCGCATCAAGTGGGCCATCGAGATGACGGCCACGCTCGGCGGCGAGAATCTGTGCGGGCCTTATCATTCGCCCCTTGGAGTCTTCTCCGGTAGTGGGCCGACCGCCGACGAGAAGAAACGGGCCGTCGAGATTTTGCGTCAAGCCGCCGAAGAAGCGCAAAAGGCCAAGGTTATGCTCGCCATCGAGTACTTGAACCGCTTCGAGTGCTATTTCCTGACCACCGCTGCCGACGCGCTCGCTCTCGTGAAAGCCGTCGATCATCCGCACTTCCGCATGATGTACGATACCTTTCACGCCAACATCGAAGAGAAGCATGCTGCCGCGGCCATTCAGAACATCGCGGGCAACTTCGTTCACGTTCACATCAGCGAAAACGACCGTGGCACTCCTGGTACCGGACACGTCTCGTGGGATGAGACATTCCGGGCTTTGCGACAGGTCGGCTACGATGGCTGGATGGTGATCGAGGCGTTCGGCCGCGCGCTCCCCGACTTGGCCGCCGCCACCAAAGTCTGGCGCGATCTCTTCCCCAACGCGGAGGAAGTGTATACCCAAGGACTGCGCTTTATTCATGAGAAATGGACCGCCTCGGCGCGATGAATGGATGCTGCGAGGAGCCGCGGTACGACGAACGCCTTGCCTTTTCGAGTGCAGACGAGAGAGAATAATCGGAAGGCGGAACCATTCGCACGAGAAAGGAGCGATGTCATGGAACCTCTCGTGATCGTCGATCGCGGCGGCACTCCGCGTTTGGCGCGAAGCCGCATCAATGTCTACGATGCGATGCACTACCTCGAACACGGTCGCAGCGTCAATTACATCGCGCTGGCTCTGGGCATCACACTCGCCGAATCGCAGGCATTGATCGACTACATCGACGAACATAAAGACGAGGTAATGGCCGTCCACCGGCGCATCGAAGAGCGCATCGCCCAAGGCAACCCGCCGGAAATCGAGGAAAGAATGGCGCGCTCTCGGGGCCGTGCCCTGGTTCGGGAACGATTGGCCGAGTTAAATCGAAAGCCTGCCGAGGAAACGAACGGTGAAGGCGATTCTCGCTGACATCAACATTCAAGGTCATTTGAAGGCGCTGCTTTCCGTCTGGGAAGGCGAAGACTGGCGCGACCTCTGGTCCAGCCTGAATCTGAACCTGCTCACCTTCCCAGACCTCGACATCGAGCAAGAAGCGACCGATGAGGTCGTCTGGTTGATCTGTCAGCGAGAACATTTGATTCTCTTGACGGCCAACCGAAACGCGCAAGGCCCGGATTCTTTGGAGCAAATTCTACGCACAAGGAGTACGTCGAGCAGTTTGCCCGTCTTTACCATCGCCAATGCGCAGCGAGTCCTCCACAGCCGAGCTTACGCAGAACGCGTGGCCATACGATTTCTTGAGTATTTGCTCGACATCGATCGCGTTCGCGGAGTGGGCCGTATCTATTTGCCTTAACGACGAAGACTCTCGCTTACGGATACAAACCGCGGCGCATCTTTTCCTTGGCGATCTTTTGTACCCCCAGACTCAGCCCCGCGGTCCTCATGCTCAACTTCCGCTCGCGCGCCAAGGTACGCACCTGATGGAACGCGCGCAGCATCAACTCCTTCAATCGCTGATTTACTTCGTCCTCGGTCCATAAGAATTGTTGGATGTCTTGCACCCACTCGAAATACGATACGGTGACGCCGCCTGCATTGCACAGTACGTCGGGCACGATGAAAATGCCGCTGTCGGCGAGCAGTTCGTCGGCTTCCGGCGTCGTTGGGCCGTTGGCTCCTTCGGCTAGAATGCGGCAGCGTAGCTTCGTCGCGTTGTCCTTGTGAACGACGCGCTCCAACGCGGCCGGCACCAGCACCGTGCAGGGAGTGGTGAACAGATCGGCGGGAGAAATCTCTTCGGCATTCGGAAAGTCTTTGAGCAGTTTTCCCTCGGCAACGTGGCGCGTCAGCGCGGCGACATCGATCCCCTTGAGATTGCGAATCGCGCCGTACCGATCGCCGGTTGCCACGATCTTGACGCCGTTGCGCGCCAACTCTTGACAGGCCACCGAGCCGACATTGCCGAACCCCTGCACCACGGCCGTCGATTCGCTCGGACGCAGATTCAGTTCTTTCATCGCTTCGAGGATGCAGTAGGTGACGCCGCGTCCGGTGGCCTCGCGCCGACCGACGCAGCCGCCCAATTCGATCGGCTTACCCGTCACCACTTCTGGGCACGCATAGCCGATCTTCATACTATAAGTATCCATGATCCAGGCCATGGTCTGCTCGTCGGTTCCCAGATCCGGAGCCATCACGTCCATGCGCGGGCCGATGACGTTCAGCACTTCCTCGGTGAAGCGGCGCGTCAGGCGCTCGATTTCGCCGCGCGACAGCGCGGCCGGATCGACGCCGATGCCCCCCTTTGCCCCGCCGAACGGCAGGTTCATAATGCCGCACTTCCACGACATCCACATGGCCAACGCCGCCACTTCGCCGAGATCGACCGAGGGATGATAGCGCAAACCGCCCTTGGAGGGGCCGCTCGTCAAACTGTGTTGCACGCGATAGCCCGTGAACACCTCGGTTCGACCATCGTCCATGCGCACGGGAATGCTGACCACCAGGGCGCGCTTGGGCACGCTCATGCGCTGAAGCACGCCCTTATCCACGTCGATGACCTCGGCCACCGCGTCGAGTTGACGGCAGGCCATCCGAAACGTCGGCGAATTCTCGAAAACCGGATTGGGGGTGTGAGGAAAGTCGTGATGATTGGCGCTGGAAACAGGAACGGCGGACATGAAGCCTCCCTTGGCTGTTGGAGAGTCGTAGCTCCGGCAAACCGAGGCGGAATCCTCGGCAACCACCTGCTGCAAGGCACTGCTTACATCCTAGCCCGCCGAGGTGAAATCGAAAACCAAGACTGGACCGTATCGAGAAATCGCCGCTTTCCCTCGCCCCTTTCGTCCCCCTCGTTCCCGCGCTCCGCATGGGAATGCACGCCTCACCGCTCCGCGGCGAGACAGAAGAGACGCCGGGTTTGGTCCGCAACGCTCCGCTGTGAGTTTCTATTTCTTCGAGCGATTGGGGCGCGTCTACGGTTAGCCGCGACGCGGAGCGGAGCGCGACGGCCCCGCGCTCCGCTCCGCGTCGCGGCTAACCGACATTATTTCTTCGCGGTCTTCTTGATCTCGTCGAGTTCCTTGCGCCATTTCGCCGCTTCGTCCTTCTTGCCCGTTGCCTCGTACAGTTGCACCAAGCGTTCGAGTGCCTCGGTCAAACGGATTTTGTTAGGAGCCTGAATCTTGTCCTGGCGTTCCTTCATACCCTGGTAGCCCTTGAGTAAAAGCGGCTCGGCTTCGGTGTATTTCTTCTGACCAAACAGCGCGCCGCCGAGCCGCGATTGGGTGTTGTACGTCGTCCAGGCATCGGGCTGGGATTTCCGGCGAATGTCGAGACATTGGCGCAGCAGCGGCTCGGCGGCGGCGGGTTGTTTCTCTGTGAGGAGAATCAGGGCGTGAGCCGACCATTGGCCGGCGAAGAACGCCAGTTGCGGATGGTCGTCGCCGAGGATGGCGCGGGTGCTGGTGGTGGCCTCGGCGTCGCAGTGGCCGGTGTTGGCGACGAACTGCAAGTAGTCGATGGCCCATTGCTCGGCGCGTGTGTTGCCGGCGCGGGAGGCACGCAGCCCGGCGGCGAGCAAGCGGCGATACTCTCGGGCGGCCTGGAATGTCAGCCCGACCCGGCCCAGTTGGAAGGCATAGTGGTCCCATGCCTCCAATGCCTCCTCGGCTTCTTCTCCCTTCTTTTCCCGTGCTTCCTGATAGCGCTCCGCGTAGGGTTTCAGCTGCCGCGCGCGTTCCAGATTGTTGCGGGCTCGGCGCGTATCGGGATGATCGGCTCCGAGCTTGGCCTCAAACTGCTTGTAGGTATCCTCCAGCAAGCGGATGGCCTCGGCGGTGTGGCCGGCACCAAGGTACGCACTGGCCAGGTTGTTGCGGGATCGAAGCGTGTCGGGATGATCGGCTCCGAGCTTGGCCTCCTGCTGCTTGAGAGTCTGCTCGAAGAGGCGTATGGCGTCGGAGGTGCGGTCGGCGGACCAGTACGCTGCGGCCAGGTTGTTGCGGGATCGAAGCGTGTCGGGATGATCGGCTCCGAGCTTGGCCTCCTGCTGCTTGAGAGTCTGCTCGAAGAGGCGTATGGCGTCGGCGGTGCGGCCGGCGGACAGGTACGCATTGGCCAGGTTGTTACGGGAGCTGAGCGTACTGGGGTGGTCGGTGCCGAGCATGGCTTCCCGCTGCTTGAGAGTCTGTTGGTGCAGGCGGATGGCATCCGCAGTGCGGCCGGCGGACAGGTACGCTGCGGCCAGGTTGTTGCGGGAGATGAGCGTGTTGGGATGGTCGGCTCCGAACTTGGTCTCCGCCTGCTTGAGGTTCCGCTCGTGCAGGCGGATGGCCTCGGCGGTGCGGCCGGCGGACGAGTAGGCATTGGACAGGGCGTTGCGGGAGGCGAGTGTGTCGAGGTGGTCGGCTCCGAACTTGGCCTCCCTCTGCTTGAGGGTTTCCTCAAGCAATCGGATGGCCTCGGCGATGCGACCGGCACCAAGGTACGCACTGGCCAGGTTGTGGCGTGATCGGAGCGTATTGGGGTGGTTGGCTCCGAGCTTAGCCTGGTTCAACACCAATACCCGCTCGTGTTGCTGGATCGCCTTCGCATATTCGCCCAGATACCAGTAGGTCGTTCCCAGCGTATCGCGGATGGACGCCTCCACCAGCGGCCGATCCGCGAACGCCTTGGCAATCGCCGGCTCGGCCGCGTCCACCGCCTGACGCAAGGTCACATCCTTGCCCAAACCGCCCTCCTGACCTTGCGGACGCCCCGCCGACAACACCTGGTTCTGAAAATACGCCAGCACCGCTTGAGTGTCGTGCCCTGCCTTGATCGCTCGATCGCGCTCCGTCTCCGTGGCCTTCCGTGCCTTCTCGGCTTCATCGCGTTGATCCTTGGCCTCCGTCTCCGCCGCCAAGGCACGATTGCGTTCGTCCAATGCCTCGTGCGCTGCCGTCCGCGATTGTTGCTCGGCACGCAACGCCCACGCCGCCAAAGCCGTACTCACTCCCGCACCCAGCAACAGCAGCAGAAGCAACGCCGCCGCCGTGGCCAAGCCGCGCCGATGCTTCCACGCCAGCTTGCGCAACCGATAGCGTGCCGACGGCGGACCCGCCTCCACCGGCTCTTCGTGCAAGTAGCGCTCGATGTCGCGCGCCAAGCCGTTGGCCGTGTCGTAGCGGCGCGTGCGGTCTTTGTCCAATGCCTTCATCACGATCCAATCCACCTCGCCGCGCAGCGACTTGACCAACGCGGTCGGCTCCGCTTTCCGCTGTGCCGACACCGACGCCAATGAATCCTTCGATTCGGACAGGCGCGTCGAAGGGCGTGGCGGTTCCTCTTCGCGGATCAGCCGCAACACTTCCAGAATGGCCGCACTCTTAATGCGTTGACGCGAGATCGGCGTTGTTCCGGTCAACAGTTCGTACAGCAGCACGCCGAGCGCATACACATCGCTGCGTGTGTCAACGTCCATCGCGTTGAACTCGGCTTGCTCCGGACTCATGTACTCATAAGTGCCCACCAAGCCGCCGAAGCCGGTGAACAACGTTCGTTCGGTGAGTTTCTGCCCTGCCGCTTTGGCGACGCCGAAGTCGATGACTTTCGGGACTGGCTTACCGTCGTATGCCGCGACGAGGACATTGCTGGGCTTGATGTCGCGGTGGATGATGCCCTTCTGATGGGCGTGTTGAATCGCCTGGCATACGGGGATAAACAATTCCAAACGCTGCTTCGCCGTCAGCCGTTGCTCATCGCAATAGGTGGTCATGGGAATCCCCTTGACCAGTTCCATGACGAAGAACGGCCGTCCACTCGCCGTGGTCCCGGCATCCAGCACCTTGGCGATATTCGGATGATCCATCAGCGCCAACGCCTGCCGCTCTTGCTCGAAGCGCGCGATCACCTGCGCCGTGTCCATACCCGCTTTGATGACTTTGAGAGCCACCATGCGTTTGACGGGTTCTTGCTGTTCGGCCATGAACACGACACCCATGCCGCCCTCGCCAATCTGCTGCAACAGCTTGTACTGCTTGATCCGACTCCCCACGCCTTCCATCGGCGTCGCCGGCAATTCGTCGGGATCGAGAAACTGTCCCGCCGCGAAATCGCTGGTGCCTTCCAGTTGGGCGATGGGTTTATCCAGAAAGCTGCCGGCGTCGTCGTAAGCGCGTAACAGCGCTTCGACCTGTTGGCGGAGTTCGGCACGGTCGCCGCAGGCTTCGTCGAGAAAGGCGCGACGCTCCTCCGGCACGGTGATTTCGTGAGCGCGATCGAACACGGCTTTGGCGGTCAATAACGGTTCATCCACGGCAAGGACTCCTGAAGGACGAAGTTGTCTACCCTTCCATGCGACGAAAGCCGCGAAAGTGTGCCAGCGAAAATGAAAAAATTACTCGTCGTCCGGTTTCAATTGTTGAAAGAGCCAAGCGCGAGCGTAGGCCCAGTGACGATTGGCGGTGCGTACAGAGATGCTCAGGGCGTCCGCAGTCTGCTCGATGGTCAACCCCGCGAACCAACGCAGTCGCACTACCTCGGCGACTTGCGGCTCCTCCTCCGCCAGCCGTTGCAGTGCCTCATCGACGGCCAGAATGCGTTCGTCGTCCTCGGCTAAATCGGGCGGATCGAGTGCGTCGAGATCGAGACGCCGCCGTCCGCCGCCATGCTTCCTACGCATCTTGCGACGGGCATTCTCGACGAGAATGCGCCGCATCGCCTCGGCGGCGGCAATAAAAAAATGACCGCGATTGTCCCAACTCCGTTCCGCACCATCGCCGACCAGACGCAGGTAGGCTTCGTGAACCAGAGCGGTGGCATCGAGCGTCTGTCCCGGCTTCTCCTGCGCCAATTTCCGCGCGGCCAATCGGCGCAGTTCGTCGTAGACCAAGGGCAATAGTTGCGTGGCAGCGTGCGCATCGCCGGACTCGATGGCGTTCAAGATGGAAGTAACATCGCTCATGATCTTGCACGATAATCGACCGGCACTCTCCTGTCGAGGAGCGTTCCGCGATAGAATATAAGAGTCGTTCGTCATTCCGAGTAGCCGCCGTTCATTCGCGGAGGATTCCATGATGTCCCTCACCGTCGAAGCCGTCTATGAAAACGGCGTACTCAAGCTCGTAAGTCCGTTGCCGCTGCGGGAACACGAAAAAGTTCGCGTCACCATCGAACCGAAAACCGGCTGGGTCGAAGCGACGGCCGGCATGATGGGCTGGAAAGGTACCAGCGAAGAACTCCAATACTTTGCCCTCGACCCCGAACTCGATCCCCAGGAGGACGCATGATATTAGCCCAAATCCGTAGCGGGGACAGCGTGTTCGTTGATGCCAATATCTTCGTGTACCACTTCGCACCCGATCCGAACTTTCAGTCCGCGTCCAGCCAGCTGCTCCAACGGATCGAAAACCTGGATGTGACAGGGTTCACCTCCACGGCCATCCTCAGCGAAGTCGCTCATCGTCTCATGACCGTTGAGGCGCAGGCGAGGTTACCGTGGTCGTCGGGGAAACTGGTCACTCGTCTGCGATCGAATCCGGCCTCTTTGCAAAGTCTGACGAATTTTCACACCGCGGTGGCTACCATCCTTCAATCGCGGATTCAGGTCGTGACCATTCCTCCCCCCTTGATTCTCGCGGCGACGCTCATCAGTCAGCAGTACGGTTTGCTCAGCAACGATGCCCTGATCGTCGCCGTGATGAAAGCGAACGGTCTGAGCCATCTGGCCAGCAACGACGCCGACTTCGACCGTGTGCCGGGACTTGTCCGCTACGCTCCGGTTTGAACTTCTCCTCGCCCGCTCGTTGCCACGCTCCGAGTGGGAACGCACGCCTCGCCGCTCCGCGGCGCGACAGAGGGAATGCCGGAGACGGAACGTGGAGCGCCCGGACGTGCGTTCCCGCGCAGGAGCGTGGGAACGAGGAGACGAGCAGAGAGACGGGGCGCTCAGCGCGATTGTTTGATCCGTGCCAGCGTCTGCGCTTCGGGCAGAGACTTGTAGAAACCGTCGAGGGGATAGCATCCCGATACCAGGCCATTGCGCGGGGCGGTCGTGCAGTCGCTGAAGGTACGGCACAGGCGTTTGCGGTCGAGCGGTCTCCCTGAAAGTGTATCCGCCGGCAGTTCGGGATAGCTCAAAACGAGACGACCGATGCCGACGAAATCCGCGCCTCCCGATCGCACCACGGCTTGACCGACATGCGGCAGCCATTCTTGCAGATAGGAATAGCCCGAACCGACCACGGCGAGGGAGGGACAATGGCGCTTCAGCTCGGCGGTGAGGGCGAGTTGTCGGGCCACGCCGACGAGCGGATCTTCGGGAGGCAAATAGCCGTCCGAAGGAGGGAATAAAGCCGGACGCTGTAAGTGCGGATTGTAATAGGGACTGCCTACCGAGATGCAGACCAGAGAGATTCCGAGCGATTGCAACAGATCGAGAAAGGCACGCGGTTCCGTCAGATCGATACCGAGGCCGGTTCCGTCGCCGCCGAAGGCGTAGGGATACGAGACCGTGGTGCAGGCGTCTCGCTTGTCGGGGCATACCTCCGGTTTACCGACTCCGTCCGCTCCGGGACGATAGGGCAACCAATCGACGGCGCTGAGACGAACGCCGATCCCCAGGCCCGCTGCTTCGGCGCGGATGCCGGCCGCGACTTCGCGTAGGAAGCGCGTGCGATTCTCGAAGCTGCCACCGTACTTTCCGGGTCGATGCAGGGCGCTGAGAAATTCGTGGCCGAGATAGCCGTGACAGTGTTTGATGTCCACGAAATCGAACCCCGCCCTTAAGCTGCGTTTGGCCGCTCCGACGAAATCGTCGATCGTACGGGATACTTCGTCGTCGCTCATCGGCTGGAGTTCATCCGGCACGCCGAATTTGGGGTCGAGTAGCGGGTGACGATAGAGAATCTTCGGTTCGAGTCGCACCTTGTCGTTGGGGCGGGCGAAGCGACCGGAGTGCGTGAGTTGCAAACCGAGCAGCAGATCGTCGGTACGACCGTAGCGCAGTCGATGTTCGGCGATCAGCGATTGACGCAGTTCGGCCAAATCGGCGACGTTGGCTTCGTTGAATAGGAGTTGATTGGGATTGGCTCGACCCTCGTGGCACACGGCGACGGCCTCGCCGCCCCAGATGAGTTTCGCGCCGCTCGCTCCGAAATGTTGCCAGCGACGGCGCGTCAGTTCGCCGGGCTTGCCTTCCAGCGTACCGTCCCAGCCTTCCATCGGCAGAATGGCGAAGCGATTGCCGATGGTCCTGCCGTCCACCTCATAGGATTGAGCCAACGGTGCGTCGGGGCCGGTCTGCAACTTTTCCTCGAACGGCATGGAGATGCCGAGAGATTGGAGATGCGCGCGAAAGTCGCCGGCTGTTTTCAGATGGGCGACGCGGCGATAGGCAGTCATTGCATCGCCTCCATGAGCGCGTCGAGTCGCGCGGCGATGTCGCGCAAGACGTCGCCGTCGCCGGCGGGTCTTTGGGGGCTTTTCGGATGTGTGTCATCGCATTTTAGGTGTCCGCGCAGCTTGAGAAACTGCGCGGCATTGTGTTTGTAAGCCGGTACGGGCGGACGAAAGGCAAAGAAGCCGAGATACTGAAGAAGATCGTTTAACTCGTAAAAGCGCGGATCGCCCGCTTCCCACAGCGCGTCGCGCCGGGCGAACGCTTCCGGGGCGAAGGTACTCAGACCCAATAAATAATCGCTGCCGTACATCGTCATGTCGATGGCCAAATCGTTGCCGGTCAGCACCATGAAATCGGGACGGCGTCGGTCGCGCAGGATCAATCGCTGCCATTCGAGAACGCGGCTCAAGGACGAATGCTTGGCACCGATGCACGCGGAGATCTCAAGCAAGCCAGTGTAGGTTTCAAGATCGTAAATCGCACCGAACGGAGCGAACGCCCGTCCCAATTCAAAGGCAAGAAAACGGGGACAATCGCGGCTCAAGGCGCGATAGGCTTCGAGGGGTTGAGACACGAGGCCATACGACTGAAAGAGAATCGGCAAGCCGCCGCGTTCTTGAATCCGATCGATCGCACGGCGGTAGGCGTCGAGGTTGCAGGCATCGCCCGGACGATCCGCCACGAACGCCCCGGCGACGAACGAACCGCCACCGATTACACTCCGCGTCTCGTCCAGAACGCGGCACTTCGTCGCATCGTCGAGGAGATTACCGAAGCCGGTATCCATGTTGACGGCAGGCGTCAGCCCCGCCTCGTGGGTCCGTGCGACGTGCGCGCGAAAACCGCTCCAATCGACGCCTCCGTCTTTCCCAAACGGCAAGAGAATCGCCGACATGCCCACCGGCCTGCGGCGAGGCCGAATGAGTTCGAGCGGATTCGCGCTAAAAGTGTCCACGCCATGTCCTTTTTGTGATCGCGGCCAAGCAAGTTGCGGTTATCGTAGTCGTCGCACCGATGGGCAACAAGAGATGCCCGCGGTGGTGTCCGCCCGAGCATGCGGTCTCATAAGAATTCGCGGCCATCGCAGTCGTGCTTGCGAGGGAAAGCAATGTACGCCATACTGAGGCAGCGGGAGAAGTGAGCGAAGGACCAACTGGGAGGATGGGCGGGTGATTCGCTTCCGATGTCCGAAGTGTACGGCAGTGTTGATGAGCGGCGACGAACATGCGGGCGAGACGGTGGCGTGTTCTCAATGCGGCCAACACATGAAGGTGCCGCAACTGGTAAAGGCGACTGCGACGCTGGATGCGGGAGAGTCTCGACGCAATCGCCCGAACTCCTGTGAGAAGCCTTCGCGCGCTTGGATTCCCGGCGTCCTCTTGGCAGTCCTGTTCCTGGGCGGCGCTGGCAGCGGAATCTGGTGGTTCGCTCGTACTCCTACGCGCTCCCCAGACTCTAAGCTCGTCGCCGAAGGAAAGCCGTTGCCTTCGAGTGCGACGGAAGAACGGCCGCAACCGACCGAGAAATCTCGACCTTCGCCGTCGCTGCGAGTCGAAGAATCGCCACCACCAATCGAAAGTCCGCCGAAGGTTGAAGTCCCACCACCGCCGAAGGTCATAGTCCCGCCGCCACCGAAGGTCGAAAAGAAAAAAGAGATCGAACTGATCGGAGATATGCCGCCCGAATTGCCTTTCGATCTCGTCGACGCAATCAATGCTCATCGCCTCAAGGCGGGAGTGGAGCCGATCTTTCTCGATGCGCGTTCGTCGCGCAGCTGTCAAACCAAGGCAGAGTTTCTGGCCCGCCTTGCCGAGAAACTCGATGACAAGGCGTTGTCGTCGGACGATGAGTCCAAGTTAATCGCGGCGGAGGCACCGCTGAGCGCCGTCGAGAAATGGTTGCATCAACCGCGTTTGAAGATGGCGATTTTGGAGCCACGTTTGCGGACGTTTGCCGCCGGCTATGCGCGCAATGTCGCCGGTCAATGGTATGCAGTCTTCGATTGGACGAGCGGCCTCGATCCCGAACCGATGGATGCCAAGCCGGTGAGCGGTGCGATCTTATATCCCGCTCCGGGGCAGCGACGCGTTCCTCTATGGTTCCCCGGCAACGAAGTGCCCGATCCCCTGCCTCAAACGGACGACAAGCTGGCCGGCTTTCCCATCACGCTGATGTTTCCGCGTCCAAAGCGCATTGAGGATGTCCAGGCGCATCTACGGACGAGCGCGAATCGCGAACTTGACGTTTGGCTCTCCACGCCGGAGAAGCCGGCCAACACCAATTACAACGGCTCGCAACAAAACACGATCTGCCTGATCGCCAAAAAGCCGCTCGAACCGAATACTCGCTATAACATTGATGTTTCGGCTACCGTCGATGGGAAGCGCTGGTCGGCGAATTGGCAATTTGAAACGATGTCCGAGGGAGAGATTCGGCAAGAGACGGCCGGAGTTTTTCTTCGCTCGCTGAACGATCTGCGCCGCCAAGCGGGGCTGCCGTCCGTTTCTTTTCATGCCGAAAGCTCGAAGCAGTGTCAGGCTCACGCTCGCTATCTGGCATTCAACGCGGCGAAGAATCCGCAACTCAACTGGAATGCCGAGGTGAAGGAGTTGCCGGGATATACGGTCGAAGGGGCAGCGGTCGCGCCGCGGGCATCCATTCAAGGCGGAGGTGGACCGATTCAAGCCGTGATGGGTTTGGTCCATTCGCTCATCAATCGGCCCCATTTGCTCGATCCCCGATTGGGCGAGGTCGGACTGGGCTGTACGCCGTTCGTTCACGGCGGATGGATTTGGGTCATTGAGATGCGCCGCGCGCCGGGGCGAGAGGTGGATCGGCACTGCTTCTACCCCGCTCCCGATCAAGAGAATGTACCGTTGGTTTATCCGCCCAACGAGGTGCCGAGTCCCGTTCCCGTCGAAAACAAAGGCAAACCGGCGGGATATGCCATTACCGCCTTGTTCGATCCGCGATTGCCCATCAAGGCGGCGGCCGCGCAACTGCTGGACGAAAATGGGACGAAGATCGAAGGGTGGCTGTCGTCTCCCGACAATCCGGCCATCGCGCATTTTCCCCAGAGATGTTTATGTTTTCTGCCGAAGTCGCCGCTTCGTCCGGGCACGCGCTATACGGCAACGTTTGAAGCCAAGGTGAACGGTCGACCGTGGAAACGAACGTGGGGCTTCACCACCGTCAAGGAACCGGATCGCTACGACGAGAGCCTCGAAGAGTTCCTTATTGCGCAGGTCAACGCGGCCCGAAAGCATGCCGGCTTGTCGCCGGTGCGGCTCGATCCCGAACTTTCGCGCGGCTGTCTGGCGCATGCGCGCTATCTCGCCCTGAATCAGGGACAAGCGGCCGTTCGAGGCTTGGGCGTGCATCGTCAGGACGCCGGTTTGCCCGGCGCATCGAAGGAAGGAGCTAAGGCGGCGAAAGAGTCGGTCATTGCCGTTCTGCTCGACCCGCGCTCTTGCGTGGACGGCTGGATGGCCACGCTCTACCATCGCATTCCGATTCTGACGCCGAATCTTCAGCGCGTCGGCTTTGGCTTGGCCCATGTCGAAGGCCACAAGTGGGCGTGCGTTCTGGACACCGGCAACGGCCGCGCTCCGGTATCCGTGCTTGGCCCGCGCCCGTGATTTCAAGTCATCGGACTCTCGGGAGTGATCCCCACGTTTAGCCGATCAATCGGCGCAGAAAAGCTACGCCGGCGGCAACTTCGACGAGGCGATCGTCTCCCGTCTCGCGCTCCACGACCAACCGGCCTCGATACTCGATCTCTTCGAGGACGCTGAGAAATTTCATCCAGTCGATATCGCCGTGACCGAGAGGCACTTCCTGAGCCGAACGGTTGGCACTCACTTGCCGCGCGTCCTTGGCGTGCGCGTGAACGATGCGCCGTCCCAGCGCCCGGACGGCGGCGTAGGGATCGATCTCGTGCATCAACAGATTGGCGGGGTCGAGATTGACGCCAAGCGAGCCGCTGTCGAAGCGATCGAGAAACGCGGCCAAAACCGAACCATCTTCCAACCCCGTCTCCAGCGCCAGAGTCGCGCCGATGCGGTCGCCGTGCCGCGCGAGCGTTTGTAGCGATTCGGTCAGCACATCGACCCGAGGATCGTTCTTCTCGTCGGGGACCGCGCCGGCCGCAACGACGACGATCCGCGGCCCCAGGTCGTAGCTCAGCGACATCACCTTTTGTACGTGTTCCAGGCGCGGTTGCTGATTTTCGACGACATCGAGGCCGCGGCGAAGCGGACAACCCAGAGCGGTCAACTCCAGATTGTGCGTTCGCAGCAGACGGCGAAACTCGCGCCGTCCGGTTTCCCCCAAAACGTCCGGCGACAGATCGCCGATGGCATCCACCTGCACGCCGCTCACCTTGAGACGCGCGGCTTCCGCCAAGGCGCGGCGCAGCGGCAAACCCAACGATTCCAAACGAATGCCGATTTCCAGACGATTCATAGCGATCCTTCTTTCCTCTCGAACGCGCCGGTTCACTCGCCGCCGATGCCGTAGCGCGTTTGTGCCGCGTGTTTGAGCGTCTCGGCGAAGTGCGGATGATCTTGCAGGATGCGATCGAAGTCGTCGCGCGTCAAGACGAACAGATCGCACGGCGCAC
This sequence comes from Planctomycetota bacterium, assembly GCA_021781415.1. GTDB lineage: Bacteria > Planctomycetota > Planctomycetia > Gemmatales > Gemmataceae > JAJPHU01. The sequence continues at coordinate 35,987 of JAJXWW010000171.1, forward strand.
TTGCGCGAATGGTGGCGGCGCGCGGGCGCGAAAAGAGTAGACTCAATTCTCCAAAATAGTCTCCCTCGCCCATCTTATTAGTGGTCTTTGCTGCTTCGTCGAGAACTTCCACCTCGCCGCGGCAAAGAAAATACATCTCGCCGCCCACATCGCCCTTGTGGATAATGATGTCTCCCGCATCGTGAACCACCGGACGCAGCGTCATGGCCAGGTTGTGGAGGAAGATCGGATCGCAGTCCTGGAACAGGGGAACCGTTTGCAGCACCTCTCGGTTGATGACTTCCAGCCAACGGCGGCCATCGCGGTCGATGAAGTCGTACACCGCCTTCGGACCCCACGAACCGAAAGGATAGTTGGGAAAATCTTCCGCCGGTTTCTTGGCCCAGGCATCGAGTATCGGCTGTGCGATGCGCCACGCCGACACGACGAGATCGGAACGCGAGAACAGGGTGGAATCGCCGATCGTGCAGTTGTAGAGCAGAATCTCGTAGCCGGTGCCGCGCGATGCCTCGAACGATTCCCGATAGTCGAAGCGCATGTTGACCTTTTGCAGAAATACCGAGGGGCCGGGTGTCTTGGCGTGAAAGCGAAACTCGATGCCCTGGTCCGGCTGAATGTGGAAGAGGAGCTTGTTCGATTCGAGATGCCCCACGGCCGGGTCGCGAAAGAGTACCTCCGGAGCGCGCTTAAACTGAACGAGAATTTCGGTACCTCGCTTCCAGAGCGCCTTACCGGAGCGCAAATAGATGGGAACGCCCTCCCAGCGCCAATTGTCGATGAAAAGCCGCAGCGCGGCGAACGTCTCCGTATTGGAGTTCGGATTGACGTTCGGCTCTCGACGATAGGCGGCCGCTTGCTTGCCGTCGCTCTTTTTGCCCGATCCGTATTGGCCGCGCACCGCGTTGTGCCATACCTCGTCGTCGGATTTCATAATTCGCACCGATTCCAACAGCTTGGCTTTCTCGTTGCGAACCGCCTCGGGTTGAAACGACGACGGCGGTTCCATGCACAGATAGGCCAGCATCTGAAACATATGATTTTGAATCATATCGCGGAGGACGCCGGAGTTGTCGTAATAGCCACCGCGCCCCTCAACACCTACCGTTTCGGAGACGGTAAACTGAATGTGATCGACGAAGTTCTTATTCCACAACGGCTCGAAAATGCCGTTGGAGAAGCGGAACGTCAGCAGGTTCTGCACCGTCTCCTTGCCCAGATAGTGATCGATGCGATAAATCTGATCCTCGGTCCAGTGTTCCTGGAGTAACTTTCGATTCAACTCCACCGCCGAAGCGAGATCGTGGCCGAACGGTTTCTCGATGATGAGGCGCGTCCAACCCTCGGGGCGTTTGCGCAGCCCAGCACGATCGATGTGGGCGGCGATCGAACCGAAGACGGCGGGAGGCGTGGCCAAATAGAAAAGGAAGTTACCCGCCGTCCGCTGTTCGGCGTCGATCTTCCTTAGCCGTTCGCCGAGGCGTCGATAGACCGCTTCATCGTCAAAATCGGCGGGAAGATAATACATCCGCGCGGCGATGCGTTCCCAAATCGAGGCATCGAACGGTTGTCGGGTGGCGAATTTTTGGATGTCGCCGCTGAGACGTTCGCGGAATTGCTCGTCGCTCAGTTCGTCGCGGGCCACGCCGATAATGGCGAACTGTTCCGGCAACAGCTTATCGGCACATAAGTTGTAGAGCGCGGGCATCAAGAGACGTTTCGTCAAATCGCCGGACGCGCCGAACAGCACGAGGATACACGGATCGGCGAGCCGTGCCTGCGCGCGCGGCTTCTCACCCGTAACTCTTTCGACCTGCAGTTCCGACGACATGGCAGTTCTCTCCTTCCATTCAGGGGCGATGCGATGACTTCGCGCAATCGTTCCGAGCGGTTGCACTAGATTTTAAGAAGTCTGCCCGCTTTCGACACGCGAACGACGCGCCCATGAGTGGTTAGCCGCGACGCGCGGCGGAGCGAGTTGTCTCGCGCTCCGCCGCGCGTCGCGGCTATCCGAGACCTTTCGTTGTGAGCAAGCCGAAAAAAGTCCGCTCGTGAAGAGCTGCCGTAAACTTCGTGGCTTAGAGCCTGGGGAAGGCGGACGGAGGCGCATTTCCTAATTTATCTCTTGGAATCAAGAACCTTCCACGGAGACAGCCATGCGTACCTTGTCGATCGTTCTGTGCGCGATGGTGACGAGCGGGGTGAGCGCGGCAGAGTTGCCGAAGCCCTCCGGCAAGACCATCGTTGCTCCCGAGGCCAAACTCGAATTGTTGTTCACTCGCAGCGCGGACATCCGCGGTGGCTTGACCGAGGGACCGGCCGTCGCCCCGGACGGCAGTATCTACTTCTCCGATATTCCGGTCGGCAAAGACAAAGGCATGATTCTGCGTTTCGACCCAAAGACGAAACGAACGACCGTTTTTAGCGACGATAGCCACAAGTCCAACGGCTTGAAGTTCGATGCCAAGGGACGCCTCATTGCTTGCGAGGGTTCCGACGAAGGCGGACGCTGCGTGTCGCGCTGGGACGTGAAGACCCGACGACGAACCGTTCTCGCCGATCGCTTCGAGGGGAAACGCTTCAACGCCCCCAACGATCTGACGCTGGATCGTTTCGGACTAATCTACTTTACCGATCCGCGTTATCTTGGAAACGAGCCGCGGGAACTGAAGCATCGCGCGGTCTATCGTCTCGATGCCAGCGGCAAAGTCGAGGAAATCACCCATGCCTTGGAGAAACCCAACGGCATCGCCCTTAGCCCCGATGGCAAGACGCTTTACGTCGCCGACAACAACAACGGCACCGACCGCATCGACCCCTCCGCCCCCGCTCCCAAGCCCGGGGCCATGAAAGTGGTCGCCTTCCAGCTCGACGCCAATGGGCGCGTAAAGGGATCGGGTAAAACGCTCATCGACTTCGGCGCGGAATCGGGGTGCGACGGCATGACGGTCGATGTCGCGGGGCATCTCTATTTGTCGGTACGCAGCCTGAAGCGTCCCGGTATTCTCGTACTCGATCCGGAGGGCAAGGAAGTCGGCTTCATTCCCACGGGCCTGGCTCAGCCGGGAGCCAAGGAGCCAAAAGGCATCCCCAGCAATTGCTGCTTCGGCGTCGGCGACGACAAGAAGACGTTGTACATCACCGTGGACGTGAGTTTGTATCGCATCCCTCTCAAGGTCGAGGGGCATCCTCTTCCATTCGAGAAATAGCAAGATGGGTTTCATTCCCATCGGAGCAGCCAAGCGGACAGAGCCAAACTGGCGATGCCCACGAGGGAAAGCACGCCGCAAGCGTGAAGGACGATGGCGAGGTTTGGCTCGTAGCTTTCGGAGCTTCCGAGTAACTCCCGGTAGGCATCGAGCGCCCAGCCTTGCGGCGTCAGTCGGGTGAAGAACTGCGTCGATTCTGGCATCATCTCGCGCGGCAAGACGCAGCCGCCGACTACCGCTAAGACCAGGACCAGAAATCCGCCGAGGATCGCCACCTGCAGTTCGCCCCGCGCCACCGAAGCGATCAACAGCGCCAACCCCATCGCCGCCAACGAAGTGGCCAGCACCACGGGCAGTAGGCACGCGATCTGTTCGACCAACGACCAGTGAGCCGGACCCCAATGGATGTCGAACAAACCGCGGCTGGCGGTCAAGAGAAAGACCGTTTGTCCGACCGACAGCGCGAAGCAGGGAACCATCTTACCCATGAGAATATGTCCGCGCGTTAAGGGTGTCGTCCGCAAGCGGCGCAGCGTCCCTTGCCTTCGTTCGGCCACGAATACCCAGCCGACGATCGGCACGAGAAAGAAGACGAACATCACCACGAACATTGGTACCAGATGTTTGTAGTGTTCGCCGCCGCGGCGCAGCAGCCCCGTGCCTTCGCGGTTCTCATAGACGCTGACTTCCGCTCCGTCGCGAGAATCTTCCGAAGACTTGGTCAGAGACGCCCAGGTCTTGCCGCGCAGGTTGTACTTGCTGAACTGCTCGGCCAGCGCCGCCTGCACTCCATCGCCGACTTTCGCTTTGTACATATCCGCCGTTTCGCGCTTGCCGCCCGATGCCATTTTGAGCAGTTCGCCGAGTGGTATACTCTTTTTACCGAACATGAGCAATTGAAACTTTTCCGGCACCGGCAAGTTGACTTTATCGCCCAGCAATTGAATGAATTCCGGATCGCTCAGGCGTTCGAAGGCTCTACCGATCATCCACGGCAAGATCACGCGCAGCAGCGACACTTGCACCACCTGTTCGATGACGGCCGAGGTTGCCGGTTGTTTCTCGTCCCGCAACAACTCGACGTCCACTTTTTCGAGATACACGCCATCGCGATGAAACGGATTGAGTCCCCCCGCGAGGAACGAACAGCGATTGATGCGCTCGGTGAATTCTCTTTGAAAGACGAGAATGGCCGCCTGCTTGTGTTCGCGGATGAGTCGGTCGGCCTCGCGGAGACGCGCCTCCTCATCGCCATTGGAAATGGTGTGAATGCGGATATTCGCCGTCTCCGCCAAGTCGCGCTGCACGACCTTCGACCACGGCTCGCCCTCGTTCAGCCCCGAACCGCGATCGAGATCGACCAACAAGATGAGCAAGCGATTGTCCGGCTTCTGTCCGAAACTATCGCCGACGAAGAGGCCGAAAACGAGGACGAACAACAACGGCAACACGAACAGAAGAATCAGCGCCACCGGATCGCGCAGCAACAGGCGCAGTTCTTTTTTCACCAACGTCCAAACGATGCCCATGACACTCTCCGAGTTAATCGCGCAACTTCCGTCCCGTCAAATGCAAAAACACGCGCTCTAGGTTCGTCTCTTCGATATCGAAACTCGCCAATTCCGTCTCCGTTTGCCGAAGGAGCCGCATCAACTCGACCGCAGTTGCCTTCGCGTCGCCGCACTCCAATTCCAGCGGTCGGCCCTCGACCTCGCGGAACGAGGCGTTAGGAAGCTGCTTGAGGCGTTCTCGCAAGGCTAGGGTCCGCTCGACAACCTCGAAACGGATCGTTCCCGGCAATAGTTGCAACAGACGCGGCAATGTGTCGCAGGCGGCCAACCGACCGCAATCCATGATGCCGATGCGACCGCACAACGATTGCACTTCCTCCATGTAATGGCTGGTGTAAACCAAGGTCATGCCCTCGCCGTTGAGTCGGCGGACTTCCTCGAAAATGTGATTGCGCGACTGGGGATCGACGCCCACCGTCGGTTCGTCGAGCAGCAACAGACGTGGACCGTGGATCAGGGCAATGCCGAGATTGAGACGGCGTTTCATGCCGCCGGAAAAGGTACGCACGCGCTGGTCGGCCTTATCGTCCAAGCCGATGGCCTTCAGAATGGTTCCGACGCGACGGCGCAACTCCGCGCCTCGAATACTGTATAACTCGCCGAAAAAGTGTAGGTTTTCTCGCGCCGTGAGTTCACCGTACAGGGCAAGCTCCTGCGGCACGACGCCGATGAGTCGGCGTGCTTCGCGGTCGTTGGGGTCCAGCCGCCGACCGAGGAGACGCACTTCGCCGCTCGTCGCTTCCAAAAGACACGACACGATCGAGAGCAATGTCGTCTTGCCCGCGCCGTTGGGTCCGAGCAGGCCGAAGATCTCTCCGTCGTGAACTTCAAAGCTAACGCGGTCGAGAGCCGTGTTGGGACCGTAGCTTTTACAGACTTCGCAAACTTCCAGAATCGCGGCCGCCATGAATCGTCCTTCCGAGAGCCTCTTCCATCCACGCGCAAACATCATAGCAGAATCATCGTGAGGCTACATCGGACCATCGGAGGAGCGCGCCGATCCTCGCGTCGAGGACCAAAGGCGATGCAACCGCTCGTAGTCGTTGGGTGTATCCAGATCCCACAGGATCGACTCGCTTTCAACCGGCACCTCTCTCACTTGCGCCGCCTGCTTGCGAACGTACGCATTCAACCCCTCGGAGCGGGGATGCTCGCGCACGCCAGCAACGTGTTGCCAGGTTAGCGCCAGCGGATGGCCGCGCCGCCCTTGAAATGTGGGGACGAAGATCGTTCGCTCTGGACTCGCTTGTCGCGCTCGCTCTAATTCACCTATTACAGATGGTAAAACGATTGGATGATCGGCGGGGATCAACAGCCAGGCATCCTCATCGCGGGGAGAAAAGCGGTTCTCCAGCCAACGTAAACCGCGCTCCACGGTCGCTCGCATGTCCGGAGTGTCGTCATCGAGTTGATGGACGTGCGCTCCCGCGCTGCGAGCCAACGGCACCAGGTCGCTCCCATGTCGTCCCACGACAACGAGGGGATGTTCGACTTCGGCTTGTCGAAGGGCCGCGAGCAGACATTCGAGGACGGTGCTTTCGCCGAGCGGCAAGGCGAGTTTGGACCGTCCCATGCGCGTGCTTTTTCCGGCGGCGGGCAAGACGGCAAACCTCATGGATGGATCGTTTCCTCCTGCTTGGCGCGCGCTTCTCCGGATGCCGCGCGCCGCGGGGCGAGCGGCGCTCCGCGCGGGCGAGGCGCTCGTTCGGGACCGAGATTTCGACAGGCGATCAACTCGGCGACGATGCTGACCGCGATCTCCGGCACCGTCTGCGAACCGATGTCCAAGCCCAACGGCGCGTGGACGCGCGCCAAGGAATCGCTCGGTACTCCCTTGGCGAGCAAATCCTCGAAAATCAGTTTGATCTTACGTTTGCTCCCGATCATGCCGAGGTAGCCCCCCGGTGCCGCGGCCAAGTGATACAAGGCTTCCTCATCGTGATTGTGGCCGCGGGTCACGATCAAACCATAAGTCGAAGGCGTAATCGTCGGTGTCAGCTCGCGCAGAGTCGAACCAATGTCGCCGACGAGCAACCGTTCGGCGGTTGGAAAGCGTTCTCGGTTGGCGAACGAAGCTCGGTCGTCGACGACCCAGACGTCAAAATCGACATCGGAGGCCAAGCGTGCCACCGCTTGTCCAACGTGTCCCGCGCCGACGATCAGCAGCGTGATGCGTGGGAGAATGGGCAGATAAGCGATGTCGTGAAGGCAAAAAGGCGCGGGGCGGTCGGTCAAGCGCTTCAGTGCGTTTGAAATCTCCGGTGGCGGCAACGACTCGGTGGTCCGAGCGATCGGGCTTCCCGTCTCGTCGAAGAGAAACCGATCTCCGATCTGCAGTCCGAACGTCGAGGCCAGCGCGATCGTCTGCGTGCAGCCTCGTCCTGACTCGACCAGCCCTCGAAGGCATCGATAGTAGTCGGCGGCCCGCCCCGAGGTAAGCGGATCGGCAAGAATCGTCATGCGTCCGCCGCAAATAAGCCCGTCGTCCCATCCGTAATTATCGTCGAGACAGAAGGTCATCAGTTCGGGACTGCCGCATCCATCCGCCAAGACGCGCAAGGCGCGCTGGCGCACCTCGGCTTCCACGCAGCCGCCGCCGAGCGTGCCGCATTGCCGACCGTCGGCGAAGACGAGCATGGCCGCGCCGGCTTTCTGGGGGGTCGATCCGCGCGTCGCCGCCACCAGGCAACAAACGCAGGGCCGCTGCCCTTCCAGCGCCGTCTCTAAATCCGCAAGCAGAGTTCGCATGGGTTCGCTCATCCGAAGGATCTCCCGCGTGGTTCCTCACGGCGGGCATGGTTTTCTAGGGTGCGGAGGTAAATTCTATTCGATTCCTACACACTCGTTAAGTCGGCAGTTCCCTCAGGCGCGAACGATTGGTTCCTCGGAGGTCGATTCTATCTCGGCATGTCGAACGGGTATCCATAAACCTTGCCGTCTGTAGTGGAAGCGCGGAGGAGGATCGGCGAGACTTTCGATCTTCTCGTCGGGTCGAGTCCCCTCGCCGCGTCCCGTTTGGTTTACAATAGAGCGAAGGTTTCGTTGGACACAAAAGGCGAGGATGCGGGCGTGACGAGATCCTTGCGAATGCGATTCGCTCCGCTATGCGCGCTGCTTCTCGCAGCCGGATGCGCCGGCACTCGCCAATCCGTTCTCACGTCCGGAAGCCTCCTCCCTCACGCCGACCTTGTGTTCGTTGCCGACGGTTCCGGCGACTATCGCACCACATCCCTCGCCGTGGGCGAAGCCGTGACTTCCGCCGGCGCGCTGCTTCGTGTGGAAACCGTTGTATGGTCGCATGGCTACGGGAAAATGTATGAAGATCACGTCGATCACTGCAACCACATTCGCGAAGGCCGACACCTCGCTTCGCTCGTCGTGGCCGTCAAGCAGGTGTGCCCGGATCGGGCCGTGTATCTCGTCGGCCACAGTAGCGGAGCGGCTGTCATTCTCGCCGCAGCCGAGGCCATCCCGCCCGAAACGGTCGAACGCATTGTACTTCTCGCGCCGGCGGTATCGAGCGAATACGATTTACGTCCCGCGTTGCGCAGCTGCCGTCAAACCATTGAGGTGTTCACCAGCAAGCGAGACGTAGGCGCGTTGGCTATCGCCACCGGGTTTGTCGGCACCGCCGATCGACGCCGCACTTCCGCCGCCGGACGCATCGGCTTTACCCCCATACTCGCCTGTGCCGGCGACGAACAACTTTATACCAAGCTACGCATCCATCCGTGGAGTCGGGCCGTCGCCTGGACTGGCAATCGCGGAAGCCACTACGGCACGCTTGGGAAGACTTTCATGCAAACCTACATCTTGCCGTTGCTCCTCCGACCGCGCCGTTTGGAGGTCGGAAGCCCTCCACAATGGGGTGTCAGCCAAGGTCCGTGAGAAATCGACCGATTCCCTTCAGCCCGCTCCTCACTTCGGTCGGACGGATACAAGTCGCTATAATGATTGTGAAGAGTTTCACGAACCTCGTGGTACGAAAAATGGCACGCATGGGATCTGCACCGAAGCGATCTGAGTCTGAAAAGATGATGGAGAGCCAGGAGACCAAGGCGGAGGCCGCTTTCTCCGTAGCTTCGTGTCTCCCGGCTTCGCTCTCGATTTCTCCGTGGGAACTTGCCGCCGAAACTATCGCCGTTAAGATTCGATGGTTTGGACTGTTAGTCGGCTATGTACTCGTCAACCTCAACGGTTCCGATCCGCATCGACAAGTCATCCTCAACGCCCTGCTGACATTCGGTCTCGGCTACACCCTATTGGATACCTATTTCAGCCTGCGAGGCCGGGTTTTCCTCGGCCGTTCGCCGTTGGCCGTCTCCTCGATGGAAGCGCTGTTCATCGGGCTGTTGTGCTATTTCGACGCCGGGTTGAATAGCCCTTTTCGTTACTACTATTTCCTATCGCTGATTTGTTGCGCCATTCGACACGCCTCCCACGTTACTTACGCCACTTGCGCTCTGCATTGTCTCAGCTACGGTTTGCTGTATCTCGCGCTGCCGCTGGAGGGCAAAAGGCCGGTGTCGTTCGTGTTGACGCTGGTGATGCTCGGCTGGGTGACCTGGGCCGGCAACGCCATGGCGCTGTTGCTGAAGCGCGTCGGCGATTACCTGGGTCAGCTCAACCGCGCCTTGCAAGAGAACAAAACGGAGCTGGAAGCGCGCATCGCCGAGCGGACGCGCGAACTTCAGGAAGCACAGGCTCACGTCTTGCATCAGGAGAAAATGGCCGCCTTCGGACTGCTCGCCGCCGGCATCGCCCACGAAGTCGGCAATCCGCTCACCTCCATCAGTTCGATGGTGCAGATCTTGCAGCGACGCGATACCGATCCGTACACACTCGACAAGCTCAAGCTGGTTAGCGGACAACTCCAACGCATTCGCGGCACGCTGCGGGAGTTGATCGAATTCAGCCGTCCGGCAAGCAGCGAGCGAACGCGCGTCTCGCTCGGCGAGATTCTCGATGAAGCGCTCAACATCGCCAAATATTACAAACGCATGAGGGGCCGTATCCCGACGCCGGACATCCCACCCGATCTGCCGCCATTGTTCGCCGTCCGCGATCAACTCGTGCAGGTGTTTCTCAATCTCGTCCTCAACGCGCTCGACGCGACCGACCGCGAGGGCCGCATCGAGCTTTCGGTGAACCGCCGCGACGATCGCGTCGAAGTCGGCGTGCGCGACAGCGGCAGCGGCATCGCGCCCGAACATGCCGCCCGGTTGTTTCAACCGTATTTCACCACCAAGAAGCTCGGCACGGGCTTGGGCCTGTTCGTGACGCGCCAGCTCGTCGTCGAACACGACGGCGATGTGTCGTTTGAATCGAGCGTTGGCGAGGGGACAACCTTTCGCGTCGTACTGCCTTTGGCCGTCGACTATCGCCCCGCGCCTGTCCTCCTTCGGCCCGAATTGGTCGCAGATGGAGACAAGGTTTTATGGTAGAGCTACGTTCTCGCAGTGGTCGAGGCAAAGCGGGTGGGGCTTACCAGCCGGAGGCGGGACGGCCAGCCGATTCCTCCGCGCGGAACGATGCCTCCATTCTCGTCGTGGACGACGAGTTGCTCATCCGCGAAACGCTGGTCGAGTACCTCAGTCAAGAGGGTTTTAGCGTCTCGTCGTTCGCTTCCGGAGAAGACGCGCTGCAGCGAGCCGCCGAACGGCGTTTCGACATTGTTTTATGCGATGTCCACTTACCGGGTCTGGATGGTCTCGAATTGTTGGACCGCCTGCAACGCATCAGTCCGGAGACCTTTGTCCTGCTCATCACCGC
>JAJXWW010000022.1 GCA_021781415.1 Planctomycetota bacterium
CGATCTTCTTTCTCGGACTGAGCCGCTGGAAATCGCGCAAAAGACTCGAATAGGAGGAGAGCATGGGGCGGCGCATTCTCGCCTTGACCATAAAAGAGTTACTGGCTCTGCTAAAGGATCGGCGCAGCCGCTTCGTGCTGATCGTTCCTCCGTTCGCGCAACTGTTGATCTTCGGTTTCGCCGCCAGTTTCGATCTCAACGACGTTGCCTATGCCGTTTACAACGAGGATCTGGGCGGAGATTCCCGCGAACTGCTGGCTGGCTTCGACGGCTCGCCGCACTTTCGCCTCACCGCCGTCCTTACCTCCGACGAACAGATCGCTCCACTGATCGACAACAAGCAAGTGATGATGGTCGTCCACATCGGCCCGCGATTCAGCCGCGATCTGCGCGTCCGACGTCCCGCCGCGATCCAGGTCATTGTGGACGGGCGCGACTCGAACACGGCGATGGTGGCCCTGGGTTACGCGCGCGGCATCGTGGACCGCTTCGGCGTCGAGTGGGCGGCTCGGCATGGATTGACGGCTCCCAATGCACGCCTCGAAACGCGCGCCTGGTTCAATCCCAATCTGGAAAGCCGATGGTTCATCGTGCCGGGTATCATCGGCTTGCTCACGCAAGTCGTCTCGTTGCTCGTCACTTCTCTGTCGGTAGCGCGCGAGCGCGAGGAAGGAACGTTCGATCAACTTCTGGTAACGCCCTTTCACCCCGCCGAGATTCTCTTAGGCAAGGCGCTTCCCGGATTCGTCCTCGGCATGTTGGAGGCCAGCGGGATTATCGCCATCGTGGTGTTCGCCTTTCGGGTGCCTCTCGTGGGAAGCCTGTTGACCCTCTATGTGGGCTTGGCCTTGTTTCTGATCGCCTGCATCGGCGTGGGATTGATGATCTCCTCGCTATCGCTCACGCAACAGCAGGGTCTCCTGGGCGCGTTCCTCTTTCTCGTACCGTCCGTCATCCTGTCGGGCTTCGCCACACCCATCGCCAACATGCCGCCTCTGCTGCAAGAGATCACGCGCATCAATCCGTTGCGTTACTTTCTGGTCATCCTTCGCGGAGTGTTCTTGGAGGGTACGCCCTTCGAGATGCTTCTGGATCAATTTTGGCCGTTAGCGGTCATCGGCGCGGTCAATCTCACCGTCGCCGCTTGGCTATTTCGTCGTCGAATGGGCTAACTCGGCAAACGGCGTAAACGAGGTCGTTCGCTCTCGGATGAAATTCCTGCGACGCCATCGTCCATTTAACCGATAGAATCGTTAGATTTTGCCGCGCGCGTTTTCTTGAGATTGGAGAGGCATGTCGCCGTTGCGTGGATGGGGTCGAGCGGTCTTGTTGACCCTCGCGCTCTGGAGCGCGGGCTGCGGCGGACTGCGCGAATGGTGGCACAACGGCTGGAAGGTCGGGCCGAACTACGTTCAACCCTCGGCAGCCGTGGCGTCGCAATGGCACGAGGGAGACGATCCACACCTTCAGACCGGGCCTGTGGATCGACCGGATTGGTGGACGGTTTTCGAGGATCCGGTTCTATCGCGCCTCATCGAGAGCGCGCACCGACAGAATCTCGATCTGAGAGCGGCAGGGACGCGCGTTCTCCAAACGCGCGCGCAGCGCGATCTGGTGGCCGGGAATCTCTTCCCGCAATCCCAACAAGCGCTCGGGGCCTATGGCCACGCGCAGCTGAGCAAGAATCTCGGCTTACCTCTCGGTCCCTACGTCAACCTGTGGGCTTCGGGACTCCCTGTTTCTTGGGAGATCGACTTCTGGGGACGCTTTCGCCGCGCCCTCGAATCCGCCGACGCCAACCGCGATGCCGCCACCGACGGCTACAACGATGCCCTCGTCCTTCTTCTCGCCGACACAGCCGAAACCTACGTTCAAATCCGGGTATTTCAAGAACGCTTGCGCTACGCTCGTCGCAATGTCGAAATCCAGCGCGGCTCGCTCAAACTGGCCGAAACTCGATTCAAGGAAGGGGCGACCTCGCAACTCGATGTGCGACAAGCGCGCTCGAGCCTGAACCAGACCGAGGCGCTCGTTCCTCCATTGCTAACCGGATTGCGCCAAGCGAACAATCGCCTCTGTTTGCTTCTGGGCGCGCCCCCGAACGATCTTCTAGCCGAATTGGGCGAGGCATCCATTCCAGTCGCACCCACATCGGTGGCCGCCGGCATTCCCGCGGAGCTACTGCGACGACGCCCCGATGTTCGTCGCGCCGAACGAGAAGCCGCCGCGCAGAGCGCGCAGATCGGCGTGGCTGCGTCCGACCTCTACCCGCGATTCGCGCTGTTCGGTTTCCTCGGCTACACCGCCGACGATTTCAAGGATATATTCGCCATGCGCAGCTTCACCGGCCTACTGCTGCCGAATTTCCAATGGCCCATCCTCAATTACGGACGCCTGAACAACAACATCCGCGTCCAAAGAGCGCGCTTTCAAGAAAAGGTGCTGAACTACCGACAGACGGTGCTGCGTTCGGCTCAAGAAGTCGAGAACGGTCTCGTGGCCTTCTCCCAAGCGTGGGATCAGGTCCGCCACCTTCAAGAGAGCGTCGAAGACTCCGAAGCCGCCGTCGAATTGGCCCTCGTGCAATATCGAGAAGGAAACGTCGATTTTAACCGCGTCTACAATCTCCAAGCCGTATTGACGACGCAGCAGGATCAACTCGCCGTGGCGCGAGGCAACATCGCACTCCAACTGATCGCCACGTTCAAAGCCCTCGGAGGTGGTTGGGAGCTATTCCACGACCGCGCCTCCCTCGCCGCCTGTCCCTAGCGGGCGATCGTGTATCGCTGCAAACGAGGTGAAGCGGCACGGAGGATCTTGTATCTTGAAGGATACGAGTACATTCCCGGAACCGTTGGGAACAACCTTCCTACCGAGAGCGAGGCGGCCCCATGCGCTGGCTGCAAACCGAATACCTCCTGAAAGGCGTTTACCTCGGCTTAATCCTCTACGCCGCGCTTCAACAAGCGACCGAGCCGCAACTTGGCTGGGAGGCGCTGGCCCGCGTCAATCTGTTGGCGTTGGCCGGTCTCGTTCTCGCGCTGGTTGGGGCGGGGTTGGCCAAAGTGCGCGAAGGGTATGGCGTCCGCGGTCGATTGTTGATTTTCATACTCTTTTTATTGCTCGAAAGCCCAACGATGGTGTACGCCGGCATCTTGGGCGGCACGCTCGGCGGCATCGCTTGGGTGCATCAGCTTCTCGGCGAACAGGCGGAACTACAAAAGTTGTTCGTGCCGACGATCTTGGGAGGAGCGGCCGCCGGTCTTGCCTTCGGTTCGACGCGGCAAGTCCGCCATCGCCTCACGCGGATCGGCCTGATCTTGGCGCTGGCGGCGGGTTTGGTTGGAGGATTGCTGTACTGGCTGGGACAATTCGGCGACTTGGCCCAGAGGCATCATCTGGCCGATCGAACCATATTTGCCGTGCAAATCCTCTTGAGCATGCCCTTCTTCTACCTGCTCACGTTTGCCGGACACGAAGAGGAATCCGAGATCGAGATCGGCATCCTGTGCGCCAGCCTCGGCCTCGGTTTGGGTATCCTAACCAACGAATACCCTCAATATCGTTCGATCGCCTTCGTCCTGCCCCTAGTTGTGTATTTCGGCTATACGACCAAGGTATTGCCGGGCCTTCGCGTCCTCAAACATGCCTTTCGCGGCCTCAGCCATGCGCGCGAGGGACGCCATCGTCGCGCTCTGTTGTCGTTCCGCCGCGCTTTGCAACTCGATCCGAACAATCGACTGGCCCGCGACGGTTTTTGGGACGTGCATCGCTCGCTCGATCTCAATAAGTTGGCCGACGATCCGCAGACGCTGGCGTTAGTCGATCTCGATTTGTGCCTCCAGCGCGCCGGTTCGCTGCTGCTCCAAGCGGGACCGACGACCGTGCAACTCGACGAATCGCAGCGGCTATTGGACCTCGTCTTGCGTTTGCAGCCGAACCTACTCCCCGCCGTCGAATACTGGCGTGCCGTGGCCGACACGCACCAACGCCGTCTCGACGAGGCCGCCGTGGAACTCGAACACATTCTCGATCCGTCGCATTTTGGCCCGAATAATCCGCAACGACAATCGATCTTACTCTCCGCCTGGCAACTGGCGCTGCTGTTGCACGACGAACTGCGCCGGCGCGTCGGCCAGCCACAACTCGCCTTGCCCGGAAGGCGCATGGAGGCCATTGCCGCCGTCGAACGCCATCTGGCCGAAAATCCCAACGATCAAGCCATTTGGGGTCTTAAAAGGCTACTTTACCAAGACGCGACCGAGGCGGAGTACAACGCCTTCGCCGGCGAGGGTATAGCCGCTCCGCACTTCGATCACGAATACGTGCAACAACTCGGACTCGCGCTGATCGACAACGACGCCAGCTGGCAGCGCGGCGGCGAATATCTGCGCATGGCCGCGCGCGGTCTACCCGCCTTGGGACCGACGCTCTTCGTCCAGATCGCCCAAGCGCACCAGCGCGCCGGTCACCTCGACGAAGCGCGCCACCACTACGAGTTAGCCAAGCGCGCCGGCGTGGCCATCGGGCAAGGCAATCTCGCCGATGCCGAGCGCCGTGCTTACTTTGGCACCGTCAAGCTCTTGGCCGAGGATGCCCAAGCGCGCGGCGACCTCGACGCCGCCATCGAGAATTACCATCTCTTCGCCGAGTCCGAGCGCTCTGGGCTGGAGACCCTACGAACCTTGGCCGACCTCTACGAGAAAAAGGGAGATGCCCTGTCCGCCATGCGCGTCACCGATCGAGCCTTGGCCGCCTACAACCCCAAGGACAAGGATTTCCTCGAACGCAAGGATCGCTATTACTATTCGGTCATGCCCGATCGGATTCGCGCCGCTTTGGATTCGGTGCGGCCCTGGTTCGACTTCCCGTATTGCGTCCGCAAGTCCCGCGCGATCCTCGACGCGCGCCATACCGATGTGGAATGGCTGGATGTGGCCCACCATCTGATCCACCTTGCACTCGTGGTGCAACCCGACAACCGCGAGGCAAAGGTACTGCTCGCCAAGGTTCTGTTGCGCTACGGCGAACGCGACCGAGCCATTGCCGCCCTCGAAGAGGTACGCACTCCCAAGCCGGAAAAGTTCGTCAACGGCGAGGACGAGGATGCCTGGTATCAAAGCTGTCAGCTGTTGAGCGATCTCTACCTGGAAACGAACCGGCCCGATTTGGCATTGCCGTGTCTGATCGAGTTTCGTCAGAGTTCCAAGAGTGGAGCGCGGACGCTGTACAAAATGGGACAGGCTTACGAACAACTCGGCGACCGCGTTCGAGCGGCAAAGTGTTACAAACAAGTGACGGCCTACGAGAGCAATCCGCTGGCACCGGATGCCGAGGATGCCTTGCAGCGCTTGCAGGAGCAAGTGTGACGGCGTTGCGAGGCTCTTCGCTCCGCAACGCCGTGTCGGAAAGTCGGATACCCAATTATCGGGGCGAACTCTGAGCTTTTTCGGCCTCTTCGACTCCGATCAGCCCATCGCCATCGGTGTCGAGCTTGCGAAATAGCTCCTCGCCGAAGAGAAACTCTTTGCGCGAGACATCGCCGTCGCGGTTGCGATCCATTTTGCGGAACCAGAGTGGACCGCGCGTCGTCTTCGGCTCGTCGCTATCCTCGCCCATCAAAGTGGAGACGAAAATAGCTTCTTGATAGCCGAAGTCTCGCTTCATCGAACCGCGCCGGATCGAGAGCCGATGGCTTTCGGGGATGTCGCCGCGACTCAAAAATGCTTTGTTCTCGCGGTCGAGCTGAGCGAGCAGCTTCGGCATTTGCTTAATCTCGCGCACGCTCAGTCGGCCGTCACGGTTGGTGTCGAGCAGATCGAACAGCCCGCGGCTTTGATCGCTGAGAACCAGCGTGGCCGTGCCGTTGGACGCGCGCTTCCGCATCTCACGCATGGCATCGAAGTAATCCAGTACCTCCTTCTCGTACAACTTGCCGTCGCCGTCGCGGTCCATCTGTTTGAAAGAACCACCGAGGGACACCGTTTTGGCTTCCGCCTCGTCGAGGTAGCCATTGTTGTCCTTGTCCGCTTGCTTGAATTGGATCTTGAGCTGCGGCATGACGAACGACGCGAGCATATCGGCCCGATTTTTCTCCTGACCGCGCCGCAATTCGAGACGGGTGATGCCGAGATCGAGTAGACCTACTTCACCGTCGATGCGGAGCTTGGTGGCCAGCGCGGCCGGCTTGCCCGACACGGCTTCGAGCGCCAATGGCTTGTCGTCCTTGCCGTCGAGAGAAACGGTCAAGCACAAATCGGGATCGCGGCGGACGAATGCCTCCATCTCTTTATCGTCGAGCGCGCCGTCTTTATCGACATCAAGGAGTGCGAATGTCTCCTCGTCGAAAGGTATTTGCTTGCGCGTCCACTTCTTAGGCGGCTCTTTTTTGTCTTCTTTCGGGGGTTGCTTTTCCTTCGGTTTCGGTTCGACTTTGACTCCCGGTTTCCGCGGCGGCTTCATGCCATTCAGCGAGGAAGAAGGAGTCGTGTCGAACGGTTTGGCTTCAGTCTTTTTGGCGCTGGAATCGTAGCGTTCGCCGATGCGGTTCGCCAAGTTCGCCGGTGCCTGTCCGGATACCGGAATCGGTATCAACAAGGGACTGGTCGCCGCAGCACCTCTTGGAGCGAGGTTCATCATCATCGACATAGCGGACGGTTTCGATCTGTCCTTCGGTTTTTCCTGGGGAACGATTTCGCGGGCGGTGAGGATTTCGTCTTCGTTCTCGTCGCGCGCCAGCAGGAGCGACGGCGCGGCATCCAACTCTTTTTGCGTTAGTTTGCCGTCCTTGTTGGCGTCGATCAGATCGAAGATGGCCCGGCTCACCTGGCTCACGCTCGGTTCGGGCTTCGAACCTCCGTAGGCGAGAACGATCGCGTCCATCCCCGCGTTCGGCGTTCCGTCGAATTGGAACTGAAAGGGGGTCATGCCGTTCTGGCGATAGCAGGCCGACAACTCGGCAAGCGAGACCTTGCCGTCCTTGTTCGCGTCGAGAGCCTTCCTAAAAAGGGATACTTTCGAGCGGCTTCTCATGCCGTCTTCACCGATGCCTCCCATAAGCTGTTCCACGCGCGGCGCTCGCTCGACTTCTCGCTCGCTCAGCACGCCGTCGCCGTCGCGATCGAGCGAGGTGAAGAGATACTTCATAAAATCGTTCCAAGCGGAGGCGAGCGGCTTTCCTTCGGCGCGGACGCGCAAACGCACCAGGATCGGTCTCGACTGGGCAAGAAAGACGAAGTCTTGCACCTGGTCCCCCTCGCCCGCTTGGGAAATAGGGACTGGGGATGAGGGGGAGGGAATCTCCTCGGCGATGAGCCAACTCGTTAGCGATACGAAAGCGGCCGCGGCAAGCGAACGGAGCGGATAGCGGTTCATGCGAGTGCCTCCGTGATAGGTTTGGCAGACGGGTCGGCGATGCGAATGGGACGGCCGACGTTGGAACGATTCTGATTCTTGATGTCGATGCCCAAGGCGACGGCGAGGGTGGCCAAGAAGTCTTGAACGCCCACGGGGCGCTCGATCACCTCCATGCCGTCGGAACTGGTTTTGCCGACGACCTGTCCCCCTTTGACACCGCCCCCCGCCAGTACGGTTGTCCACGAGTTCGCCCAGTGATCGCGGCCTCTGTTATCGTTTATTTTGGGTGTGCGGCCAAACTCGCCCATCCACACGATCGTCGTGGTCTCCAACATCCCGCGCTGTTTCAAGTCGTGCATGAGGGTGGCCCAGGCCGGATCGAGTACCTGACTCAGTTTTTTCACATTGTCAAAGTTCTCGACGTGCGTATCCCAGCCGAGCGACAAGTTGCCCAGATTACCGAGCGTCACTTCGACGAACGGCACGCCGCGCTCGACGAGCCGCCTTGCCAAGAGGCAGCCCTGCCCGAAAAGATTGCGCCCATAGGCGTCGCGCAACTTCTTCGGTTCCTCATCAAGATCGAACGCCTTGACGGCGCTGGAGTGCATCAGTCTCACGGCGCGTTCGTAGGCGCTGCGCTGACTCAAAGAGGGAATGGCCGAGCGCTTTTGTAGAAAATCGTCCTGCATGTCGCGGAGCAGTTCGAGGCGCGCGGTTTCGCGTTCGGCGCTAACGCCTTCGGGTCGAGCGATGTCTTGTACTTTTAGCCCCTCTTCGTAATTGTTCTCGCGTCCGGGGATGGGGATGAGACTCTGTTGGTTTTCGCCGACGACCAAAGGGGCATATTGAGGTCCGAGAAATCCTGGATCGTAGGCCGCCGGGCTGAAGAAGCGATAGGGCGCGACGCTGACGAAACTCGGCAGTTCGGCATTCGGCTGTTCCATCTCCTTGGAGAACAGCGAGCCGAGCGTCGGATAGTGAACCGGGCCGCCCGGAACGTAGCCGGTGCGCAAATAGTAGGTGGCGCGTCCGTGATCGGCCTCCTTGGTCCGCATCGATCGGATGAGGACCATGTCGTTCATGTGCCGAGACAGTTGCGGCAAGTGTTCGCTGATCTTGATGCCGGGGACGCTGGTGGCGATCTCCTTATAGGGGCCGCCGTTGGCTTGTCCGGGCTTCAAATCGAAAGTGTCGAGTTGACTGGGGCCGCCGTTCATCCACAGGAGGATGCACGAGCGTTTGCGTTCGGGATGGGCTGCGGCGGCGAGATTTTCCAGCCAACCGGACATGGAAGCGCCGAATGCGCCCATCGTCGAAAGTCTCAACCAATCGCGGCGCGAGAAGCGGGACATGGGAGGATCTCCTTCTCCTTCCCACACTCGGCTTTGGAACGCACCTTCGGACGCTGCGCGTCCTGTGTCTCGCGCCGCGGAGCGGCGGGACGTGCGTTCCCACGCCGAGCGTGGGAACGAGGGTATTAGTGATTCACGATGAATTCGGGGCTATTGAGCAACGCCCAAAACAGATCGGCATACGCTTCATTGCTCGATCGCTTGCGAACGAACTGGAGCGCGCGGCTCAACTCTTTCGCTTCCGGTTTGCGCGACAGAGACGCGAGGTAGAGCGTCTCGATCCGCCGTTCGTTGTCGAGAAAAGGAGCATCGACCACGGCGGCCAGTGTCTCACTGCGTTCGAGCGAGGTGGCGGCGGACATCATCTTTCCGTTCATCAGCGACAATGCCTGCAAGATGGAGGTTTGCGTCTCGGTCGTTCGCTCCGGCCGATTGGCGAAGCGCGTAAGGAACTCGGCGCGGGCCGAGCGATTGTTGCCGAGCAGACCACTCAAGATATTGTCGCTGCCGCCGGAATCGCGGAAGCCAGTCGCCATAGCCACGCTGTCGAAGAGTTGCTCCGCCGTGAGCCCGCGCAGCGGCATGCGAGCGAAGAGCGCGCGATCTTCAGGGCTTTTCGAGGCGGAGGCGCTGGTGAGCTGATAAGCTTGCGATGCGGTGATAGCTCGGTACAGGAACTTCACGTCAAAATGGTGGGCGGCGAATTCGCGGGCCAAAATGTCGAGCAGTTCGGGATGGCTGGGGCGATGGTCGCCGCCTACCATCTCATCGATGGGATCGATCAATCCCGCGCCGAAAAAGTAGGCCCAGACGCGATTGACCGCGGCGCGGGCAAAGTAGGGATTGTTCGACCCGGTCATCCACTCCGCCAACGCGGCTCGAGAGTTGGCCCCTTGCTTCCACTCCGGTGTCGAGCCGTCGAGGAATCGAGCCTGCGCGACGCGCTCCGTTCCTGGTATTTTCAGCTCTCTTTTGTCTTTTTCATCTTTCTCCGGCAAGATGAAATCCATCGTCCGCTTCGATTTGACGCCGGAGAAGAAGGCGGCGTAACTCCAGAACTGTTCGCGCTTCCACGAGGCGAAGGGGTGATCGTGGCATTGGGCGCACTCGACGTTGATGCCGAGAAAAACGCGCGCCGTGCCGGCGGCGAGATTCTCCGGCTTGAACTCTTTGGCGGCGTAATAGGGCAAGGGTGAGCCCGAGCCGTTGCCGATAAAAAGATCGACCTCCGAACCGCCCTCAATGGGAAACGCGATCAACTCGCGCGCCATCTCGTCGTATTGGGCGTTGCGGACGAGCATTTCTTTGAGCCACGCCTCGAAGCCGCCCTGTTGGAGCTTCACTTGGAAATTGTTGCCCGCCTCCGGCAAGAGCCACGTCCGCCAGACGTTGGTGAAATGAGCGACGTAGCGGGAACCGGCAAGGAGTGTGTCGACGAGTCGCGCCCGTTTGTCCGCGCGCTTGTCGGCGAGAAACGTCCTCGCTTCCTCGGCGGAAGGAATGCGTCCCGTTAAATCGAGATAGACGCGGCGAAGGAACTCGGCGTCGTCGGCACGATCGGCCGGCGCAGTCGCGGTTTCGCGCCAATGCCCCGCGATGTGGCGGTCGATCTCGTCGGCGAGCTTTTGCGTGTCGCTGCCATACGCCGGGTCGCCAAGCATTAGGAATGGGAATACCGCTGCTAGAATCGCTGAAAATCGAACGACCATCAAGGAATCCTCCTGGGGATGGCCGCGCTGGATACTGAGCGCAGGCAACCGTGTTGCTGGAAGATTGGGATTCTCAAGCATCCCTATCTTACTCGTACCCCGCCTTTTTGCCAAATGTTTCATAGGGTGGCGAGGATCCGAGGAACCCGGCAGCTAACGCCGCCGGTTCGCCAAGGATCTGCCCTTGTCCGTGCCGCGTGCGGTCGATATAGGCGTCTCGAAGGTCGGGTTGGAAATCGTCGTCCTTGACGGGTTCGTGCGCCTGGGTTATCGTAAAAAAATGTCCCGCGAAGATGGACGTTGGAAACGCGAACCTTGAGGAAGCGATGACCGAGGGCGACAGAACGACTTTTCGAGATACTCTGCTGGCGTTGCGCCATCGCCT
>JAJXWW010000101.1 GCA_021781415.1 Planctomycetota bacterium
GCGGTTGGGCAATGTCTATCTCGCGCCGGATTGGTTTGTCGAGGGGCTGCCCGAAACGCCTCTCGACGGCGAATTGTGGATCGGTCGCAAGATGTTTCAACGCACCGTTGGCATCGTCCGCCGACAGGACAAGCCCGATCTCTGGCGCGAGGTGCGCTATCTCGTCTTCGATGCGCCGGCGAGGCGCGGCCCTTTCGAGGATCGATTGGCCTACTTTCAAGACATCCTCGCCGAGCGCAAGCCGGCTTTCACCGTGCCGCATCCCCACGAAGTATGTAAGAATCTCGATCATCTCCATGAAGAGTTGGCCCGAATCGAGTCGTTGGGCGGCGAGGGGTTGATGTTGCGCCAACCGCGTTCGACCTACCAGATTGGCCGTTCGTGGACGCTCCTGAAGGTAAAGAGTTTTCTCGACGCCGAGGGGCGTGTGATCGGCCACAAAGCGGGTGCAGGAAGGCATAAGGGCCGTCTAGGTGCGTTGCAAGTCGAATTGGCTAACGGTACGCGCGTCGATGTTGGCACCGGATTCTCCGATGCCGAGCGCAACGATCCGCCTCCCATCGGCAGCACTATCTCCTTCCGCTATCAGGAATTGTCCGAGACGGGCGTACCGCGCTTCCCCTCTTATGTCGGAGTGCGCGACGATGTCGAGTTGGTCGAATCCCCGCAACCGGAGGCACCGACGAAGAAGGAAACGCAAGCGGGCAAACGCTATTTTGAGTGCGTCACCGGTACCTCAAGCAAGTTTTGGGAAGTGTCGGTCGAAGGCAAGGAGATGACGACGCGCTGGGGGCGTCTCGGCAGTTCCGGGCAGAGCAAGACGAAATCGTTTAAGGACGCGGCCGCGGCTCAGGCGCAGGCCGAGAAACTGGTCGCGGAGAAGTCGGAGGATGGCTACGTCGAGAAAGGAAGCGCTGGATAATGGGTGGGCCGATTCGTTCGAGTCCGCCCCGCTTCCCCGAATGCAGCGTGAGGAGAGAAGCTGGAGGGGTTAGGCTATTAATTCGCCGAGGTGCGGCACTCGCCCTTGTTCGTCTTGGCTGGGTTTGCTAAAACCCGAAACCGCCCTGGAGGACACGGATGTTCTTCGGGCTGTTGCATTCGAGACGACCATGAAAAATTTTCTCCGCGCGCTCCGTCATGCCACGCCGTATCGCCGTCGGCTGGTGTTTTCCATCGTTGCCGCCGTCTGCGCCGCGATCTTCTGGGGAGCGAATTTTTCTTCGATCTATCCCGTCCTCAAGCTCTTGCAAGACGAACAGAGTCCGCACGCTTGGATCGATCAGCGAATCGATGAGATTCAGAAAAGCGTGGCGCAGTATCAGCATGAAATCGACAAGAAGAACACCGAGTTGAAGGCACGGAAGGAAGAACAAGATCAGAACGGCACGTCGCCGATTCTCGATCAGAAGATCCGCGATCTTACCCGCGAACTGTCGCGTCAAGAGGCCAAGCTCGAACCCGCGACGCGCAGCCTCTATTGGCATCGCGTGGGGCAGAAGTACATCCATCGTTTCTTGCCGGCCGATTGTTTCCTCACCCTCGCTTGGGTCATCGTTCTCGTCGTCCTGGGCGTCCTGATCAAATGTTGTTTCGAGTTCGTGCAGGAATCGCTGGTCGGCAGCGTGGTCAATCTATCTCTTTACGATCTTCGCAATCGTTTTTATCGCAACGCCATCCATCTCGACGTGGATCAATTCGGCGATCAAGGCAGCAGCGAATTGATGGCGCGGTTTACGAACGACATGGAATCGTTGGGGACCGGAGTCAAGACGCTGTTCGGCAAGGTCGTGGCCGAGCCGTTGAAGGCGTTGGCCTGCGTCATCGGTGCCTGCTTCATCAGTTGGCAGTTGACGCTGATGTTCCTCATTCTCGTGCCGATTGCCGCGTTCATCCTGGCGCGTGTGGGCCGGATTATGAAACAGGCCACGCGGCGCTTGCTCGAACGCATGTCGAACATCTACAAGATTCTTCAAGAGTCGTTCCAGGGCATCCGCGTCGTCAAGGCCTTCACGATGGAACCCTACGAACGGCGGCGCTTTCGGGCGGCGACGCGCGACTATTATCACAAAGCGATGATGGTTGTGAATATCGACGCCTTGGCCGATCCGATTATTGAGATACTCGGCGTGACGGCGGTGGCGGCGGCACTGCTGGCCGGATGTCATCTCGTGTTGACGCATTCCACCCATTTGTTCGGCATGCGCATGATGGAGCAGCCCATGGAAGCGGCCTCGCTGTTGCAGCTGTACATTTTCTTGGCCGCTATCGCCGATCCGGTGCGCAAGCTATCGAGCGTCTTCACGCGCATTCAATCGGCGTGCGCCGCGGCGGATCGCATCTTCGATTTCGTCGATCGCCGTCCCCGCGTCAAACCCAACAGCGACGGCCCGCGCTTGCGTCCCCACGACATCGGCTCGAGTGCGAGCGCACGCAACGCTCCCTATTACATCGAATTCCGCGATGTGTGCTTCTCGTACCATCCGGGCCACCCCATTTTGTACGGGATTCATTTGGGTGTTCGACCCGGCGAAACGATCGCGTTGGTGGGGGCGAATGGCTGCGGCAAAACGACGCTGGTGGGATTGTTGCCGCGTTTCTACGATCCCGACCACGGCAGCATACTCATCGACGGCCACGATCTGCGCACCGTAAACCTTCGCAGCCTCCGGCAGATGGTGGGCATCGTCACGCAGGATACGATTCTGTTCGACGACACCATTTACAACAACATCGCCTACGGAGCGCGCGGCGCGAAAGCCGAAGACATTGAGGCAGCGGCCCAACGGGCATTCGCGCACGATTTCATCGTCGCCCAGCCTCAGGGGTATCAAACGCGCGTCGGCGAGATTGGCGGCAAACTCTCCGGCGGTCAGAAACAACGACTGGCTCTGGCCCGCGCCATTCTTCGCAATCCCAGCATCCTCATCCTCGATGAGTTCACCAGCGCCGTCGATAGCGAAAGCGAAGGTCTCATCCATCGCGCCATGAAGGACTTCATGGCCGGCCGCACCTCCTTTGTTATCACCCACCGATTGCATACCTTGGAGATCGCCGATCGCATCGTGGTACTCGACAAGGGGCGCGTCGTCGCCGCCGGTACCCATGCCGAACTGCTGGCCGGATGCAGTGCCTATCAACGCCTGCAAGAAGCCTACAATCAACGCCGTGTCGCATGAAAACCATCGAATCAAATCGACGAGCGACGGGCTTGCGCCTCCCGCTCTCATCGAGCGGTGGGCTTATGCCTCCCGTTCGTCATAAAAGCCATCTTCTCGCTTTCATTCTCGCTTCTCTGTCTCTTTTGGCCCTTTATCTCCTCTTCTTCCATCGCCTGGCGGATCGCGATTTGTGGAGTAGCCACGAGGCGCGGGCGGCGATGGACGCGCAGACCCTACTCGACGACGGGAATTGGGGGATGCCTCGACTGTACGATGGTCGCTTCGAGTTGCAGAAGCCGCCCTTGTATTATTGGTTGACGGCTTCTTTGGGATGGTTGCGAGGCGGGGTCGATGCCTGGGCGGTGCGTTTGCCGTCCGCGCTCTCGGCCCTATTCTGTGTTCTCGCCGTCGCCGTCGGTCTCGGCGTTGCGAAGCCTCGATCCGTCGCGGTTCCGATTGCCGCCGTCGTCTTGGCCACGGCGGTTCACTTCACCTGGTTGGCCCGCATCGGTCGCATTGACATGCCGTTGACACTCTGCATTACCGTCGCGCTCGGAGGGATGTATCTCTATCGGGGAGTGTCGCTTTGGCAGCGCTGGATCGTGTTAATGATTTCCTATCTGGCTCTGGCCGCCGCCGTGCTACTCAAAGGACCAATCGGCGTCGCGCTCCCCGCCGCGGTGATGGGCCTTCATCTGGCGGTCGAGTTGGGGGTTCCTCAACCGAGTCGTTGGCGCGCTTGGCTGGCGAGACTCAGCGATTTGGGGGTCTGGTGGGGCGTGCCTCTGATTCTCGTCTTAACGATACCCTGGTTCGCGTGGGCCAATTGTGTCACGGACGGTGCGTTCTTCCGCGTCTTTTTCTGGCACCACAACATCGAGCGCGGCCTGGGCGGTTCCTCGCTTCGTTCCAATCCGTGGTGGTTTTATGGCCCGCAATTCCTTGGCGACTTTCTGCCGTGGAGTCTCGCCATCCCTCTGGCGCTGTGGTGGAGCCGAAGGCGCGGATTGTGGCACGGCGACCCGGCAGCGCGGTTTGGACTCGTCTGGTTCGGCGCGATCTTTGTCGTCTTATCTTGTTCGCGCTTCAAACGCGCCGATTATTTGTTGCCCGCCTATCCGGGCATGGCCGTCTTCCTCGGCTGCGTCGGCAGCGATTGGGTGCAACGCCTTAACTGCGAGGGGCGACGTCGTGCGATTTCCGCTTTCGCCTGGTCGATCTGTATCATGGTTGGTATCTGGTTATTCCGCGTCGAATGGCAGCTGCCCGCCTCCGAGCCGTATCGCGATTATCGCGCCTTTGCGGCGCGCGTGCGGCAACTTGCCCCGCAACCGGAAGAGATCGTTTTCTTCCGCACCGAAGCCCATCCGTTGGCCTTTCGAGTCGGTCGGCCTCTGGCGATTGTCGTACAATGGGAAGACCTGGGCGCTCGGCTGCGGCGACCGGGGACGCATTATGTCGTGACGCCGTCGAATGTTGTTGAGGAGTGTTGTCAAAGACTGCGCCACCTTCGTTTCGAGCGCGTAGCCGACAACGAGTCCCTCTCCGGCGGCAAGCACGAACGGCCTCTCGCGCTGCTTCGCATCGTCGAGGAATCGGGAGTGGCGGCGGCGGGTACATTAACACCCTAAAATATAGTATTAGTCCGAATATGCCGGAACTTCCCCATCTCTCGCCGATCGCCGCGCAACCGCTCAGCGTGATATTGATCGCGCGCAATCGCGCCGCATGTCTGGAGGAATTGCTCGCCGCCTGGGTGACGTTTCTCAATGGGTTGGACCGCGAATACGAGTTGATCCTCGTGGACGACGGCAGCGAAGACGGTACTGGAGAATTGGTCGAGAAACTGACCGCCAAGTATCGCCGCGTCGTCTTTCGCCGACACGAGCGATCCGCGGGAGAAGGCGCGGCGCTGCGGACGGGGCTGAGCGAGGCACGCTACCCGCTCCTATTTTACACGCTTGCCGATCCCCACTATCAGCCTGCCGATCTCGGCAAACTGCTGCGCAAACGATCCGATCCGCGCTTGCCCGAACTGGAGATCGACCGCGTCCATCTCTTAACGGCGGCGCGTTGCGGTGGTCGGATGCCTTGGCCGTGGCGCGCGCTTGGGCTTGCATGGCGGATCGCGCTGCGCATCCTTTTCACCCACGCGCCGGAACGCTTTCCCGGTTGGCTCGGCTGGAAACGCCATGCCGCGGCTCTGCTGGCGCGAGTCCTCTTCGGCGTGCGCTATCGCGATGTCGCCTGTCCCTTTCGGCTGATGCGGCGCGAGATTTTCTCGCGCTTCCCCTTGCAGTCGGATGGAGCGTTCGTTCATGTGGAACTGTTGGCCAAGGCGAACTTCCTCGGAGCGATGATGGGTGAAGAAGTGGTGTTGGAGCTTGGAGATTATCCGCCGCTAACCCACACATTGGGCGGCGAGGAGTTTCGTCGAGTGTGCGCCGATGCGCTCCGTGTGATCCGACACCCACAATTTAGCCGAGAAGCGACGGTAGCATAAACCGGCCCGTTCTCCTATTCTCAGAGACTGTCTCAGAAACTCCCCTCGCCACAGGGGGAAGTGGTGGTGATGAGGGACAAGAAGCGCGGACGCACCTGCGTTACCTGGGCGGTTCCGTCGCTTCGAGTGGTGTCACCGCTCGATTCCATTCCTGCCGGGGTTTGTGTCGCTCGCTACAATGGGTGCATGAACTCGATTTATCTCGATTACAACGCCACCACGCCGCTCGATCCCGCCGTGGTGGAGGCGATGCTGCCCTATTTGAACGAGCATTACGGCAACCCCTCCAGCGTGCATAGCCTGGGCAAAACGGCGCATGAGGCCGTCGAACGGGCGCGGCAACAGGCGGCGGCGTTGATGGGCGCGCAGGCGGACGAAATCGTTTTTACCGGCGGCGGCACCGAGGCGAGCAATTACGCACTCAAAGGATCGGTGTTTATCAAATTGCGCGGCTTGTTTGGCCGTTGGGCGCGCGGCGCGCACCTGATAATCAGCGCCGTCGAGCATCCGGCCACCGTGCAGCCTTGCGAATTCCTGAAACGGCTCGGCTGCCGTGTGACCGTGGTTCCCGTCGATGGACAGGGTCTCGTCGATCCCGACGCGGTGGGCAGGGCGATGCAGCGCGGGACCACTCTCGTCAGCATCATGCACTCGAACAACGAAGTCGGCACGCTGCAACCCATCAAGGAGATAGCCGCCCTGACCCGCCGGCACGGCGTGCTGCTGCATACCGACGCGGCGCAATCGCTGGGCAAAGTGGCGGTCGATGTGAACGACCTCGGCGTCGATCTTCTGACGCTGGCGGGGCACAAGCTCTATGCGCCAAAAGGTGTCGGCATACTCTTTATTAGCCGCGGCGTGAAACTCGAACCGCTGCTGCACGGCGCGGGCCACGAGAGCGGACGCCGGGCCGGTACCGAGAATGTGCCATACCTGGTCGCGCTGGGTGCGGCTTGCGAACTGGCACGCCGGGGATTGCCGGAGGCGACGAACAAGTTGCGGGCGCTGCGCGATCGGCTGTGGCAGCGGTTGCAGGCGGGGCTGGGCGAGTACGTCGTTCTCAACGGCCATCCGGAAAAACGCCTGCCGAACACACTCAATGCCAACTTCATCGGTCACATGGGATCGGAATTGTTGGAGAAAGTACCGGAAATCGCCGCTTCGACGGGGTCGGCGTGCCACGAAGGCAAGATCAGTCAATCGCCGGTGCTGTGCGCCATGGGCGTGCCGCCGAAGATTGGGCAGGGCGCTCTGCGCTTGACTGTGGGACGCTTCACGACCGAGGAACAAGTGGACCGCGCCGCCGACATCTTGATCCGCGCCGCCCAAGGGGAGCCGAACGCATGAACGCCAAACACATCCAAGTGGTGAACCTCGACCATTCGTATGAGGACTTTTCCTATCGCTCTCCCATTAAGTTCGGCGGCGTGGCGCTCGATCGCGTCACGCTGCTGAACGTCGAATGCCGCGTGGCCGATCCGAGCGGTCGGACGGCGAACGGCTTCGGCTCGATGCCGCTGGGCAATGTCTGGTCGTTCCCCTCGCGGCGGCTGAGCTACGACGATACGTTGAATGCCATGAAAACCCTGGCGCAGCGCATTCACACGGCGCTGCTCGACGCCAAATTGTGGGGCCATCCGATTGTGCTGGCGCACACCCTCGAACCGCATTTCGAGAAGATCGCCGCCGAGACGACGCGCGACTTGAACCTGGTGGAGCCGATTCCGCGTTTGTGTACGATGGTCGTGGCCAGTGCGTTCGACGCCGCCGTCCACGACGCCTACGGCAAACTCCACGGCTTGAATTGCTACCACACCTACGGCCCCGATTTTCTCGACCACGATCTCGGTTTCTTTCTGGGCGACGAGTTTGCCGGCGAAACGCTGGCGCAATACATCGCCCGCGAGCCGCAAGCGCGCATGCCGTTGTATCACCTCGTCGGCGCGCTCGATCCGCTGACGCCGGCGGATGGGGCCAAGCCCATCGGCGACGGCCTGCCGGAGTGCCTGCCGGAATGGATACGCTTGAACGGTCTGACACATCTTAAAATCAAACTCAACGGCGACGACCTCGCCTGGGACGTGGAGCGCGTGGTCGCCGTCGATCGCGTGACGTCCCAGACGCAGCGGGAGCGCGGCGTGTCGCGCTGGTGTTACTCGCTGGATTTCAACGAGCGCTGCGCCAAGGTGGCCTATCTGCTCGATTTTCTGCATCAATTGAAAGAACGCGCCCCGGACGGTTTCGAGCGCATCGCCTACATCGAGCAGCCGACCGCCCGCGATTTGCACGCCGACCGCGACAACGTCATGCACGAAGCGGCCAAGCTGCGCCCGGTGGTCATCGACGAATCGCTGGTCGATCTGGACAGCCTGCGTCTGGCGCGGGAGATGGGCTACACGGGCGCGGCCCTGAAGGCGTGTAAGGGCCAAAGCCAGTCGCTTTTGCTGGCGGCGGCGGCACGGAAGTACGGCATGTTTCTCTGCGTTCAAGACCTCAGTTGTCCCGGCGCGTCGCTGATCCATTCGGCGGGCCTGGCAGCCCACGTCCCCGGCGTCACCGCCATTGAGTCGAACGCGAGGCAATATGTGCCGGCGGCCAATCGTCCTTGGGAGGACCGTTTCCCCGGTATCTTCCACATCACCGACGGCACTCTGGCCACCGGCTGCCTAACCGGCCTGGGCCTGGGCGCTCGATGAACACCGGCCGTGCCGATTTACCTCATGGGCCTTACAAGCTTCGTCCTGCTTGCGAGTCGGCGGATTGTCTACAAATCAATCTATGGGCAATCGTTGATTCGACAGTGGTTCGGGACTACTTACCCTGTCGCTCGTCCAGCACGGGTGCCATGCGACTTGACCGGACCATGCGGGTTGGTAGACTGGAAGGGGGTATGCTACCCATCCGATGGGAACGAACCATGATGCGCAAGGTGCAAATCCGAAACTATAAGTCCATACCAGAATTGGACTTAGAACTCGGACGCATCACTGCCTTGATCGGCTCGAACGGATCTGGGAAGAGCAACATCCTGGAGGCGATTACCTTCGTATCCGCCGCGGCGCAAAACAAACTCGACAACGAATTCCTGGCTTCCAGAGGCGTCCGGGTAACAGACACACAGTTCATGCCGTGCGCGTTCGGAGACTCTTCGCCGCCATCCTCGGAGGCCGCGAAAACGATTAACATCAGCGTCGATGGTGACGATAACGTACATTTCTCGTGCGAATTGTCGGTAGATGAATCAGGTTCTTTTCCTAAATGGACCCAGAATCTCACCATTCTGGCCAATGACCTGCTGCCTATCCTGAGGCCGCCTAAACCGCAGCATCGCGCTTCAAAAATCACCGCTGAGCTTGTGGAGCGGATGTTTAAGGAAGTGCCTTCAGAGATCACGGATCACTTTTTCAAGATGCGTGCAGGCACGCTTCCCGGATTTCTGATCTATGCCCCAGAGAACTCCGCCCTTCGCACCTTCCAGGCCGAGGGGCAGATACTTCCGCTCGGCGTCCGAGGAGAGGGCCTCTTTGCTCACCTGAAAGGACTCAGTTCGCCCAAGAACAAGGCTCGCTTAGGGAAGATCAAGGAATGCCTGTCCCTGATCGAGTGGTACGAGGACTTCGACATCCCCGAGGGCCTTAGCCCTGGCGAGCGAAGCATCCGAATTCGCGACCGCTACCTTGCGGCTGGAGCGTCCTTCGATCAGCGCAGTGCGAATGAGGGATTTCTGTTCCTACTTTTCTATCTCACGTTGTTTATCAGCCCCGACACACCGGCGTTCTTCTCGATCGACAACATCGACAACTCCCTTAATCCGAAACTGTGCGTGGCTCTGCTGCGGCAACTGACTATCCTCGCCAAAGAGTATGACAAGCAAGTCATCCTCACAACCCACAACCCGGCCGTACTCGACGGGTTAAATCTACACGATGCAGAGGAGCGGCTTCTCGTGGTAGATCGCAATAAAGCTGGATACACCCGCGTACACCGTATCGATCCGCCGAAACCGAATGGCGACGAGCCGGTGGTCAGTCTCTCGGAGGCGTTCATGCGGGGCTATATCGGGGGCCTGCCGAAGAATTTTTGATCCTTTCGTGTTGAGGTGGGCTGTGTCTGTGTCCAGTTTCGCAATCATCGCCGAAGGTCAGAGCGATCAGTTGGTGCTGGAGAACATCCTCATCGGCTATTTCCAAAAAGGCGACGACGAGCCGATAGTAAGGCACGTCCAACCCCCTCCGCCAACTCCTCATTGCCCGGCACCACAGGCCGGTTGGACGCTGGTGTTTTCGAGTCTCAAACGCGGTGATCCGCAAAAGGCGCTGCAATTCAACGACTTCCTCGTAATCCATATCGATGCGGACGTACAGGAGGAGGCTGGATTCGACGTGCCGCGGCGGGGGTCGAACAACAAAGAACTACCTGTGCCCGAGCGAATTGAGCGCATCATCGAAAAGCTGAGGACGCATATGGATGGCACCTTCTATGAGGCAAACGCTCACCGCATCCTGTTTGCTGTCGCCGTCGATACCATTGAATGTTGGCTCCTGCCGCTGCTGCATAGCGATACCAAGGCCAAGAAAACAGTTGGATGCTTGGGATCTGCAAACGCGGCACTGCGCAAGGCCAACAAGAAGGGCCTGTCTTCCGGAGAAACCAAATTCCCGCGAGCCTACGATGACGCTTCCCGCGACTACAGGAAGATTAAGCTGCTGAGAAAGCACAGCGGCAGGAATCCGAGTTTCTGGGTTTTCATGAAACGACTCGACGAACGCTTCAAAAACGATGATTTGGATTAGGCGACGGCGCAGCCAGGCTTCGCCGATGCGATGGGCGGTTCTTCCTTGTGAAGGCCGACGCGGATTGCTATGATAAACCTTCCTGCCCGATCGAAACTCGTGCTTGCATCCGTGGAACTAAGGATTCTCTTATGGCGGACAGCAAAACCATTCTCATTGTGGACGACGATGTGGAGCTGAGCGACGGCTTGCGCGTTGTCCTCGAACGCCAGGGCTTTCGCGTCATTCAGGCCCGCGACGGCCAACAGGGCAAGCAGATGGTGTATCAACAGAGGCCCGATCTGGTCATCCTCGACATGATGATGCCCCGCATGGGCGGCTATCCGGTGCTGGAGCATTTCAAGGGCAAAGCCGACGCGCCGCCGATCATTATGATCACGGCCAACGAAGGTAGCCGGCACAAAGCCTACGCCGAATACCTCGGCGTCATCGACTACATTCGCAAGCCGTTCGCCATGGAACGTCTGCTCGAAGCCGTTCATCGCGGACTGAGCGGTCAGCCCGGTGAGGCGGTCAAGGACGAGCAAGCGTGAGCAACCCTCCGCTCGGCGAACCGTCGCGCCCCGTTCAGGCGGCCAGCGTCTTGTTGGCGCGAGCGCGCGGTTCCACCGCCTTGTTCGTGGCCATGCGCTCTCTCTCGCTGCGTTTTCTCGGCGGATTCCTCGCGTTCCCCGGAGGTAAAGTCCACTCCGCCGACCGCGAGTTGGCCACCGCTTCTCCAGGGGTGTCGCCGCAACACATCGCCGCCGTCCGCGAACTCTTTGAAGAAACCGGCATCTTGCTGGCGCGCGACGAGGCGGGAGATTATCCCCAAGCCGAGAAGCTGATCGCGCCGCGGAGCGAGCTACTGGCCGAGCAAATCGCCTTCGACCATCTGCTGAGCAAACACCAATGGCGACTGCGGGCCGACGATCTGACGTGGGCCGGCTCGCTGACAACGCCGCCCTTCTCGCCGATTCGCTTCGACACCGCTTTTTTTACCGCCATCCTACCGGAGGGACAGAACGCCGAGGTATGGCCCGGCGAATTGACCGACGGCGCATGGCGCGACGCCGAGGACGTGCTGACGAGTTGGAAAACGGGCGACCTCTTGGTTTCTCCGCCTACCGTCGCGCTGCTGCAAGCGCTCGGCGGACAGCCTATCGAACAACTGCCGCGGCGCTTTCCCCATGGTACTCATCCCCCCATCTGGTTCAGTCCCGGCGTGCAGATGATTCCCCTGCGCTGCGACGGACTGCCGCCCAGCACACACACCAACGCCTATGTCGTCGGCGAGGATACCGCGTATCTCCTCGATCCCGGGGCGACCGATGTCGGCGAACAGGAAGCGCTGTTCGCTTCTCTGGAGGGTCGTCGTCTTGCCGGCGTCGTGTTGACGCACCATCATCCCGATCATATCGGCTCGGCTGCCGTCGTCGCCGAGCGCTACGGCGTGCCGATATTCGCACATCCTCTGACGGCACAAGCATTGAGGGGCCGCATCGACGTGAATCGGTTTCTCGACGACGGTGACTGCCTCGATCTGGGGGAGACGCCGGACGGTCGAAGTCGGTGGCGCTTGCAAGCGATCCACACGCCCGGCCACGCGTCGGGGCATCTCGTCTTTTGGGATGCGTATTATCGCTTGCTCTTTGCCGGGGACATGGTTTCGATGTTGTCTTCGGTGTTGATCCCGCCGCCGCCGGAGGGCGATTTGGCCATTTATCTCGATTCCTTGCGGCGGATGCAGACGTTGCCGGCGCGGCTGCTGTTGCCAGCGCACGGCTCTCCCAGCGCGCGGCCCGCCTTTGTGCTGGAGCGCGCCCTGG
Source organism: Planctomycetota bacterium (assembly GCA_021781415.1). GTDB lineage: Bacteria > Planctomycetota > Planctomycetia > Gemmatales > Gemmataceae > JAJPHU01. Next base: position 12,266 of record JAJXWW010000101.1, read on the forward strand.
CCCATCGACGCGAGCGCGAAGAGCAATTGCTGCAAGCGTTGACCTCCGAGCCGCGCGCCGTCGCCGATCTGGCCGTGGAACTGTATCGCGGGCTGCCGGAGCCGTTAATGCGCTTCGCCGACATGCAAGTTCGCGCGGGGTTGCACAAACTCCAGCGCGAAGGTCGGGCCGTGGCCGTGGATGCGGAACGATGGAAACTGCCGGCCGGTTTCTGAATCAATGGCTTTCCAACCACCGGCGCACTTCCTCCACGATCTCGTTGGGCGTTGAGGTGCCTGCCGTCAAGCCGACGAGGTCGCAATTGGCAAACCATTCGTCGCGCAATTCTTTGGAAGAGGCCACGAGATAGGCCGGACAGCCGAGCGAACGGGCCAACTCGACAAGTTTACGGCTATTGTTGCTGTCTGGTCCACCCACGACGATAACGAGGTCCGTCTGATCCGCCAGATCGCGCAGCGCCTGCTGACGATCTTTCGTCGGTTGACACACCGTATCGACGAACTGGATGTCCGTGTCTGGAAAACGCCGCCGCATGATCTCGACCAGACCTTGCACGCGCTCCAACGGTTGCGTCGTCTGCGCCACGATACCCAACCGCAGATCCGGTTCGTCGCCGATGCGCTGGGCCAAGGAATCGAGATCCATTTCATCCTGAACGATGGTGCAATCGTCGAAATCGCCGACGAGTCCGCGCACTTCGACGTGGTGGGGCTGGCCGACGACGACGGGGTGCCGTCCCTCGGCGACGAGCCGGGCGAGGGCGCGATGCGCGCGGGTGACAAGCGGGCAAGTGGCGTCGTGGACGGCGAGTCCGCGCTGACGCAATTCCAAACGCACGCGGTCGGCGACGCCGTGCGCCGTCAGCAATACCGCCGGCGTGCGGATGTCGTCTTGTCGTTGGACGCGAACGGCTCCGGCCTCATCCAAGGTGGCGACTACATCGGGATTGTGCACGAGATCGCCGAGGATGGTGAGCGAACCGCGCTCGGTTAAATCCAGAGCGAGATCGATGGCGTCGCGCACGCCGAAGCACATGCCGAAGTGTTCCGCCAAACGTACTTGCACGCCGTGACTCTTTCGTATTGGGGGAGCGATCTTGCTAATCCATCAACTGTAGCTTGCCGAGATGCTTAACGCCGTCAATCGACCCTTCAGGCGAAGTTGCGCCTGCGACCCTGTTGCACGATCGCTTCTAAGTGATCGAGATAGTTCGTGAACGCCTTGCGGCCGAAGCGCGTGAGTTGGCTGGTCGTTTGGGGACGCCGACCGACGAATTGCTTATCGATGGTGACGTATCCCTTTTCTTCCAGTTTTTGCAAATGCACGCTGAGGTTGCCGTCCGTCATGCCAAGCGTGTCGCGCAATTCGGTGAAGGTCAAGCGCGGGGCGGCGGCCAAGGCAGACACGATGGCCAATCGGCCCCGCTCGTGCAGCAGCGGATCGAGTTCGTCGAACAGGCTTTTGAAGACGCTCACGAGGACACCCCCTTGCTGGCGTTGCGGGCCGATTGAATCAGGCGACCGATCGATAGAGGCGGATGGCGCGTTCGCGCCGCTCCTCGCTTAGCAGCGTAAAGCCCAAGACGAGATGCCCCGCGCCAAAGCCCACGCCCATCATCGCGATGGACGAACCGGTTCCCAGCACGAACGACAGCGCGCCGAGGACGAGCATGACGACTCCCAGCCAGCGGATGCCGGACGGAGCATACGCCGAGGTGGCCAGCGCTCCTTGACCGTAGCACAACATCCACACGCCCGGCAGAAAGAGATGCTCGCCGCGCGCGAAGAAGAAAACCGTCAGCACCAGCCCCGCCCCCAGAGACGGAGTCAGAGCCAGCAACACCATGCGCGTTTGCCGCGTCCATACGCGCTCGCCCACTTCGCGCCCGCGCATCAGCGTGCCCACAAAAGTGCCCATCAGCGAACTGGCGAACACGAATCCCCACACGGAAGCGAAAGCGACGGGGTCGGCGGCGTCGAAGTAGAAAAATGCCAACGCGCCGAGAATGGCCAACGTACCGGCCGCGAGACTGGCTCCGGCGGTCAACAGGCGATACTGGCACGTTCGCTCCATGAGCGTGCGAATCACTTCCAACGTGTGAGCCGCTTGTCGTTGGTCCATCGGAAACTCCGTGCAAATTGGTTTGCCACGCAAAGTAATCTACCCGACGATCCGGGTTGGGTCAAGTTCAACGAGTGGAAAACAGAATAGGAGAGAACGGGAGGGTGAACCCGCATCGAGACTCAACCCACAAGCTCATGGAGCGCCGGATGCCGGTTTTTGGTTTGCTTCCTCGGGCATGAAGAAGAAATCCGCCACGGGGCAGCGGAAGTCGGGTAGAACGTCTCCACCCGTGAGTTCATCGTCTCGTTCCAAGACCACGGGTGAGCCGTCGGAACGATAGACCGTGACCGTTTGTTCCTCTGGATCGACGAGCCAAACCAGCGACACTCCTCGCTTGATGAACCGACCGATGCGGCGATTCACCTTCGTCATGCGGTCGTTCGGAGAAAGCACCTCAATAGCCAAGGTAGGAATCTCCTCGGTCCACTTGGGATTCAGATCCGCGAAGGTGCGATTCTTGTCGTAGAAAAAGAGGTCCGGACCTTCGACGGTATCGGGATCGGATTCCCACATGATTCCCGTGTCGTTGGCACAGGCATATCCTTTGCGCCGCTGCCGGATGAACGAGCTGAGAATGAATCCGGCATTGAGACAAACGACGCCATGCACCTCTCCTGGCCGCGACACTTCCACCACCTTTCCGCGAACCAACTCGAAATTCCGATCGCGATTCTCCGGACGATGAACCCAATCCCAGAAATCGTTCGCGGTCATCAAGATGGTCGGCGGCGGCGTCATCTTTCTCTCTCGATTAGAGACTATCCGCAAAGCCCCCCTCTCCCCTGTACTCAGGGGAGAGGGGTCGGGGGCGAGGGGCGAGAATCTGCGGAAGAATAACCCCCTCACCCCAACCCCTCTCCCCCTGAGTACAGGGGGAGAGGGGCTTATCGGACAGCTTCTTAGACAATACCAACGCGCATCATACCTCCGGAGGATGTTTCTGGGCCAGTCCGATTATCGATCCCTTGGAGCGGCGAGTTCGTAGCGTCGGCCCAGGGAGGCGGGCATGCCGGGCGGGGGAGGGGTTGGGATCTCCAGGATGCCGCGTCCATCTTTCACTTGATAGAAGTCGTCGAACCCCTTGCCGGTGAGGGGGTCGAGGGGCAACGGCACTTCGGTGATGTCGCTCCACTTCGCCGGCGATTTTCCTTCGTGTGACTTCGCGTACAAGCGCAACGCCTCGGCACAGCGGATGCGAGCGAAATCGCGCTCGCTACGCATCTGCGCCATCCACGTTTTATCGAGGGCCGGCAAGAGCAAGCGGAGGATGGTGCTTTCCTTGGCGCGAGCGTCTTCGATCGCGGCCTCCATGATCCGTCGTGCTTGCCAGGTCGGTAGCGCTAGGGCCTTCAAAATGTCGTCGCGCACGCGGTCGTATTCGTCGAGGTACCACAACAGGAGTACCTGATTCTTCGGCATGGCATCGATTTCCTTCTCGGAGCGTCCCAGGTCGAGCAGATGTTGGCGTGCCCGTTTGAGATCATTTTCGTCCGCGGTCTTGCGGAGATAGCCGAATACTCCTTTCGCCAACTCTTCGGCCTGGCGCTCCGTCAAGGTCTCTCGACGCAGGCGGCGCAGCGCCGGATAGGAGCGATGGATGGTGTTTAATTCGTGTTCGATGGAGCGGCGCACGTCGCAAAAGGGGCGCGGCAACGCCGACAGCGCCCAGTAGAGATTGGGTGAATCGGGCGTTTGAATCCACTCTTCCACCTGGCCGAGCATGATGGCGGCGATGGCGATGCCGACGAGATTTTGAACGACCATCCCCTCGCTGCAGAGATCGTGCGACAAGGCGAAGCCGATTTGCAAGGTTTCCGCCGCGTCGTCGAATCGTCCCTCGGCGAGCTGGAGCCGATACTGGATACAGAGCAAGGAAGCAAGAAACCGCCATTGTTGGAGCATACCCAGGGGTAAATACTCTTGGATCGCTTGAATGGTCAGAGGCGGCAGTTCCCAATTGCATCGCTCGCGGCAAGCCGCTTGTCGGGCTAGGTGGAGCGTAGCGACATAATGCCCGAGCAGGATACGCACTTCCTTGCGAGGCAACTTCTGAGGAGACATTTTCGAAAAATCGAATTCTTCTTCCGTTATCTTGTGTCTGGCTTCACGAAGGGCGTCCCCAGCCAATCGCCACAGCGGCGCTGCGTTGCCTGGCGTGCGGTCGCGCGGATCGGGCAACAAGCGATAGCGGAACGCGCCGCCTTCTTTGACCTTAGCCTGCGGAGCGAGGCGGATCACTTTCGGACCTTCCGGAGGAGCCGGGGCGGCGAGGAGCACGCCGGCGACAATCATCCCACAAGCGACGATAACGAATCGACGGAACATAATTAAATCTCCTGGGTTAGCCGCGACGCGCGGCGGAGCGCGGGTAGCAACGCGCTCCGCCGCGCGTCGCGGCTGACCAAAGACACTCATTGCATAGACTGCAACAGAGAATCAACACTCGAAGGTATCTCTTCCGCTTCGAAGGACGGTGGCAGACCGTCCAGACCGTTGAGAGACACTTTCTCTTGCAGATGGATATACCGCAACCAGGCTCCAAACTCGGCATCCTCCGTGAAAGGGGGCGACGGGGAGGAGATGACTGCATCGCTTTGTGGCGACTTCACGTCAACGTACGCAGTCGCCGGAGCGGGACGAATCGACAAGGCGACGCTTAGACCCAGTGCCAACGCGGTGGAAACGAGCGTCGCCAACGGCCAACCCCAGCCGCGCGCCGAGGCCCGGCCGGCCCGATACATCAGCACCTCGCGATCGAGTGTCTCGGGGCGCGGCCGCAATCCGCGCAAGGCTACTTCCAGATCGTTTAAGTTCACTCCTTCGGATGGTTCGGACATGACACACCGAGCCTTTCGCGCAGCGCGGACAAACCGGCCAAATAGCGGCGATGCGCCGTACTCGACGAGACGCCGGTCAACTCGCCGATTTGCTCGAACGTCAAGCCGCCCCACAAATGGGCGACGAGCGTTTCCCGTTGTTCGAGGGGTAGAGATTGCAGTGCGGCCGCGGCGATCTCGGCGTCCAGCTTTGCCGATTCGCCGGCAACGAACCAGGTCGCCGTTTGCCGTGCGACGGTTTTTTCATGGCGGTGTCGGCGGCGTTCCGCGCGCGCCGCCGTCAACGCGCCGTTGCGGACAACGCGATACAACCAGCCGGCGAGGTTGTCCGGCGGAGGACGCTGGGCGGCCAACTTGATGAACGCTTCCTGGACGACATCCTCGGGCGCGGAACACCACTGGCGGGCGTAAAGAACGAGCGACGCCGCGTGTTCGTCCAGCAATCGGCTTAGCCGTTCGGGTTCCATCACCTCTAAGACGCCGCTCGAAGGGACTCATCCCACGAGAAAATGCACAGAACGATTCATCATCGCACCGTTGTGGCAGACGATCGCAAGGTTCGTCTCGGCTATCGTAGGGGAGCGGCTCTGTACGGTTAACCTTGCTTGCCGTCTCCTCTCGGCGCACAATGTCCTTATTGTTATCGATAGGATGCGAGATATGTCACGACAGTGATCTCGTGAACTCCGCAGGGACTCCTTCGTTGGATGCTACAGAGTTTTTGCTTATGAGCCTGTTGACCGTCCAACTCGTCCCCGCATCCAAATTACCCGCGCGTCGAACCCATTGGGTGTCGATCTTCTCGACCGTCACGGATCGCTTGGTCCACAAGTATGGGGTTCCATCGCTAGGCAATCTCCGCGATCCAGTTCAAGAAATCTTTTACATTATGCTTTCCGCACGAACGACGGACAACCAGTACCGAAAGACTTATCGCGCGCTCCGCGCCAAGTATCCCTCGTTAACCGACCTTGCGATGGCTTCCGCCGAAGAAATCCTCTCTTGCATTCGGGACGGTGGGTTGGGGAAGAAACGGGCCGCTCAACTGCGCGGGATCGCGGCGGCGCTCTTGGCGAAATTTGGGAACGATCCTTCGCGGCACTTAAAGAATCTGTCTGCGCGTGAAGCGTTCGAGTTATTGAACGGCTTGCCGGGCATGGGGCCAAAATCCGCGCTTTGCGTGATGATGTATAGTTTGAATCACGATACTTTCCCCGTCGATACCAACGTTCAGCGCGTTGCCAGTCGTCTCGGCGCGCTGTCCCCTCGCCTCAAGCATTGGCAGGCTCAACAACGATTGCCGGCTTTGGTGCCCGAAGGACGAAGCAAGGAGTTGCACATCGGCCTGGTCGTTCACGGTCGAACTGTTTGCCTTCCGCTCAAACCGCGCTGCGACCGTTGCATTCTCGCCGACTTGTGCAAGTACGGAAAGAGGCGCACGGCGAAAGCGAGGAGTAAGTAATCGTGGTCATGCGAAAAAAGAGTCTTAGGAAAAGGCCCACGGCCATCGATCTGTTTTGCGGCGCTGGCGGCATGTCGCTCGGTTTCGAGCAGGCGGGTTTCGACATTTTGCTCGGCGTCGACGCGGACGGCCACCATGTGGCCACGCACGCGCGCAATTTTCCACAAGCGCCCGCTCTGTGTCGTTCGATTATCGATCTCGACGCCGAAGGTGTGTATGCCGCTCTGGGAGGGAAGATCGAACTCGATCTCGTTTTCGGCGGACCTCCCTGTCAAGGGTTCAGTCATATGGGACTGCGAGATAGCGCGGATGCTCGCAACGATCTCGTCGAACAGTTTGCCCGCTTGATCGCCGAGCTTCGACCGCGTGCATTCGTCATGGAGAACGTCCCCGGCATGCTTTCCGGGAAGACGCGACCCATCCTCGACCGCACGATTCGCTTTCTCGCGGAGGCAGGCTATCGCATCTCGCTTCCGGTTCGCGTGTTGGACGCGGCCGATTTTGGCGTGCCGCAAAAGAGGAAACGCTTGTTTCTGTTAGGACTGCGCGACGAGGGGCTTTGGACGATTCCCTATCCCACAGGTCCGTGTCCCGGTCAACCGTCGAGGCCGACGGTATGGGAAGCCATCGCGGATCTTCCGGACATCGAGAAATGCGAGCAATTATTCGCGCAAGACGAGACCGAATACGACAAACCGGCGATGAACGTCTATGCGAAGATCGCTCGGGGACGAGCGGACGATCCGTCCGACTTATCGTTCCCCCGCGTATGGTCGGATCGAGTGTGTTCGGGGTGTTGGCGCGTGCGCCATACCGAGCAGGCCACTTCGGTATATGCGGCAACGCCCCCCGGACACACGGTCCCCGGCCACAAACTCCCGCGACTCGATCCCGACGGAATAGCTCCGACGTTGCGGGCAGGTTCCGACTCGACCCACGGTTCCCACACGGCACCTCGACCGATTCATCCGTTCCAGCCTCGCTGCATCACAGCGCGCGAAGCGGCGCGATTACACGGCTTCCCCGATTGGTTTAAATTCTATCCACTCAAATGGCACGCCTACCGTCAAATTGGTAACGCCGTTTGCCCGCCGGTGGCAAGAGCGATCGGGCGAGAGATTCTACGAATTCTCGACTATTCTCCGAGCAGGCCTGAACAGAGCATCTCTCTCCCGATGGACTTCGTACTTCCCAAGGACAGGCCGCGCTCCCTCAAACGCATCCCACACTTGGTCCACTATCCCCCCGTTGTGCAATATCTCTTCGAGCGAGCGTTCGACGCGAGCCGCTCGGAGCTACTCCGCGCTCGCTTCACCTTTGCCGACGTGCAAAAAGCAATTCAGGCCACCGGCGTCGATTTGTCGTGGACGCGAGCCGATACCTTTCTGTCAGAGATTGCCCGGAGTCGAAACGTCCGTCGCATTCTCGCCCCCTGTTTGTCAAAAGGATACAGCATTCGTGCGATTTGCGAAGGGGCCTTTATTGGCGAATTCGTAAGCGTCGGCGAACCGGGAACTGTGGACGAAAAAGACGCGATCGGGGTTCGCAGCGGCGAACTGACCAACGCCCTACTCGTCGCCCTCTCCTCCGTTTCCATCGACCCACGAAACGCCTCGACTCTCCCCGAATTGCTGTGTACGGAGATTGTTGTCCGCTCGCTGTGGCCAGATCGAAATGTCACCGTTGTCCTCGGTTCATCTTCGCGCGTCAACGGTAACGGCATTCAGGTCGATTATTCGTTGACGGAAGACGGTGCTTCGGTCGGAGGCGGCCGAATCGTAGTTTCTGCTATGCGGCATGTGCCCACGCGAATTCGCATCAGACGAATGGCTCGAGCGAACGATGTCGACGAAATTGTTGTCTTCGTTCCTCTCACCGCGCGCCACGTCCTGGGTACGCGCCTCGTAGGGTGTCTCGTGTCGCCGCGCGAGGAGCGCCGCCAAGTTTATGAAATTGTCGTTCAACCGCAAACTTCAATTCATAAGGAGAAGCGGTCGTGAATAAGAAGAAGCGCGGCGATTCCACCTCTCCGCCGGAAGAGACGGAGAAGAAATCAAACCGCTACGTCGATATCCTGGTGCGGATTTTCGCGGATCACTATAAGCCGGGAACGACCTCATTTGAATTCGAGCGCGAAGAGCTAGAGAAAGCCGCCGAGCAATTGAAGGTGCGGCTGCCGAAGAATCTCGGCGACCTCATTTACAGTTTCCGCTATCGAACGCGAATGCCGCAGGAAATAGGCCGAACAGCGCCGCCCGGGCAAGAGTGGGCAATCCTTCCGGCTGGTCGTTCACGTTACCGCATGGAACTTCGAAAGCTCATTCGCATCTCACCCAGCGAAAATCTTTACCAAATCAAGATCCCCGATGGAACTCCGGAGATCATCGCACGCTATGCACTCGGCGACGAACGAGCGCTGCTGGCTAAAGTCCGCTACAACCGCCTCATCGATCTCTTTTTGCGGGTAACGGCGTATTCGTTGCAGAACCATCTGCGTACGACGGTGCCGACGGTCGGTCAAATCGAGATCGATGAGGTTTATGTGGGACTCCGCAACACGGGCCAACAATTCATCATCCCGGTCCAGGTCAAGGGAGGCAGCGATCACATCGGGATCGTTCAAATCGAACAAGATCTCGCGCTTTGCAAACGCGCATTCCCCGCCTTGACTCCGCGTCCCGTGGCAGTCCAGTTCAAGAAAGACGAAGCGGGCGAAGTCATCGTCATGTTTGAACTCGTGCAAGAGAACGAGGAAATCAAGGTACTCGACGAGAAGCACTATCGACTCGTTCCTGCCAGCGCTATTGCCGAGGAGGAACTGGAAACGATGGCGCGTGCTTCTCGATAGTCATTTTCTCCTCGCGGCCTCTAACACGCTGGCCAGCTTCACCGGCTTGCCGCCTTGGCGTTTGCTTGCGTCGGCGGCTTCCATGAAGGCGTAAATCTCCAGCGTTTCCTCCGCCGACACGGGAGCGACACCGGTGTCGAAGAACTTGCAAATCTCCACGACTAATGGTTCGTAGCCTCCGAAACCGCCGCTCGGTCCCACGGCTTTCGATCCGAACACCATCGCGCCATAATCCGACTTGCCCTTGCGGATACCGCGGAAGGTGCCGACGCGGCCGTCCTTCCATTTACCCGTTACAAACTCCGTATTATCGGTTTCAACCCGCGTCACCGATTCGCAGCCCGGCCCCATGATGGTGAACAGTGTTTCCACGCCATGAATGCCATACCAGAACAGATCGGGATGATGCGGCTCCAGATGGCAGGGGCCGTAGGCATCGCAGCCGAGGATGTCGCCGAACTTGCCTTCGGGGCGCGCGGCGCGAATGCCGGGGCTGAAGCGCAGCGAGGAACTGGAGAAACAGGGAGTGCCCGATTCTTTGGCGAGTCGGTAGATGGTCACGGCGTCGGCGAGCGAGCCGGCGACGGGCTTGTCGATGAACACAGGCTTTTTCGCTCGGAAGACGGGCTTGACCTGTTCGAGATGCGGCCGGCCGTCGACGCTTTCGAGCAAGATGACATCCACTTTGGACAACAGCGCGTCGATGCTATCCACAATCTCGACGCCAAACTTCTCGCGCAGCGTCTTGGTATAGCCCTCGACGCGATCTTTGCTTTCGGGAAGGTCGGGGCTGCCGCCGGGATAGGCGGCGACGACGCGGACTCGTCTCAGAATCCCTTTGGACTTGGGATTGTTGAGCGTCTGCGTGAAGGCGACGACATGCGAGGTGTCCAGGCCAATGATGCCGGCCTTCAGCGGGGGCTTCTCGTCGCCCCACGCGGCAAAGGGGAAGAACGGAGTCAAGAGTAACGCGAAGACGGAACGGCACACGATGGAATCCTCCTGATGCGAGATAGTCGATCGACAATTGGGCGGGAAGTCATCCTATCGGTATATGGGACGAGTTCCTCAGAAAAATGATTGCAGTCGTTGCGCCGATCGCTAAGATCCTCTTCGGTACATTGAAGGAACTTGGGAGAAGCTCGGCTATGCGGCACGTTTTGTCGGCGCTGGTGCAGAACCAACCCGGCGTCTTGGCTCACATCTCCGGTATGCTCGCCTCGCGCGGCTTTAACATCGATAGCCTCGCCGTGGGGGAAACCGAACAGCCCGATCTATCGCGGATGACGTTCGTGGTTCACGGCGACGATGCCGAGCTAGAACAAGTTCGCAAGCAGCTGGACAAAGTTGTCACCGTCGTGAGAGTGCAGGACATCAGTAGCGAGAACTTTGTCGAACGCGATCTGATGCTGATTAAGGTCAACGCTGCGCCGGGGCAGCGCGTGGAAATCAGTCTTCTCGTCGAGATGTTTCGCGGTCGGGTCGTGGACATCAGCCCCGCAAACCTGCTCGTCGAAATCAGCGGGCAAGAGAGTAAGATCGAGGCGTTCATCGAACTGATGCGCCCCTACGGGATCGTCGAGTTGGCCCGCACGGGTCGCATCGCGCTGGTTCGCGGAACTCTGAGTCAAGGAGACGTGCTATGAACCCAAACGCGCCATCGTTGCCCTCGGCCACGCGCTCGGTGCGTCCCGAATTGGCCTCGCTCCTGAGGGGTTTAGCGCCCGGTGGGCGCATTCGCATCACGCAAACCGTGGCCATCAACACGCGCCGCCATTGGCCCACCACGGTCGAGGGTGTTTTTCGCGGAGTCAATTTTCTTTCGACCGGTATCGCCACCGACCGCGTGCCGGAGGACGACATCGTCGTGGTCACCGTGCATTTCACCAAAGATAACGGCGAGCTTTCGAGTGTCACGCTCGATCCGAGTAGTCGAATTGAAATCGTGTAGGGAACAAACGAGTTTGCGCGATCCGCTGCGATTCAGGGAGGATCGAAGCCGCCGTGCGAGAAGGGATTGCATCGACAGATGCGCCAGAGGCCCTTGCACGCGCCTCGAAGCGGGCCGTATTTGTGAACCGCTTGGATGAAATACTCGCTGCAACTCGGCTCGAATCGACAAACCGAGGGTAGCATGGGGCGCAGACAGATTTGATAGAACCGCACCCCCGCGATCAGTAGGTTCGATCCGAGAAATCGGAGACGAGCGAGAATCCGACCTAGCATGGTTTTTCGGCCTCGCGCTGGAGTTTCCGCGCCAACTGTTGGACCAGACGCGGCAACGATCGTTTCAGTTGCTCCAGCGAAGGCGGTTCGGGGCGGCGCGGTATCAGGATCAGATCGAATCCCACCGGCATCTCGTGCCGCGTCAGACGGAACGCCTCGCGGTAGAGCCGGCGCAGCCGATTGCGCCGCGCCGCATTGCCCATTTTGCGAGAAACGGATAATCCTAATCGCAAATGAGACAAATGGTTCTCGCAGGCATAGACGATCAGCAGCGCATCGCCGTTCGAGCGACGGCGTTCGTAGACGCGGCGAAAGTCGGCGGGGCGGCGGAGGTGTTCGTGTTTGCGAAAGCGAAAGCTGGACACGATTCAACTCCACGGCAAATGCTCGCGCGGGTTCTGTCGATGCAGCCGCGCGAACTCTTCGATGAGTTCGCGGCTACGTTCGTCGTGGGTCTTGGGCACGACGATCTTGATTTCGATGTATTGATCGCCGTCCCGTATGCCTTTGCCGCGCAGTCGCAGCCGCGCTCCGCTCGAGGTGCCGGGCGGAACCTTGACCGTCAGATGCGTGCCGTCCAGCGTAGGCACGTCCACCTTCGCTCCGAGGATCGCCTCGCTTATCGATACGGGCACTTCGAGAACGACGTTCTGTCCCTCGCGGCGAAAATAGGGGTGCGGTTCGACCGTCAAGCGCACCAGCAGATCGCCGCCGCGCGGTCCCTGTCCGGCCATGCGCAGTTTCTTGCCCTCCTCAACTCCAGCCGGTACGCGCACCTCAATCGTGCGCCCATCGACGTTGAGCGACACCGACCCTCCGAGAGCCGCCGTTAGAAACGGGATGGCGACCTCGGCCTCGACGTTTGCGGGCGGTCTCGGAGCGCGGCCTCGGCCGCGCGCTCGGCCAAGCAGATCGCCGAACGCACCGGCCCCGCCGCCGAATCCTCCGAGGATGCTCTCCAGATCTTCTGGATTCAAGCCCTGAAACTCGAAGCCTCCCGGCGCGGTTCCCCCTCCCGCGCGGAATGGCCCCTGGCTCCCCCCTGGACCGGCGAAGCCGAACCGATCGTATTGCTCGCGCTTGCTTTTATCGTGGAGTACGTCGTAGGCTTCCTGCACTTCCTTAAATCGCGTCTCGGCCTGCTTGTCACCGGGATTGCGATCGGGGTGATGCTGGCGCGCCAGCTTGCGATAGGCTTTTTTAATGTCGGCCTCGGAAGCGGTTCGCGGAACGCCGAGTACCTCGTAATAATCGCGCGGCATGGTTCAATTCGCCTGAGAAAATCTCGTCCCTTGCTCCAGTCTCGAACGAATCATCGTTCGCGCCGAGGACACTTTTATTATAGCAATTCCAAAGTCGCCGCTACCGCCGTCACGGTTCGCTCGATGTCGGCCTCGGTATGTGCCGCCGTCGTCATCCCGCCCAAACCCATGAGATCGACGCCGTGCAATAACATGCCGCAACGAAACGCCGACACCAGACTCGGATCGTTGCCGCCATCGAGCTTGTCCAGCGCTCCTCCGTGGGGAACGAAGTCGTCGTTTTCGGGCCTCGGCCCCCGATAGCCGGGCAACAGTTTGAAACAAGAAAACTCGCCGTATGCCACCCACTCCGCATTGCGCTCGGCGAAGAGGGCATTGAGACGCTTCCGCAAAAGCCGAGCCATGGCGATGGCGTGCGCGCAGGCACTACCGTCGGCAACGATTTGCAGCGTGGCGATGCCCGCGGATGCCGAGAGCGGATTGGCGTTGAACGTGCCTGGATGGCGCATTTTCTCCTTGCCGGATCGAAAGGCGAGATGATCGAAGATATCGGCGCGTCCCGCGATGCCTCCGCCCGGCAGGCCGCCCGCGAGAATCTTCGCCATCGTCGTCAGATCCGGTTTGACGCCGTAGTGTCCTTGCGCCCCTCCCGGCGAGACGCGAAAGCCGGTGATAACCTCATCGAAAATGAGCAAGCGTTCGTGCCGCGTTGCGATCTCGCGCAGGCCGTGCAAAAACGGTCCACGAATCGGAACCTGGCCCCAATGGCCCCCCGTCGGTTCCAGAATCACGCAACCGATGGCTGGATCGGAGCGAAGCGTTTGCTCGACGAGGTCGAGATCGTTGGGCGGAACGATGACGGTGTACTCGGCGATCTCCTTGAGAATGCCAGGCACGGAGGCGAGATGCGGCGCATCGGCACCGGGAAAGAGGAAATCGTTCCAGCCGTGGAAGTGGCCGGCGAACTTGAGGACGCGCGGCCGTTGCGTGAAGAGACGCGCCAACCGCAGCGCCATCATGGTCGCCTCGGTTCCCGACGCCGTGAAACGCACCCGTTCCGCCGAGGGAACCAAGCGTTGAACCCATCTGCCCCATTCGATCTCGCGCTCGTGGCAGGCTCCCGGATGGGTGGTCCGCTCCATTTGCTGGCGAACGGCCTCGACGACGGCGGGGTGGCTGTGTCCGAGTAGAATCGAACCGTGGCCCGACCAATAATCGATCAGTTCGCGCCCCTCGACCGTCCACTTACGACTGCCGAGCGCGCGATCGACGTAGATCGGAAAAGGTTCCAGATAGCGCGCGTCGTGGGTGACGCCGTTCGGAAAGATGCCGCGCGCTTGCTCGAAAAGCTGCCGCGAACGCGCGAAGGCATGGGCGTAGCGTTCGCCCATGGTTCGCTGAGTTACAATCGCCGAGGACATGAGCCACTCCAAAAATCCTGTATTCGATCCGAATCTATTCCGAGGGTAGTTCTGACGGGTTTTCGAGCCGTTTCGCTCCCTCACCGTCGCGGTTCTGTATTCGCCCTTCCGAGACCGATGCTTACTCGGGTGCGAGTTCGTACATGCCGCCGCCCGCTTTTTTGAGCTTGCCCTGTTTGGCTAACTCTTCCCAGACGGCGGGGCCGAACTGATTGGGCGGAGTAATCGCCACGATGCGTCCGCGCGAATGGGTCAACGGCCCGCCGCCGAGCTTCGATTCTTCATCGAGTTGCGTCAGCTTCAAGCGTTTGCGAAACGCCTTCAAGGCTTGTTTCAGTTCGTGTTGCGACGGCGAAGGGTTTTCCGCGGTGGACATCGTTTCCTCCCCAATCGACGAAATTATCCGGCGAACCCATCGTTCTTAGCCAGGTGTTGTTTTAACAGATCCAGCGCTTCTCGCAACGCCTGCCAGGCTTCGTCCGCTTGACTCAAGTCGCCCCGGCGCGCCATGGTCTCCAGGCGCAAGGCGCACTCAAACGCCAGCTTGCCTCCAAGGATGCCGACCGCTCCCTTGATCGAATGCGCTCCGCGTTTGACCTTCACGGTATCGGCGTCACACAATCCCTCAATGACTTCCTCGATCATGCGCGGGCAGTCTTGCAGAAACACCTCCACCAACTCTCGCAGCAAGGCTTCGTCTCCTCCAACGCGCTCCAGCGCCTCGGCCCGGTCGATAATCGGCAGTCCTCGTTCCGTTCCCTCCTTGCCTTCGGGTTTAAGGGAATGCACGGCGGCAGAGGGTACCAACTCGTGGATGGCCCGATACAATTCGCCGGCTTGAACCGGCTTGGAAACATACCCGTCCATGCCGGCGGCCAGACAGCGCTCGCGGTCTCCCTTCATGGCGTGAGCCGTCAGCGCCAGGATGGGCAGATGTCCGCCCGTCATTCGCTCGCGGGCGCGGATGGCAGCGGTGGCCTCGAAGCCGCTCATCTCCGGCATTTCCAGATCCATCAACACGAGATCGAACGTCTCGCGCTCGGAGCGTGCCACGGCTTCTTTCCCATTACAGGCGACTACGACGGTATGCGCTCGCTTTTCCAGAATGCGCGCGGCGAGTCGTTGATTGACGATGTTGTCCTCGGCCAACAACACGCGCAGCGGGCGTTCTGGCCCCGTCGCGGCGGCATCTCCGGACAACGACTCCGCCACATTCGGAAGGCCGCCGCTTCGATTGTTTAACAGATCGAGTATGGTGTTGAATAGTTCGGATTGCTTGATCGGCTTCATCAGCGCGGCCTTAGCGCCGCATTCCCGGCAACGGTCGCCCCCTCCTTGTCGGTCGGATGAGACCAGCATTAAGATCGTGTCGCCCACGAGATCCGTTTGGTTTCGGATTCGTTCGGCCAACTCGAAACCGTCCATGCGAGGCATTTGCGAATCGATCAACACCAGAGGATACGGTTCTCCGGCAGCGGCGGCGCGGCGGAGTTCGTCCAAGGCCTGTTGGCCTCCCTCCGAGGTCGTGGGCTTCATCCCCCAACTCGAAAGCATTTCGTGGAGGATCAACCGATTCGAGGCGTTGTCGTCCACGATGAGGATGGCCAGACCGCGCATGTCGCGCTGTTCGGCAGGAAGACTCGGCCGGAACCCTTGCGCGGGTGTGAATGGGGCGGTGAAGAAGAATCGGCTGCCGTAAGCCTCGTTGCGATCGCGGAACAGCGGACTTCGCACTTCCAATCGGCCCCCCATCATCTCCACCAACTGAGACGAGATCGCCAGCCCCAAACCCGTGCCCCCGAAACGGCGCGTGTCGCCGCCTTCCACCTGCTCGAACGGCTCGAAAATAATGCGCTGCTTGCCCTTCGGAATGCCGATGCCCGTGTCTGTCACCTCGAACGACAGGAACACGGGATCGGGAGTAGTCGAAGGAAAAGGGAGTTTGACGGCATTTAAATTCTCACTTTCGCGGTCGAGCGACACGCGAACGATGACTTCGCCGCGCTCGGTGAACTTAATGGCGTTGCCGACCAAATTGACAACGACTTGTCGCAATCGACCGAGGTCGCCGACCAAACGATCGGGCACATCCGAGGCGATGCGACAGGCCAATTCCAAACCCTTCTGCTGCGCGCGCAGGCCGAGGGTGCGCACCGCGTCATCGAGACTATCGCGGAGGGCAAATGGTGCGTATTCCAGCTCCAACTTGCCGGCTTCGATCTTGGAAAAGTCGAGGATGTCGTTGATGACGGACAGCAGACCGTGGGCGGAGTTTTTGACCATTTGCAGGTATTCGCGCTGCTCGACGGTAAGATCCGTCTCCAGGGCCAGATCCGTCATGCCCAGAATGCCGTTCATGGGCGTGCGGATTTCGTGGCTCATGCGCGCGAGAAATTCGCTCTTGGCCCGATTGGCGACTTCCGCAGTCTCTTTTGCCTGCCGCCATTGCTCCTCCATCTTCTTGCGGCCGCTGATGTCGTGGCTCATGCCGACTAGGCCAATCGGCGCGCCCGTGCCATCGCGCAGCAGGACTTTCGTGGTCGAAAGCCACTTGCGTTGTCCCGAACGGTCGATCAACAGTTCCTCTCGATTGACGAGCGGCTGCCCCGTACGACAGACCACTTGCTCGTCGCGGTAAAACTGCTCGGCCAACTCGCGATGGAGAAAATCGAAGTCGCTCTTGCCGACGACCTCTTCCAAGTGCGACGCGCCCAGCGAGCGCAGTGTCGCGGTATTGGCCAAGACGAAACGGCTGTCCACGTCCTTCACGAAAATGTGATCGGGAAGATTGTCCATCAGGGCGCGGAGCAGGTTGCGCTCGCGCGCCAGCGTCTCCTCCATCGATTTCCGTTCGGTGATGTCGCGGGCCGTGGCGTAGATATAGCACCGTTCGGCGAAGGGTGTCGCCGTCCACAAAAACCATCGATACGAACCGTCCTTGCACCGATAGCGATTCTCGAACGAAACGAGATCGCCACCCACCGCGACGAGTTCCTCCGTCACGGCTTTGGTCGCTTCTCGGTCGTCGGGATGGACGAATTGCAAAAAGGGCTGTGCGGTCAGTTCCTCCAGCGAATAGCCGAGAATGCGCTCGAAGGCCGGATTGAGACGCTTGAAATAGCCATCGAAGTCGGCGATACACAACATATCGAGGGAGAGGGTAAAAAACCGATCGCGCTCCTCTTCTGCCTGTTTCAGCTCGCTAATGTCGCTGAGGATGCCGTCGAGTCGCCAGCCTGCCCTCTTCGGGCTACCGTTGTTGTCTCGACTGTCTCGACCGTCCGCTTGTGACGTTTGTGGGACTGTGTGCGGCGCGGCGCGGACGCTCTCGCGCAGCCAGCGCGTGCGCCCGTCCGCCGTCACGATGCGATACTCCTCGTTGCATTTCTGCCCCTTGCGCAATTGTTGCACGCCGCGCCGCCAGACGGGCAAATCGTCGGGATGCACGATCTCCTCCCAGGCGCGAAGCCCGCCGAGAAAGGCTTCGGGCGGCCTACCCGTCAGCGTTTCCACGACCGGCGAGAAGTAGCGGTAGACCCATCCCCGATCCCGGTCGCATTCTCCGCTCCAAAGACAGTCGGAGACCGAGGCCATGACGCGGCGCATCTCCGCTTCGACCTCGGCCAAACGACGCAACGATTCGTGCTGTACCCGGACATCGCGAGCCGTAATCAGCGCCAGAGTCTTGGGTTGGACGTGCAAGCGGGAAATACTGAGGTTGACCGGCATCCAAACGCCATCGTCTTTGCATCGGAGGAAGAAGCCCTCTTGCGAATGAAAGACGCCCGTGCGCGTGGCTGCCTCGCGGAAGCGGCGTGTCCCTCCCTTGCCACCGAAGCGAAAGAAATAGGTCGCCGGTTGCGCCATCATCTCGTCGCGTCCGAAGCCGGTCAACTCGAGGGCCATGCGGCTAACTTGTAATAGGCGGTCGGTGTCGGGATCGAAGAGAAAGAGTGCGTCGCCCGATTCTTCCAGCAAAGCATGGGTCAAATCGTTGTTGTGCGTGGAACTCATGGCGAGTCCCTTTCCACTTATGCGACGAACCGGCTGCGAGGCGTTCGCGCATCCTCTTCCCGCGAAGGAGCGATGCAAAGCCGGCCATAACCAACGAAGATTCTTATGGAGCTTATCGCCCCACCGTGCGGCACGCAATCCGAAAGACATTTTCCGATGCGCCTTTTGAGTTTGCCGCGGCGCATCCACTCGGCTTCTCATAGGTTCTACCCTTTCTCCAGCCTCGCTCATTTGGCCACCATTCAAACCTCGCCATGTCGTCGCAGTCTTCGAGGGTGCCCCAGATTCCGCGTCCGAATTGCAAGGCGCATAAGGACTTCCGATGAAGAGACACCGATTCTCGGTCGATACTCCTAATGAAGCCGCGGCGAGGCGTTGCCGAACGAAGTCGAAGGGACTCGCTCGGCAAGACGAGGACGAAACGGCGGGAGGCGACCTAAAAATGATCGGCGAAGACGTGATGGTTCCGCGCAGTGAGGCAGATCAACTCCGACAACAATTGCTGCAAGCGCAAAAGCTGAGCAGCGTCGGAGCCTTGGCCAGCAGCGTGGCCCACGAATTCAACAACATCCTAACCACGATTATCAATTACACGCGCTTGGCGCTGCGCCATCGCGACGAGGCGTCGCGCACCCAAGCACTCGAAAAAATCCTCAAGGGCAGTCAACGAGCGGCCACGATCATCAACAGTATGCTGGGCTTTGCCCGCAACACCTCGACCCAACGCGAGATGGTCGACTTGATCGCACTCGTGGAAGAGACGCTCGTGCTGACCGAAAAAGATCTGAGCAAGCATCGCATTCACGTCGAGAAGAAATATCACGGCAAGCCGCAAGCCTCCGTCGTGCCCGCCCAGATCGAACAGGTCTTGCTCAATCTCGTCATCAACGCGCGCCAAGCGATGCCGAACGGCGGACGACTGCGGATTGAAGTGCGCGAGAACACACGCACGCAGATGGTCGAGATGAGCGTCGCCGACAGCGGCATCGGCATTCCTCCCGATCGACTGCGTTTGATCTTCGAGCCATTCTTCACAACGAAGGAACCGGACTCCAACGGACACGGCGGTACCGGCCTCGGTCTGAGCGTGTGTCGACAAATCATCGAACAACATCAAGGCCGCATCCGCGTGGAAAGCCTAGTCGGCAAAGGCTCCACGTTCACCCTCAAACTGCCGGTGATGCCGCTCGAAGTATCCCACGCCGGCTAGACGGATGGCATCATCGCGGCGTCGCATCGTCCTCCGAGAGGGCGATGCCGACTTGGCCGACGCGCGGCAACAGTTGCCGGTGGCATGCGGGGCAGGAGACGGCCCCCCAAGCGCGCAGGATCGCCAGGCGATCCGGGGCTTGCCATTTTTCGACGCGCGACAGCGACGGCAGGAATTCGCTGAAGGCGTAGCGAAACCAACGCTCCATCCGCAGCGCGAGGAGATCGAGGCTGCCGGTCGAACGGAAGCGCCGATCGCCGAGGATGAGATCGTTGTAGCGCCATCGCGCGTTCACCTCGACCGCGCGCGGCGTCTCGCGGAACAGTACCTCTTGCAGCTGAACGCCGCGAACGCACAAACAGATCTGAGTCGGCTTCGGGTCGGTGACGCCGGGTGCGGCGACGAGCCATTCCGGTTCGATCTGCCACAGCAGCAAATCGGGGATGCGTCCCAGTAACTCGGTTCGTTTGGGATCGGCGGCGAGGTCGAAGACCGAGAGTGGATCGCCGCAGCGATCCCAAGGACGGGTCGGCCTCAGCGACCACAACAAACGCAGCGCGCAGAGATTCGACACGTCATCCGTTCCCAGCAAGCGGCCGAGGTCGGGAGCGTTTTGGCCGGCGTCGAGCAGATTGCGTACCTCGAACCCGGCCTCAAAGGCACGATCGCACAGTAGGGCGCGCGCGCGGATGAGATTCCCTGGCGTCCACCATGACGACTCCCAACCGGCAAGCAGTCGGTCGGCGAAGTGCAGGGACAGTCGCCCCTCGAAGCATCGCGCCAACAGGTCCACGACCAGGGGGATCGGGTCTGCTCCACGCGCCGCGGCATCCTCGACCGACAATCGACGTAACGCGGCCAAATGACCCGGAGGTGCCAAACCCATCGCCAAAGCGTTCTCCGTCCGCTTGACGACATCGAGCAGCAAGGATTCGCGCAGCGGCACGTAGCCATCGCCGCAACTGTGGAGAGCCAACCCAGCCAAGAACGCGGAATCGTCGAGCCGATAACCGTCGGCAACCAGACGCGGAGCCAACATTGTCCAAGCATAGTTCCGCGCGCGCACGCCTTCCGGCAGTGCCGGACGCCACCTTCGCCGCACGAACAGATGGACCGCCAGCGCCAGGGACAGAATGGCCAGTACGGGCTTGAACGGAGCCATGCCAAACCCGAAGACGCCAAACGACCAGAGGAGAGCGATCGCTACCAGCGGGGCGACGAAGGCGAACATCGCGCCTCGGCACGTCAACAATTGCCCCAACTCGCGCCCGCGATAAATCCGCTTTTCCGGAGTGACAATCTCCAAGGAGGTAAGCGGCCCTCGCTCCGAGATTTCGACTCGATAGCCGCGCGCGGACAATCGACCGCGATAAACGTTCAGCCTGGCTGCCGGCACCTCGCGCGCCACGGGAACCAGTTCGTAGCACCAAGGACAGCGCGCCGCGTGCCGCTCGACGGCTTCCTCGATCGAAGAACGTCGCGCTTCCTCGTCGGCCACTCCATGCGAGAGCAACAGACTGTGAAAGCGCGAGGTCGCCTCGTCGCTGTCCAGACGATGGACCAGCGTTCGACAGCGTTCCAGAAGTTCCACCTCGCGCCGTTCGCAGTAGGCGTCGATCCATTCCTCGATCATCGACCACGGATCGCGCACGCGCCGACCGTCGAGAACCAGTCGATGTTCGCTCCACAGATGGACGATCATTTCGGGACGCCGCAGCTGCGTGGGACAACGCGGACAGTTCATGCGCAATCGATCTTCCAGGCGCTCGCACAGGGCATCGATGTTCGGATGCTTGCCGACCATTGACTCCAGATTGCGCAGCCGATCGATCGATTTGGATTTCCCCAAGCCACTCACGAGCGTTTGCAACAACTCCTCAACCAATTCTCCGTTCGTCGGCGAAGAGCGCAGCACATTGGCCATCGCGGCAAACTGTGCCTCGACCGGCAAACGGCGATCGAGCAGCAAGCCGCGAAAGGAGGGAATCAGCGCAAGATCGAACGGAGCGGGCAAGTGAGCCAGGACGTACAAAGCGAGACAGCGCGCCCAAAGTTCCGGGTCGGAGGCCAGAGCCAGGGCCAACCCGGAAACGCGGGTTCTACCGAGGAACGCGCCGAGGGCCACAAGGACCGATTCGCGGCGCGGAGAGGGCAACCCCTTTAGCATTTGGCCGAGTGTTCGGGCTAAAAAAACGTGAGCGAGATCGCCGTGATCCTCGAACGCCAACTCGGTGAGAGTGCGCCACGCCTCGGCGTCGGGACGATCTCCGCCGAGGGCTTCGAGCAGCGCGGCAAAGGTATCTCCGTAAGACCGACGAATGCCTCGAAATTGGTAGATGCGATGGGCTTGACGCAGATGGGTCTCGTAAGCGCCCGGTCGAAAAGAGGCCCGACATTCGGAACAGACAACCAGCGCTTCGGGAGGAACGGCGACAGCCGACCCGACGAGACCCCGCTCGCGCTTGCCGCCGTCTGCCATGATGGTATCCGCAAAGAATCGACTGTCGCAGACTTCTCCACACCTTCTGTTTGCAGCATAGCCATTCGCCCGCCGTCGTGCAACCGGACGAAAGTAACGAGAAGCCGATCCGAAATGGCTCAATCGATCAACGAGGTTCCGTGCGCAGTTTGACTTGCTCGAGCGGAATCAAGGTCCGCGCTCCGGAAGAGTTCGTCGCCGTGGTGCCGGAACACTTGCACGAGCCGCATCCGGCACTCTTGCCGCGCCATGCGCGAAGCGTTTGCCGGCCGAGATACAGCGACGCCGACAACACCAGGACGAAAACGACGACCAATTGCCAGTCCATATTTCAACCGCCCATCCATCGGCCAATCTGATAGGTCAGCAAGGCTCCAACGTAGGCCAACGCGGTCATGTAGACGAACGTGAACGCCGGCCATCGCCAGCTGCGCGTTTCGCGTTTGATGACTGCCAGCGTCGAAGCACACTGGCAACACAAGGCGAAGAAAACCAGAAGGGACAACACGGTCGGAATCGTAAATACCCGCCGAGTCGGTTCGTCGTCCCAGACGGCCTTTCGCATGGCCAGGGCCAAGGGCAACTCGGACACGTTCTCGGCTTCACGAATGGTGTCGCTATCTTGTTCGCCCTCGCTATAAATGATGCCGAGCGTGCCAATCACGACTTCGCGGGCAGGAAAACTCGCCAAGGCGGCCATGCCGATCTTCCAATCCCAACCCAACGGGCGCACGATCGGCTCGATGAGCTTGCCCATGCGGCCCAGATAGCTCTGTCGCTTCCATTCCGCATTCAAGGCGTTCATTTCGCCTTCCTTGGCTTCGCTCTCCGCCTCGTCGCCTCGCTCTTTCAGGGCGTCTCGCTCCGCGCGCAACTGATCCAGGCGAACATCGTAGGGCAATCCGACTTGCTCGATCCGTCCCGATTCCGACGGAGGCGATGCCGAGGCGGGACCTTCGCGCGGGAAGTACAGCAGCGCCCACACTACCACCATCGAAGCGAGGATGAGCGTGCCGGCGCGGCGCAAAAAGGCCCAGCCGCTGTCCATCATGCGCCGCAGCACCAAACGCAGAGAAGGCACTTTGTACAACGGCATTTCCATCACGAAGACCGGTGTTTCACCCCGCAACAAGGTGCGCTTGAGCAGCAGGGCGATGGGCGGCGCGAGCAGCAGCCCCAAGGCATAGAGGGCGAACATCACCGCGCCGGGCAGCCACCAGGGGTAGCCGGGACCAGAGAGGAACGCCCCTATTAGGAGTATGTAGATCGGCAAACGCGCCGAACAGCTCATCAGCGGCGCAACGAGGATCGTGGCCAACCGATCGCGTCGATTCTCGATGACGCGCGTCGCCATGATGCCGGGTACGGCACAAGCTACCGAAGACAGCAGCGGGATAAACGACTTCCCGCTCAGCCCGCAGCGCGACATCAACTTGTCCATGAGAAATGCGGCTCGGGCCATGTAGCCGCAGTCCTCCAAGACGGCGATAAACGCGAAGAGGATGACAATTTGCGGCAGAAAGACCACGACCGCGCCGACGCCTTCGAGGACGCCGCCGAGGAGGAGATTCGTCAGCGGGCCGGAAGCGAGCCAGCCTCGCAACCAATCGGACAACGCTTCCTTGCCGACGCCGATCGCCTTCATGATCGGACGCGACCAGGTGAAGATGGACTGGAACACGAGAAACATCAGGGCCAAGAACAGCAGCGTGCCCCAGATTTTGTGCGTCAAAACGCGGTCGATGCGGTCGGTCCAGGTCACGGGACGCACCGCCGGCCGTTCGACGCACCCCGCCGTCACCTCACGAATCCAGCGGTAGCGCGTTCGAGCTTCGACGGCCGGAACCGCACAATCGCATGCCGCCAACCGTTCGCGCACCTCCCGTACTTCTCGGAGAATCCCCTCGCCGCATTGAGACACCCATTTCTGTTCCGTCCATCCGCCGACATCCAACACGAAGCGACGTATTAAAAAAGGCGGCACCTCGTCGCCCAACAGGGGACGCAAGGCCCGGATCTCGCGCTCGAACGCTTCGGGAAACGGAGGCCCGGCATGGGGCGGAGCGACATCGCCGACCGCGGGGCGCGACTCCATCGCTCCAGGAACCGACCGTCGTTCGCTTGCCGCCACAACGGCCTGTCGCAGCGCGTCCAACCCCTTCCGCTTATTCGCTTGAATGGCCACGACAGGCGCGCCGATTTGACGGCTGAGCCGTTCGACATCAATGCGAATTCCCTGTGCCTCGGCGACATCCATCATGTTCAGGGCGATGACGACGGGTACGCCCAGTTCCAGAGCCTGCGTCGTCAGATAGAGATTGCGTTCGAGATTACTGGCATCGACGATGGACAAAACGACATCGGGGCGATGCTCGCCCGCTTGCCTTCCGAGCAAGACATCGACCGCCACCATCTCGTCGGGACTGCGCGGCGACAGACTGTAGGTTCCCGGCAGGTCGATCAGATCGAACGTCCGATCGCCGCAACTCATTTGTCCTTTTTTGGTTTCGACGGTGACGCCGGGATAGTTGCCGACGCGCTGCCGTAGACCCGAAAGGGCATTGAACAGAGTCGTCTTTCCCGTATTGGGATTGCCCACGAGAGCGACGGTCGCTTGCTTTTCGCTCCCCATGATGAGTACTCACGAGAGGGTTACTTGAATGCGAGACGCCTCGGCGCGGCGCAGGCTCAGCCGCGAATCGCCCAAACGTACTTCCAACGGATCGCCCAACGGAGCGAGGGCGAGGACTTCGACCTCCTCGCCCACGAACAAGCCCAACTCCATGAGCCGCTGCGCGAGGCTGTCGTTCCCAACCAGATTCGTGATGCGTCCGCGTTGGCCGGGAAGCAAGGTGTCGAGCGTCGTCATGTCAGATCGCCACGGGGCGGACGAGAATCTGAGCGCCTGGTTCGCCGCGTAGCGACAGACGGCAACCGCCGATCTGTAACAGGCACGGACACCCGGATTGCAACAAGCACAGGCGACAACCCGTGCGCAATCCAAGTTCCGCCAGTCGACAAACCCAGTTCGGTTCGCCGGTGACATCGGCTACATCCGCCCATTCACCGGGACGAAGCAATTCGAGAGGAAGCAACGTATCCAGATTCACGGTAGGCACCCGATCGAGCGGTGGGAAATCGGTAGTTCTTATTGAGACTGAATCTCAATCTACATTAACTTTACTCGACCCCAAGGCAGTGTCAAGGGCATCTTCACAAAATGGCATGGGAATCGGATGAGGGCTATCTCGCTCGGAGGTGGTCGATCCGTTTGGTTGACGCAATCCGCCTGCCGATTCGTTGGGCGATTTCATCCACTCCCTGTCACATTTTTGATAAAATGGTGGATGAAGGGACGAGATAAGAGAAAATCTCGATTCGAACTTGGAGTGTCTATTTATGGGCCGCATCCGGTGCCCGGAGTGCGATCGTGTGTTGAACGTCGCGGATGACGTCGAACGGACGGCGGTTCGCTGTCCCGCCTGTAAGGCGAAAATCGTCCTCGGTTCCCGCGATGAGGTGCAAAGGCCGGCCGCCCGTCCGCACTCCGAGGAGCCGCCGCCGAGGCGCGAGAGTGGTGTGGGACCGGCGAAAACCGATTGGTTTGTGATGCTCGCCGTCATTATCCCCGTTTTCGTCCTTTGGATCGTGCTGGGCTTCTTCTCGATTCTGGTGGCCGGCTCGCTGTTTCTGATTGGCCTGGGGGGTCTTGACGATCGGGTTGAAGCGGATGTCGTATGCGATCAAGAAGAAGAAGCTCCGCGACTTCTTTACCGAGGCTCCGGCCCTTGTGCGGGCCAGTGGGATAGGCGGTTGGCTGGCGCTCTACACCCATATCTACCATGCCAAGCAGATGCCCCGCACCCTTGGTCTGTGGCTGTTTATGGAGGGGTTGGGGACGCTGCTGCTGTCGATCAGTGTGGTCGTGTGTTCGGTACTCGAGCCGCCGCTGTACCCCGGTTGGCGGCCGCAGGTCCACAACCCAGGAAACAACAGTCCCCAGTCCAACGTGCCCGTGACTCCTCCTCAGCCGGAGGCACCGCGCGTGACAGGCGATCCAAAAGTGGATCGGGCGCTGTTGGAGTTGACCGATAAGGACGGACAGATTCGCGGCTGGGCTGCTGAGCGACTGGGAGTGACGCAGCCCAACGAGGCGTATCGAGCCGTGGTGGCGCGCAAACTGGCCGAGGTTGCGCTGGGGCCCGAAGAGGTTGGCCGAGGGGCGGCGGCGAAAGCCTTTGCCGAGTGGGCCGGCCCCGAAACGGTTCCCGAACTGATCCGCATGCTTCGCCAGGCGGGGCCGCTCCGAGAAGCCGCCGCCAAGGGGCTGCGCAAAGTCGGCGCGCCCGCCGAGAAGGACGTTCTCGCCCTCGTGCAGGATACCCAGGCCGACAGCGGCCTGCGTTCCGAAGCCATCGAGATTCTCCGCGACATCGGAACGTCGGCCAGCATCCCGACTCTGCAAGGATTCGTGGATCGACGCGAAGCGTTTCTCGATACCAGGGCCAGAACGGCCATCTTCGCCATAAATCAGCGGAACAAACAAAAGCGCTAGCGCGAACGGTCGGCTTACCGGCTCTCGAACCGCGTCGATTGCTTGCCATCACGGAGAGTGGAAATGTTGGAAAAGTTGGTGCTGATGATGGTGCCCGGCTACTTCCTGTTCTCGTCCGCCGGCGCGGCCCTGGGCAGCTGGGGCCTGTTCACCAAGGCCGGCGAGCCGGGCTGGGCGGCGTTGGTGCCCGGCTACAATCTATTCGTTCTGGCCCGCATCTCCGGCATGTCACCGTTCTGGGCGCTGTTGTTCGTGGTCCCCGCCGCCAACATGTTTCTGTGGTACTACATCTGCGACCAGCTGGCTATGAAATTCGGCAAAGGCATCGGCACCTCCCTGGGCCTGATGTTCCTCGCCTTCATCTTCTTCCCCCTCCTCGGCCCCGGCGAATACGAAGACCGTCGCAAGAGATCCTCTTCCCAAGAACCCACCCGCCGTCCCCTCTCCCCCCGCCGCGCGTGAGAACGATCACGTCGGCCTACAGGCCAAAGCAATTTCGTCGAGGATTGCCACCGTCCTTTCCAGGACAAATTTGTCGTAGTCCGCAATCCGAAGCACTGGCTTGAGTTGGGTTTCGATCTGGCGGGAAAGCGTCTCAAGCCGAGCGGGCGAGAGATCGACTGGGTCGTCCGTGATCGCCAGCTTCTGAGCAACGAGGTTCCGGAACTCTAGCGCTCCGTGCTGAAGAAGCCCTTTCCGGATCGCGTTGTCGAGATCGAAAAAGTCCCGGATGGCAGGGTCGCGGCGCGTGAGCGCGGCCCGGGTTTTTTCGGCGTACGCTTCACGCACCGAAAGCGCTCGCACGGTTACCGGAGCAAGCGCCGACGTGCGCGTGAGCGCGTCGATCAATAGCGTCCGTGCGGGAAATTCTCCGCACAGATGCAGGAACTCTTCACGGAGTGAGATTTCTATCTTGATTGACTCGTAGTCGCCGGTGACGGCGGAGCGATAGGCGAGCTGTCCGTTGTATTGCTTGTTGAGATTCTGCCCCGTCAGCGCCGCCGCCTCGGAGAAGATGGGGAGTCGCGCGGGGATGCCGGCGAGATGGGCTTTGAATGGCTGGATCATCCGACGCCGCTCCCCTCGCCCTGCGTTCGGCTTCACCGAAACCCCGAAATCGAGAGCCTCGCTCAGCCGGAAGAAATCCGCGTGTACCTTGCTGAGGCATGTCCCGCCCTTGAAAACGAGTCCGTGTCCATAGAGAACGACCAGATCCTTGAGCAGGACGGAGCAGTAGTAGTCCTTCTCGATGAGCCGTTCGCTGAAGCCCGTCTCCGAGGCCGTCAGCATCAGGGCGTCTCGGAATCGTTTCTGGTCTTCGTGGTACGCCCGGGAGGCCTCATCACTCATCGTTGAATACCACCCTCCACCGCTTGCTCGTCTTTCCCTGCTCCGGCTTCCCCTTCTTCGCCACGGTGGGTACCATCGGGATGAAGCTCGACGAGGGCCGAAGCGCTCTTTCCAGCCGCCGGAGCAGCGGCTCCGGCGCGGCGAACCTCTCCAGGGTCGCCCCGATCCGCCGGATCGTTCCTTGATTGCTGAAGCGAATTGTAGCCTGGACAATGTCGGCGGCGAAGCCCTCGTCCCTCGACATCTCCCGGTCGATCCACTCGTACGCGCGTGGCAGCGTGTCGAACCGGGACCATTCGTACACCGCGTCGACCAAAGCCCTCGCCCGGGTGGCGTAGACGGCATCGAGTCCGTCGGGAGTTCGCACCACCTCGGTTCCCCCAAGCCGATCATCGGACACCTTGATCAGAGTGAGGGCCACCGAGCCGATCTGCCGGTCGCCGGATATTCGGTTATTGTAGGCGTAGACGCGGTTGGGGATCTGCTCCGTCCAGCCATACCTCTGGAAGGCGTTCGGCCCGGAAATTTGGTATGTGCCGCCTCGGTCCTCGATGAGCGTCGTGAGTGCGAGGTTCTCGCCCGGGCTCCACCGGCCACCTACCGGCAGCCGGCGGGGAACAAGGTAGAGGCCCCGCCGAACTCGGGCGATCAGTCCCTTTCGGGCGAGCTTGCTCAGAATCTTTCTCTCCTGTTCAGACGTCCACATAAAAGTACGGACGAATTCGCCTGCCTCCACTACCCCCCTCTCTCTGGATTGGCAGTATGCAAGAGCTTGTGCTTCAAACTCGCCAAGTGATCGCGGCATCTACTGTACTCTATTTCTCAAAAATACTCTTATCAGGTATTTTTGCGAAATACACAGTGATTGTCCAGGAAAGATTGTTCTCTGTAACATCCTAATTTTCAAGAATGTTACGGATGTATTGCGAAGGACGTTGGCTCCACGTTACAGCGGTTGACCGACGGGATATGCGTTGTATAATTCATACAACAGGAGGAATGGATGAAGACGAGCGGCGAGTTTGGGGCGTTTTTCAGGGAGATCCGTGAAGGACTGGGACTCTCGCTCCGCGAATTCTGCCGCCGCAACGGCTTCGACCAGGCGAATGTGAGCCGGCTCGAACGGGGACTTGTCCCTCCTCCGAAGAGCCAGAAGGTTCTGACCACGTACGCGAAGGGTCTTCGGCTGAAGCCCAAATCCCCCGAGTGGGACCGGTTCATGACCCTCGCAAAGCCCCCTGTCGAAAAGCCCCGCGGCCAGGGCCACAAGAACTGGGTAACCGCACGGCACCTCGAAGACTGGGCCGGAACGCTGGAAGCGCGTAGTCTCCTACCGCAACTCGTCCGCCGCCTCATCCGTGCCACAGCTACCGGACTGGTTCGCGTCGAATTTCCCGACGGCGAACAGATTCAGCGCCCCGGATGGGACGGGCTGGTGGATGCCTCCGATGACGCCGAATTCGTGCCCAAGGGAGTGAGCGCCTGGGAGATTGGGGTCGAGAAAGACCCAAAGAAGAAGGCTGAGAAGGATTTCGCGAATCGCCAGGAGGAATCTCTGGGCCTCGTGAAGCGAAAGAGTACCTTTGTCTTCGTCACCCCGCGGAAGTGGCAGAATAAAGGGCTTTGGGTTGAGAAGAAGACCGAACTCAAGAGTTGGAAAGAGATCCGGGTATACGACTCGGCGTCCCTCGAAGAGTGGCTCGAAAGCGCGCCCGCCGTGGACATTTGGCTCGCCCGCCAGCTTGGCCTCCGCCCGCCGGGACTCATCGATGTGGATGAGCACTGGAAGGATCTCGAAGCTCTCACAGACCCCAGCTTCAGGGCGGAGGTGTACCTCGCCTCCCGAGAGAAGGAGCTGGAGCAGCTCAAGGAGTGGCTGAAAGGCCCCGCCGACACCCTCGTCATCCAAAACCGTTCGCCGTCCGAGGCGCTCGACTTCGTCGTCGCCGCAAGCCGCAAACCGGAACTCGGAGAGGAGTTTGCCGCGCGTGCCGTCATTGTTGAGGCGCGCGACGCGTGGCGATCGCTCGCGGGGAGTGGTTCGAGACTCCTCCTTGTGGCCCACCCTGCCCTCAGCATTGAGGCGGAACTTATCGCCGAAGCGGTTCGGAAAGGTCATCATGTTATCGTGTGCGCGAGCGAGCTGTCCCTCGCGCAGTGCAGGCGAATTGAGCTGTCCCGCGTTTCCAGCCTTGCGCTCCAGCAAGCTCTTGTGGCTCAGGGCATCGATCACGTGAGAGCCGCTGAGCTTGCGTCGATTGCCGGAGGAAGCATTGCCGTGCTGAAGCGGCGCACCGCGCGCCACCCCGGTACTGTTCACCCGGAGTGGAGCCGTCCGCCGAACGTTCGGTCGGTCGTCCCCTTTCTCCTCGCCGGACAGTGGAGCGACGTATCCGAGGGAGATCGGCTCGCGCTTGCGAAGCTCGCCGGAGTCCCCTATTCCGAGGTCGTCGAACTTGCGGAGCGATGGGCTGCCTCTCCCGATCCGATGCTAAACCGCGGCCCGTCCCAGTGGGAACTGGTATCTCGCGAGGACTCGTGGGCACTCGCCTCCCACGCGCTCGGCGACGAGGAGCTTCGCCGGTTCAAGGAGGTCGCGCTTGAGGTGCTTGGCGAACTCGATCCGGCGTGCGAGCTGCCAAGCGAGGAGAGATGGAAGGCAAATGTACTGGGGAAAGTTCCCACACACTCCAAAACGCTCCTGACTGGGTTAGCCGAATCGCTTGCGCTTCTCGGTGCGAGACCGCCGGAAAAAAAGGGCAACTCGATCGCCCCGACGGACCTCGCTAGATACATCGTGCGAAGCCTGCTTGATGGCAAAGACTGGAAGGCATGGGGTTCGCTTTCCTCTGTCCTCCCGCTTCTCGCAGAGGCCTCTCCGGATGCATTGCTCACCGCACTTGAAAAGGATCTGAACAAAGGGTCGCCCGCGGTCCTGAATCTCTTCGATCGAGACTCGTCCCCAGTTTTCGGCTCGAACCTCCATACGGGGTTGCTCTTCGCCCTCGAAACCTTAGCGTGGGACTCAAACTCACTGTCGACAGTGAGCCGGTTGCTCGCGCGGCTCGATGAGGTCGCGCCGCCAACGAAGCTCGAAAACAGCCCGATGCGGACTTTGACGCAGATTTTCATGCCGTGGTACCCGCAGACGACGGTGCCCGTCAAGGACCGCGTAAAAATCCTTCAGAGCGTTGTCCGGAAGTACCCGAAGACCGGCTGGCGGCTACTCTTTGAGTTGCTGCCGACACCGCGCTCGGTGGTTTTGACGAACGCCCGGCCAGCGTTTCGGAACTGGACGCTTGAGTGGTCGGAGGGGGTTGCGCGGGCTGATTATGCGTTCCAGGTCGAAGCGTGCGCGCATCTCGTGGTGGAGCTTGCCGGAAATGATGCGGGCCGACTGAAGGACGCGGTCGAGGTCTTCGAGTGCCTTCCGCCGTCAGCCCAGACAAAGCTGCTCGAACGGATCGTGGGCATCGACCCCGCCACGTTGAGTACTGAGGATCGCCACACCCTTGGCGAGACACTCCGTGCGAAGATCAACAGGAACCGGCAATTCGCTGAGCTGGACTGGGCGCTTAAGGGCACGGTGCTGGAGCAACTCGACAGACTCCGCGAACGTCTGGAGCCTGGTGATGCTGTTGCGAGAAACGCGTGGCTCTTCGAAGACTACTGGAAAGTGCGATCGCAGATCGAGCGGCACGACGACGGAGCCGAGGATGCCCACAACGAGGTGGAGAGGCTTCGCAAACAAGCGATTGTCGAGATCCGCACGGAGAAAGGCTGGGATGGGGTACTGGAGCTTGCCGGTGTCGCTGGAAGCCCCAATGACGTGGGCCAGGCGGTAGGCGCTGCGGGTGTCGAGGGCGACGATGCGCGCGTTCTGCCGCGATTGCTCACGGATAGCCGCAAAGGGATTGCCGAGTTCGCGAAGGCGTATGTGCGAGTAAGACAGTATCAAGGATGGGAGTGGGTCGAGACGCTTTCCCTCGATCGATGGTCGGACGAGCAGATCGTCGAGTTCGCGCTCGCCTTGCCATCGGAACCCAGGGCGTGGGATCTTGCCTCGGCAAGGGGATCGAAGGCGGAGGAGCAGTATTGGAAGAAAGTTAAACATTGTTTCAGCGAGAATGCTGAAGACCAGATCTGGGCCTGCTCGATGTTCGGCAAGGTCGGCCGAGCCTTCGATGCCGTGCGCCAGCTCTCGATGGCGCGGCACCGCGACGTGAAACTGGACCCAGCTGCCATTATCCAGGTACTCCAACAGGGCCGCGACGCTTTGTCCGACCTGGACCAACACGCTCACTTATCTCTGGTGGTCTACGACATAAAGGTGCTCATCCAGGATCTCCAAAACTTGGTGGAGGCCGGCGACGCCCGCGTCGAGGCGGATACGGTGGCGAGCCTCGAATGGACGTACCTCGCGCTACTCGATGGTCAACCCACAAACCCGAAGATTCTCCACAGGCGGCTTGCCGAGAAGCCGGAATTTCTCATCGAGCTTCTCGAACTTCTCTTCCGCCGAAGTGATGAGCGGAAAGAAGAGAGGCCGGAACCATCGGAGAATGATCGTGCCCTTGCGGTGCAGGTTTATCGTCTTCTTAACTCCTGGCACCGTGTTCCGGGGACCGGATCGGATGGGTCGGTGGACGAGGATCGTCTCCGCCACTGGATCGATTCGGTTCAGACATTAGCAGAAAAAGATGGCTGGCGTAAGAGGGCGGACATCAGGATCGGAAACGTCCTCGCCTATGCTCCGCCGGAGCCGGATGGAACCTGGCCTTGCACACCAGTGCGAGATGCCATCGAGGAGTTCGGCACCGAGGCTCTCGCGGACGGCTTCGAGACGGCCATCATGAACGAGCGAGGTGCATACTGGAAGGCACCGGATGAAGGAGGAGACCAAGAGCGAGGACTCGCAAAGCAATACTTCGACTGGGCAGACGCCCTTCGGATCGAGTGGCCGAAGACCGCGGCGTCGCTCCGTCGTGTGGGCGAAAGCTACGAAACCGACGCACGCAGGGAGGATGCGGAAGCGGAAACACGCTGAGGATTCTCCATCCAGGCATCGGCTTACTGTGGGCGGGTCAGCTGGCTGAAGGGGGCTGTTGCTGCCAGAATGGCAGGGTTGGGGGGGAGCAATCGAGCGGGATGAGGGGTTTCGGCGGGGAGAATAGCGAGAGAATGCGCGGAATACCGCGGTCCCGACCCTTCCACCCTCGAGATGCAGGCGACGGGGCGCTTTCGATAGGCGCTTACTTTTGCAGCATGATGTATCGCCAGTGGTGCGGCAGGTTCTGTCGGTAGCGCCAGCCGGGCTGAGAGTCCATCGCATCGGCTTTGTTGATGTGCTGGATCGGGACGACGGCATTCTGGGCATTGGAAGCAAACCGGCTCAAATGAAGCATTCCCCAACCGACGAGCAGGACAATCCCGGTCGTCGTCAGAAAAAGCGGCCAGCGTTTCATTTCATGGCTCCTTACCCGAACGATCTCGTCTCTGGCCCCGCCGCATTCAAGCCGCACGCACATCGGCGGAGCGAGGCTATCCTTCCCCGCGCCAAGCTGCGCTTCGCAATGCAACAACCTATCGCGCGACGATTGGTCGATGCTTCTACGACAAGTTCAAGAACGATGCAAGAGCAGTTGCTCGCAAGCGATTGAACTGG
>JAJXWW010000021.1 GCA_021781415.1 Planctomycetota bacterium
CCCGGCGCAGACGCGGCTTGCCGAGCGCTTGGTGCGCGAGGCGTTGGCCGAGGGGGGACGGTTGTTGCTGGAAACGCCTGCCGCAAGCGACGATCGTTGTGTGCCCCAAGCGGTGATCGACGCCCGACCGGATATGGCTCTGTGCCGCGAAGCCTCGTTCGCCCCCATCGCCGCCGTGTTGCCGTTCGATTCGGTCGAGGAGGCGTTGGGGATGGAACGACAATGTCCCTACGCCTTGGGCGCGTCGATCTTTACCAAAGACGAACGCCGGGCGCGACATCTTGCCGAATCGCTACGCGCCGGCATGGTGACGATCAACGATGTCATCGTCTCCACGGCGCATCCCGCCACGCCGTTCGGTGGGAGTGGGGCCAGCGGCTGGGGCAGCACACAGGGAGTGGAGGGACTGTTGGAAATGACGGTGCCGCAAGTGGTGAGCGCGCGCAGCGGCAGCTTTCGACCGCACTATGAGCTTGCGCTGGGACAAGATGCCCGACGACAAGAGGAGATGCTGCGCGGTCTGCTGCAAAGCGCGCACGCGCCAACGTGGTTCCAGCGTCTCCGAGGCTGGCTGCGTCTCGTGCGCGGCGCTCGGCGTCTGCAAGAACGAATGGGATAGTCTCCCCTCCGCCGCTATAGTTGGGGGATAGGATGGGTGAAATCCATTGTGGAAGAGGTTCCCATGAGTGCCCTCGGCGTTCCCAACGAATCTACTACCCCCGATGCGTATACGCAGTTGCCCGCCCCCGCGAAACGTCTTGGGTCGTGGAGCCGCACCGCGCTCTTGGCGATGCTCGGGCTGCCCTGGCAACGGCGATTGGCGCGAGCGGCGCTCTATCTCCCGCGCATTCGCTCCTGGGAAGACCGATTCGATTCCCTGAACGACGCCGAGTTGAAAATGACGAGCCTGCGTCTGCGCGGACGGGCACGCGGTGGCGAGGGGTTGGACAAATTGTTGCCGGAGGCGTTTGCGTTGGTCTGTGTCGCTTCCAAACGGCACCTCGGCTTGCGTCCGTTCGACGTGCAGTTGGCGGCGGGCGTCGTCATGCACCAAGGCGCGCTCGCCGAGTTGGCAACCGGCGAAGGCAAGACCCTTTGTGCCACCCTGCCCGCGTATCTGAACGCGCTGGAGGGCAAAGGCGTTCACGTCACCACCGTAAACGACTATCTGGCCCGCCGCGACGCCGAGTTGATGACGCCGATCTACGCCGCCTTGGGATTGACCGTCGGCGTCATTCAAATGTCGATGCCGGATCAGGAGCGCCATGCGCTGTACCGTTGCGACATCACCTACGCCACGGCCTCGGAATTTGGCTTCGATTTCTTGCGCGACCGCTTGAAAGTGTCCGGCACGCGCGGCCAAGACTCGCCGTTCTGGGATGCCTGGTTGCGTTCCGGCGCGCCGCCCTCCAAGGAAGACGCTTCCACCCAGAGGCCGCATCACTTCGCCCTGGTCGATGAGGCCGATAATATCTTCATCGACGAAGCGCGGACGCCGCTCATCATCAGCACACCGACGCGACTGGCCACCGACGAGGAAAAGATCGTTTTCCTCTGGGCCGACCGCTTGGTGCGCCGCATGAAACCGGACGAACACTTTTCCTTCGATACCGAGAAGCAGAAGCTGGTTCTCACCGCGGGCGGAATGCAATTGGCCCGCTACTCCAATCCCCCCTCCGGCCCGCACGGCAAGGCAATGGATAAACTAGAGGAATCGCTCGAACAAGCGCTGCAAGCCCACTATCGTTTCCGCCGCGATCAACACTATATGATCGACAAGGATAAAATCGTTATCATCGACGAGTTTACCGGGCGTCGGATGCCCGATCGCCATTGGCGCGAGGGGTTGCATCAAGCGGTCGAGGCCAAGGAAGGGGTACCGATCAATCAACCCTCCGATCACGCCGCGCAGGTGACGTTTCAGAGCTATTTTCGGCTCTATAAAAAGCTGGCGGGCATGACGGGGACGGCTTTGCAAAATCGCTGGGAAGTGCGGCGCGTCTATAAGATTTGGGTGGTCTGCGTGCCGACCAATCGTCCGGTGATCCGCCGCCAGTTACCCGACCGCGTTTTTCCCAACGAAGATGCCAAGTTCGACGCCGTCGTCGCCGATGTGATCCGCTTCCGCGACGCGGGGCGCTCCGTGCTGATCGGCACGCGCTCGGTGGAGAAATCGGAGAAGCTGAGCGAACGCCTGAAAGCGGCGGGGGTCGAGCATAGGGTACTGAACGCCCGGCAGCACGAACAAGAAGCGAAGATCGTGGCCGAGGCGGGGCAGGTGGGCCGCGTGACCATCGCCACGAACATGGCCGGACGAGGCACCGACATCAAACCGGCCCCGGAGGTGTTGGCCGCCGGAGGCTTGCACGTCTTGGGAACCGAACGCCACGAATCGCTGCGCATCGACCGCCAACTCGCCGGACGCGCCGGACGCCAGGGAGATCCCGGCAGCGCTCAGTTCTTTTTGTCGCTAGAAGACGAATTGCTCGAAGGTTTGGGACCGAAGCGACACGAAAAATGGAAGGCCATTGGCCTGCGCGGCGGCCAACGCGAATGGGACCGCTATCTATCGCTGTTTCGCACGGCGCAGCGGCGCATCGAACGTCGCCACTATCGAGGCCGCGTCGATCTGCTCGTTCACGAAAAACAACGCCAGGAGATTCTCAAGGATCTCGGTGCCGATCCCTACGTCGATTAGCATTCGGAACCTGAAGCTGACGCACTCGTTGGCTTCAGGGGGTGAGGGAGCGTTGTGGATAGTGACTGAGGTACTTCATATCGCGGATTCCTCGGCGGAAGTTCCAGGCTCTCTCTTCGATTGATCTTCCTGCTGGGGTAGGACGGCGGGCGCGGGGGACAGCGTCCGATGGATGGCGGGAAAACGGAGACGAAATGTGGTGCCGCGCCGCAGTTCGGATTCGATCTCCAGCACGGCGCGATGGTGTTCCAAGATGGCGAGGACGAACGACAGGCCAAGCCCCATGCCGCTACTGTGCCCTTCGTAAATGGCGTTGTCGCGCTTGGTTGAAAAGTGTGTCTCGGTGCAGCGTCGGCGCACTTCCTCCGTCATGCCCGCTCCGTTGTCGCGGACTTCGAGTACGGCTTCGCCGTCGCGGCGATAGGTGCGCAGTACGACGCGCCCCCGCCACGCCGCGGCGTCGATGAGCGCCTGCCGACGGCTCGCCGCGTCGAGGTTCGCCGCTTGCCGCGCCTCGTCGCGGAGTTGATTCCGCCTCTCAAACGTGGCATCGCGGGCATTGAATAACAAATTCTCGATGCCCTGCTGCAAGTGCGAGACATCGCCGCTTATCCACAGCGCTTCGTCGGCGCGGTTGCCGTCCGCCGACGACCCGGGAGAAGAGAGGTTCCATTCCAACGCCACATCCATTTTCCACTTCTCGCGTGCCAAATCCTTCCAAGTGTTCTCTAACTCGGCCACCACGGCGTTCAGATCGAGAACCGTCGGTTCGGCACGGCTGGGATCGCGGCGGACGGTATGCAATATCTGTTGCAAGCGTTCGGTCACGGTTCCGAGGGTCTGCTGCACTTCTTCGAGCATCGAACCCTGTTCCGGCTGAACGCCGTTCGATTCGAGACAGCGGCGAAGCAAATCGTTGGGGCGAACCAGCAGATTCTTGATATTGTGCGCGTAGGAGCCGGCCATGATGCCGATGCTGGCCCACATCCGCGATTTTAATTCCAGCGCCTGCTGCTCCGCCGCCTGAGTCGCCAAACGCTGTTCGAGCAGTTGCCGTTCCGTCTCGGCATGTCGGCGTTCCGCTTGCAAGAGCAGCCGTTCCGTTTGATTCTCCTTCTGTTGGGCCAACGAGCGCTGCCGTTCGCGTTCCCGTTCGCGGCGTTGCATCATCAGCATCCAGGTCAGGCTCAAAACGGTCCCGGCCGCGGCCAACACGCTGAGTTGCCGCAACCGTTGATGGTGGGCCTGCTCGATCCGTTGTCGTTTGTTGAAGGCGTGCAATTGATAGCGTACAACAACGACCGCATAAGGATGCAAACGATGCTCCAGCACGCGATACTGACTGGCATCGGTTGGGAGGCCGGAGTCCCAGATGATCGGCGCGTCGAGGTGGAAACCGTCCGCGCCGGCGCGCACGCGCGCTAGATCGTCCCAAGGCGACCCGTCCAACTCGAAACGGACTTGCAACAGATAGATGAACGGGAACAAGGGCAGCTGTCCGGCATAGCGTTTCGTGGGAGGAGAGCCGAGCGTTTGCAGCTGTTCGTGAATCTCTTCGCGGCGAACGGCGAGAACCTCTCGGGCCGTGCGAAGTTCGGGTGGCTCGGTTCGCCCGGCAACGAGCGGATGCGCCGACTGCAATCGGGCATATTCTCGAGCGCTGCTTAAATAATCTTCGACCATCTCGCGCAGCGTGCCTCGGTAGCCGCGCGCTTCGTCGAGCCATTCTTGCAGCGCGGCACGGTCGTAGCTCTCCTCGCCGTGCAGCCAGGTTTGCAGCGGTTCGTTGAGAGCGACGAGGACGAGTCCCCACAGCAGCAGCGGGGCGGCCAACAGGCGCGCGTACTTCCAAAAGCGCCTGCGACCGGCGGGAACTTCGACGACGGGATCGTGATCCGCCATGCGTGCCGCCCCCTCTATGGGTCGTTGTACGATACGGTGAGTGGTTCGCCGCGCCGCAGCCACCGTTGGCCGCGTTCGCCCTGCCTTCCCTTGACGCGAGGCCACGCCCAAACCTCAATGGTGGCGCGAGGCAACAGTCGATCCGGATAATTTGTATCCCACATGGGTTTCAGACAAACCACATGCTCGCCCGTGCCCCCGCGCCGTTGTCCTTCGCGGTCGAACAGCGGCGCGCTTTCGCCGTCGCGTACCGTGCGACCGTCTCGCCAACGTACCTCGTGAAGGCGTTCGGCCAACTCTTCGGCGTGGGCGCAGGGAGGAGAGTCCGCCGGAGCCGCCGATTGCATCAGCGCTTCAACGATGTCGCCGAACAGCAACACATCCTCGGTTCCCGTCTCGGCGGTGTTATTTTGCTCGTCGCCGTCGATGCGCTGCCCCTCGGCACGGAATCCCGCCTCCGGGGAGATGGGATCGCGATGGCAGAAAAACACGAGAGAGAACGGCAAATCCAGGATGTTCCACGCATCGCGACGATCGCGGTAAACGGTATTGAACGAGATGGCATCGCCGGTGGCCACGACGAACTCGACGCGCTTCGAGAGCGAAGGCACGCCGCGCAGAACCCCGCGCAGGAAACGACGCAGGGGTTG
The DNA here is from genome assembly GCA_021781415.1 of Planctomycetota bacterium. Lineage (GTDB taxonomy): Bacteria > Planctomycetota > Planctomycetia > Gemmatales > Gemmataceae > JAJPHU01. Next base: position 5,251 of record JAJXWW010000021.1, read on the forward strand.
CGATTGCCCGGTCAAAATCAACAGCGGCCGATTCTGCGGAAACGCCGACCAATGATCGAGCATCTCTCCGGCGGCCTTGGCTTCGTAGGGGTTGGGCGTGTCGAAGGAGCCAACGCTGGAAGCAATGGAGAGTTTATTGGGAGGAATATCCAATCGAAAATCGCTGGCGGATTGAGAGAAGTAGGGGTTGCCGCGAAGTCGTTGAACGGGGAAGATCCCTCCGGCGAAGGGCGGCCACGAGCGGAGCAGCGCTTGGTTGGAAGCCCAGGCCCAGAGGTTCGTTGAGTCGCGCGCGATCACCTGTCTCAACGCGCTGTCGAATCCCTCGACGAAGTCGCGCGAATAAGAATCGTCGCGCCAGGTGGCGGCGTAGTAGGGATCGCGCTGCGGGCGAAGATCGTCGCGCGACCAGATGAAATTGCTGACGGCAGCGGCCATCTGTCCGTTACTGAAGCAAAAACGAAAAGTGCGTTGCGGGTAAACCTGCGTCAGTTGCACGTTGGGACGAGAAGTCGATTCGCCGCTGCCCCTCTCGCCTTCGTCGGATGAGGCCACGCGATCCGCCGTGGCAGTCGTCAGAAAGAGCAGAGGCCGCTCGGCGTTTGGCAGCGAGTCGGCGGCGCGACGAAGGCTTGTCGCCAACTCGCGGGCGCTCTCACTGTTGCTCCCGCCGACAATTGCCAACGGCGGCGGTTGACGCTGAATCAGCGCCTCGATCCAATCGTTCGTTTTCCAATCGCTGGTCAACTTGTACCAGCGAAAGACGAAGCGCGACCCCCCTTCGCCGCTCGAAAGCGCGACCTCCGGCACGGTCGTCGTCTCCGAAGGAAAGGCATTTCGATCGTCCGCCGCAATTTCGGCACCCTCGCGCTGCAAGCGCACCGCCGACCTCCGCACCGCCTCCACAAACCGCTGCCACGAGGGCGCGCCGGTCGCCGGATAGAGCCACGCGACCTCGCGCTCGCCCGCGCGCACCGGCACCGGCGTCGGTCGCCCTTGAGCCGGTGGACCTTGGAATACCACGACGACGGCGACGAGAACGACGGCGACCGACAGTGCGATGGCCATGGAGGGACGAAAGAATCGCTGAATCATATCTACAAGTTACAGAGAACCGGGGAGTAAACACAAGAAGGAAACCGTTGCCGATGCCCTCCCAGGCGGGTCGAGGCGCAATCCTCCATCGACGACGGCACCATTAAAAATCCCGAGGAAAATCGATGAATGGGACGATCTTCGCGCTTTTGGCGGTGATCTTTGTCGCCACTTTAATCCGCTCGGCGTTCGGCTTCGGCGAAGCGTTGATCGCCGTCCCTTTACTCGCGCTGTTTTTGCCGGTGGAGACGGCGGCACCGTTGGCCGTCCTCCTCTCGATTACCGTGGCCGTCGTGGTTGTCGCGCGCGACTGGCGCAAAATACACTTTGCCAGTGCCTGGCGTTTGATCGTGGCCACGCTGTTCGGCACGCCGGCCGGTCTGCTGCTGCTGCTCTTCGCGGCCGAGAACGTCGTCAAAATTGTATTGGCACTCGTTATTATCTCTTTTTCTTCCTACTGCCTTCTCCGTCGAACCTCGGTCGAATTGAAGGACGACCGCATGGCTTGGTTCTTCGGCTTCGCGGCCGGAGTCTTGGGTGGTGCCTACGGAATGAACGGGCCTCCGTTGGCGATTTATGGAGCGCTCCGCCGTTGGACCGCCGAGCGATTTCGCGCCACGCTTCAAGGCTATTTCTTGCCCGCGAGTCTCAGCGTGCTTCTCGGCTACGCGCTCGCCGGATTTTGGACTCCGCTCGTCACCCACTATTATTGGCTTTCGTTGCTCCCTGCTTTGGTCGCCATTTTCCTCGGTGGATGGCTCAATCGACGTTTGAGAGGCGACCGCTTCGTTTTCTTCGTTCACGCCGGCCTGATCGTCGTGGGCATCACTCTTCTGATTCAAGCGATCTGGAACCTCGCTTTCACGGCGTCGATTGGTGATTCCTGAAAATGCACCAGGGCGGCGAAGCGGCATCTCACGAATATCGTGCCGGATTACGCTATCGGCGAACACGACGGCACGCATTTCTATGCGATGGAATTGATCGACGGGCCGTCGCTGGATCACGTCATTCGGCACATGCGACAAGCAAATCCGAGCGGGGGGCGTCAGCCCCCTGAGAGCGCGCTCAGGGGGCTGACGCCCCCCGCTCAGAATACCCACGCGCCGAAACTGCTTCAAACCGGACCTTACATTGCCAACGCCGACACTTCCACCACGACGGCGGGGCTGACTTCCTCCTCGCTCGGCTCCGGCAGCGGCTACTTCGACGCGCTCGACTACGCGCACAAGGAAGGCGTCATTCATCGGAACAATAAGTGGGATTGCCTTGAATCCGTTGGGAGGATGCGCGATAATGGCAAAGGTAGAACCCTCCCGACTTATTTCCGCTCGTCGGCCCTATTCGAGATGGCAACATGGAAGATCGACAAAAGCGTTGTTCGCGTCGCAAGTTTCTCGCTTCGGCTGCCGCTCTGACGTTGGCCGGTAGCGAGACGGCACGCGCGGAGACGCCAACCGGCGACCTACCACTCTCGCGCACGCGACCGAGCAAGCTCACCACCGCCGGACGCAAGCCGATCGCCGTGTTGACCACGGTGTATCGTCCGCTGTCGCATTCGTATCACATTGGCGGTCGGTTCGTACACGGCTATGCGCGCGGCGGCCAGCTGCACGTTCCCAAGCACTACGTCCACTCGATGTACGTCGATCAGTCTCCGGAGAACGATTTATCCGAAGATTTGGCGAAGCGATTCGGCGTGCGGGTGACGCGGCGATCCTCCGGCGTATCGCTGGCCCGCGCCGTTGAGCAAACGCTGACCGAAGGCGGCAAGTTGGCCGTCGAAGGCGTGTTGCTCATCGCCGAACACGGCAACTATCCCCGCAACGATTTGGGGCAGATCCTCTATCCGCGCTTGGAGCTGATGGAGCAGATCGCCAACGTGTTCCGCAAGACGGGCAAGAGCGTGCCGGTGTTCAACGACAAGCATTTGTCGTACACCTTCGAGCGCGGCCAGAAGATGCTCGGTTGGTCGCGGGAATTGAAGTTTCCGATGATGGCCGGTTCCAGCTTGCCCGTTGTCTGGCGCACTCCCGAATTGGAGCTAAAGCTCGATTCGCCGATTGAGGAAGCCTTGGTTGCCGCGTATGGCCCCATCGAAGTGTACGGCTTCCACGCTTTGGAGACGCTGCACGTCATGTTGGAACGGCGTAAGGGCGGTGAGAGCGGCGTCAAGGCCGTCTCTTGTCTGAGCGGCAAGGACGTATGGAAGGCCGGCGACGACAAACGCTGGAGTTGGGATCTGCTCGAAGCGGCCCTCAGCCGCAGCGAGACCGTCAATCCCGGCGACATCCGCGACAACGTCGGCGGCATGAATGTCTACAACTATAAACCGACTCCTCCTCTCGCTTTTTTGATCGAGTATACCGACGGCACGCGCGGCACGGTGTTGTTGCTGAACGGTCACGTTCTCGACTTCACCTTCGCCGCCAGGATGCGCGGTGAGACGAAACCGGCATCGTGCCTTTTCCACCTCCCACCGCCGCCGGGCGCGCGTTTCTTCGATGCGCTGAACGCGAATATCGAGAAGTTTTTGGAGACGAACAAAGCGCCGTATCCCGTCGAGCGCACGCTGTTGACGACGGGCATCCTCGACGCCGGGATGCGCAGCCATCACAACGGCGGATCGCGCGTGGAAACGCCGGAACTCGACGTTCGCTACAGCGCCCCCGCCGACAGCGGCTTTGTGCGCGGCAAGATAGCGGAGTTTTAATGTCTAATATGGAAAAATCGGAGCCGGAAGCGTAAGCGACGGAACAATTACCGTCGCTTACGCTTCCGGCTCTGACCTTTATCGCAGCCAGACGGCGAGACGGCGGCGCGTGAGGTAGACGCCGCCGAGGACGACGATCGCTAGTGCTACTTTCGGTTGAAAGCATGGACGTACTCCCCGCCAGGCTTGCTTCGCCGATGGCTCGGGCCGAGTTAAGTCCTCGTCGGCGAGAACCACGTCGAAATAGCCGTTAAACATTTCATCCCAAGTCTGCTCGCCGGCTCGAACCTTCGCCGTCGGATCGGGATTGACCGGGTTCTTGGCCGAGTTATCGTAGACCGCCGTGCAACACAGCCTCGAACCGGCGGGCAATCGTTTGGGTTCGGCCAACTCGTAACGATGCTGCCAATTGAAGTCATAGTGCGGGACATCGAGGAGAATTTCGCTCGCTCCATCGGGATAAAACGCTTCGTAGCGAAACGACTTGCCGCGTAGGTGCATATGGGGAAAGAACGCCAAGAGAAGCACCTCGCGGTTCATCTGCCACGTTTGAGATAGGCGATATGCCGGCACTCCGGGCGGAATGCAAAGGTCGAGATCGTACATCAACTTCGTCGCCACTTCTTTTTTGACCGTTCGCGGATCGGCGAACTTGAGGCCGAGGCTGGTTCGATCGATCTGCACCGATCCGACGGGGGTGTAATGCATTACGAACACGAAACGCCACCCGGCGGGCACGCGCTTCGCCATGCCTTCCGTCAACACTAAAGGCGGCGTGCCGGACGCGGCGGCGACGAGGCAGTATGAACTCAGTTCTCCTTGGAATTGAATGCCATCGCTGCCCGGTGGCTGTAGAAACACGTTGCAGTGGTGTACCACGGCCCGATTGCCGGGTCGAACCTCCGCCGCCTGAATCCATTGGTCTTCCGTGAAACCGGGATCGACGACGAACAACTGATACTCGATGGTCCCCTCCGCCGGCACGGTAAACGGCTGTGGCATCGTCACGATTCGATCGGGCGTTGGGATTCTCCATGGGTTGGCACTTGCCGAGGACGGGGAAGATTCGTCCCCGTCGCCGGGCGGACAACCGCCGTCAATCCAGGCAAACAGAGTCTTTTTCTCTCGATCGCTCAAACTTGGATCGTTGGCGAATTTGCCGTAACGAGCGTCGGCGTGCCAGGGCGGCATTCGACCCTCGGAAACTACTTCGCGGATTGTATCGGCCCAGCCGACAGCGTCCTTGTATGTTGTTAAGGAAAACGGAGCGATGTCGCCGGGTCGATGGCAGGTTTGACAGTGCCGACGCAGCAGCGGAGCGATGTCTCGAGTGTAGGTGTAGTCCCCCCGTTCGGCCGGCTTGCCGACGCGGCTAATGCGGCAGCCGGAAGCTCGACAGAGCGGACGACTCACTCGCTTCCCCTCAAGAAGCTCTTGCAGGGCGACGGCCAAGTCCCGCCGCGACGGGCGTGCTTTTTGAAGTCCAGGAGTGTATTGGTCGTCTATGCGCCCTCTATAGCGCACGACTCGCTGGGCATCGAGAACAAAAGCTTCGGGATTACGTTCCGCGCCGAACTGGTCGGCCACGACATTGCCGACATCTTTCAGCAAAGGGAACGGCAGTGGATGATCGCGGA
>JAJXWW010000161.1 GCA_021781415.1 Planctomycetota bacterium
CGATGTCTCGAAGGGCGAACTCCCTGACATGATCGTCGCGGCACGAAAGGCGGCGGCGTCATCCTGTTGGCCGACGATGCGAACCGCGATCACCCCTCAAAAGCAGTTGAATGCGTCGATTTGTGCAGGTCAATCGATTCCCGCGCATTAGCACTTGGGTAACCACCCCGGTCCAACCTCTGCCGAATCGCTACAATTTGAGCGATTTGCTCAATCTGGAAAAGAAAAAGTCCTGCGAGCTTTCCGCGCTGGAATGCGGGAGAGCGCGATGAGTGAAGCGGAATTCGAACGACTGCTCGATGCCGTCAACGCGGCCGTGGCGCCGGTCCCGCAACATGACTTTATCACCGGCTTGAGGACATATCGCTGTCCCCCGGAGGGCGCGAACGATAACGGGTCGGCCTGGCCGCTCATCCCTTTCCCGGACGGTTGGCACGCGACCTGCTGAAGCGCCTTTTGCCGTCCCGGACGGCGCCGAAACTCGCTAGCAACCGCGGCAGACTGAGCTGAGCGCTTTGTCGACCCGTGCTTCCTCGCGGTCTACGGCGGCGCCGGTGCCAAGCAGTGCCCCCTTTTGTGGGCGCGCCCCAAAGCCGCTCGTCGAAAGTGCGGTGCCCGACGAATTGGTTCCAGGGGCCGTTACCCTCTCGCCGAACGCGCCGCCAGTGTCGGGAATGCCAAGGCCGGATGAATGAGAGTAGTTCGTGCCTCCAACAAAGGCTGACGCCGGCGTCGCAGCGAAGCTCATGCATACTGCGATACAAACCAAGGAGAGGTTCTTCATGATGCCCTCCTCCCAAGACAGAACAACAACGCCGGGATTCGATGGCTGTTCGAACCTAACAGGATTTTTAGTCCGCCTGGTGCGGCGTCGCGCTTCACGCGAATTCGACCGCGCCCCGACGAGCTTTTCCGCGCAAAATCTGCGCGCATGGCTTGCGTCATCGATGCGTGAGAATCGTCGAATCCTGCCAGATTCGGTTTCAGGAAGGTTGCCTATCCCCTTGGTCGTCTATATTAATCCCCGCCCGGTGGGGCCACGTGGCGGAGTGGTTACGCAGCGGTCTGCAAAACCGTTTACACCAGTTCAATTCTGGTCGTGGCCTCCATTAAAATCAACGATTTAGCCGCCGATTTCGCCGTCACAGGTGAGATAGCCGGTGCTCCTTATCCAGCATATCCATTTGGATTCTGGCTCTGCCAGCGCCAATGATCTCTGCACATCGTCTCGATATCTCTGGTTGCTCGCCAGCCGCCGAGATATCTTGTTGCGCGATCCGTCGCCGCGTAACAGCTGGCGATATCGCCGGAGCGGCGCGGCCGCATGTCATAGGGAATTGGCTTCCCACTCGCCTGCTCGAAGGCCTTGACGACCTCCAGCACACTATTGCCCCTTCCCGTTCCCAGATTGAGAGCGAAGCATCCCGTCTGTTCGAGCGACTTCAGCGCGGCTACGTGCCCCTGGGCCAGATCCACGACGTGGATGTAGTCCCGCACACCCGTTCCGTCCGCGGTATCGTAATCATTGCCCCAGATGTTCAGGCGCTCGCGTCGGCCGACCGCAACCTGGGCCACGAATGGTAGAAGATTGTTCGGAACGCCCTTGGGATCCTCGCCGATCAGGCCGCTCTCATGTGCTCCGATGGGATTGAAGTAGCGCAGGATTCCGATGCTCCAAGTGGGGTCGCTGGCGCTTAAGTCGCGCAGCATCTCCTCGACAATGAGCTTGGTGCGGCCATAGGGATTGACGGGGTTGAGCGGGTGATCCTCGGTGTAGGGAAGAAACTTCGGGTCGCCGTAGACTGTCGCCGAGGAAGAAAAGATCATGCGCTTGACGCCGCTTGTCTGCATCGCTCGCAATAGTCGGTGGCTGCCGATGACATTGTTGTCGTAGTAGTCGAGCGGCGAGTTGACGGACTCGAGCACGGATTTCAGTCCGGCAAAATGGATAACAGCCGTGCAACCGAAATCCTTCAATGTCTTCTCGAGAACAGCCTGATCACGAATATCGCCTTCGACAACCGCAAATGGCTTCCGGGAAATCTGTAGGACGCGTTCCAGCGACTTGCGGCTGGAGTTGGCAAAGTTGTCGAGAACCACGATCTCTTTGCCGGCATTGAGAAGCTCGACGCAGGTGTGAGAGCCGATATATCCGGCGCCGCCGGTCACCAAAATCATGGGGCTGTCCTCGTGTCTTGGTCGGTGGGAAATAGGTTAGAATCGGACCGTTAACGTATCTGATCACGCGCCGATGAGCGTTCTCGCTTGGCGACGTCAATAACGCCGGCTTAAGGCAAGGGTTGCTCGCAGCGGTTCGGCGGATACCTAGCTCCGTCGGCGGCGACGAAAATCGCGTTTGGGCCGTTTCGGCGTGAGCTCGGGCTGTTCTTCCTGCACCTCGCGGTATTTTTTCAGCATTCGCGTGAAGCTGGCATTCAGCGCATCGGCGATGTCAGGGCGCCTTTCGAGACGGGAAAGAACCAGCGCCGCCGCCTCGATAGTGGAAAGCCCGTCGCGGCGCGGCTCCCGCCGAAGCTTCCCATAGCGCGAGGGCTGCGAGGGCCCGAGGATCAGGCGCTGGCATTTCAGCATCCACGGATTGCGCCACC
>JAJXWW010000020.1 GCA_021781415.1 Planctomycetota bacterium
TGCCATCGGGACTAAACGCCACATGCTTGCCCCAATACTTGGCCAGTTCCTCAAGCGGAAACTTGCTCCGATTCTCGTCGTAATGGCTCAAATCGGGCGGTTCCAATCGTTCGCCGTTGGTATTCATAACATTCGCCTCGAAGAGAAATGTTTCTCACTCTACGCCGCAATGAGTATTATTGTAACCTCCGCTTGCCCACAGCGACAATCCGCGTCGAATCGCCGACAGTCCCACCCCGGGCGTACGACGGCTCGGCCCCGCGGGGGTTGACAACAAGTGTGACGCTCGACGCCTCGGTTCGCCGCGTATGCTATGGTTGCAAGGATGTGGGCGTTGATGCACCGCTTTTCGCTCGGTGCAAATCGAGGGCCGGTTCGAGCATTTATGGACATACTCATCGCCGAAGACGATCCGATCTCCCGTCGCACGCTGGAGGTCACCCTGCAACGGTGGGGGCATTGTCCTGTCGTAACCACCGATGGCCAAACGGCTTTCGATGCGCTCAATCGCGCCGACGCGCCGCCGTTGGCCATTCTCGATTGGATGATGCCAAACCTGGACGGCTTGACCGTGTGTCGCCGTCTGCGCGAGCAAAACGAGAAGCGTTCGACGTACATCATTCTGTTGACGGCGCGCGGCGATAAAAAGGACATTGTGGCGGGACTCGACAGCGGCGCGGACGATTACATTACCAAGCCGTTCGATCGCGAGGAACTACAAGCGCGCGTGAATGTCGGCCTGCGCATCGTCGGACTTCAACAACGCCTTACCGAGCGCGTAGCCGAACTGGAAGCGGCCGCCGAGCGCATCAAACAGCTGCAACGTCTGCTGCCCATCTGCTGCTATTGCAAGTGCATCCGCAACGACGACAACTATTGGCAATCCGTCGAAGATTACGTCGGCCACCACTCCGGCGCGCAGTTTAGCCACGGAATTTGTCCCAAATGCTTTGAAACCGTCGTGAAAGCTCAGCTGCGCGAGCAAGGCGTGCCTCTCGATGGACTCGATCTCACCGAATTATCCGTACAGTAACGAACCTCTCGGCGGATGCTTTTACCCGGCAGCTGACGCTGCCGGTTCGCCTTGCCTTTGAGGAACCTCGCTGTGGACGCACGACTCGCCGGATGCTTTTACCCGGCAGCTGACGCTGCCGGTTCGCCTTGCCTTTGAGGAACCTCGCTGTGGATGCACGACTCGTCGGATGCTTTTACCCGGCAGCTGACGCTGCCGGTTCGCCTTGCCTTTGAGGATGAAACTTCGCCTTGACGAACGATTGATTTAGGCTAACCTAAACACAAGCGTTTCTCCCGGCGATTTCGGAGTTGTTCGGCGATGGATTCCGCTTCCGTTGTACCTTCGTTGGAAGACATTCATTCTTCCGTACCGATCCCTCAGCGTTGGTGGCGTCGATTCTTGGCCTTCTCCGGCCCGGCGTTCATGGTCAGCGTCGGCTACATGGACCCCGGCAATTGGGGCACCGATTTGGAGGCCGGTTCGCGCTTCGGGCATCGGCTGCTCTGGGTTCTGGTGATGTCGAACCTGATGGCGCTGCTGCTGCAGAGCCTCGCCAGCCGTCTCGGTATCGTTGCCGGACGCGATCTCGCCCAAGCCTGCCGCGAGAGCTATCCGCGCCGAACCGTCTTCGCCCTGTGGGGCTTGACCGAAATCGCCATCGCCGCCACCGATCTCGCCGAAGTCATCGGCACGATTATCGCCCTTAAGTTACTCTTTCATATCCCTTATTTGATCGGACTGGCCATCGCGGCCACCGACACGTTCTTGTTGCTGGCGCTTCAGCGGCGCGGCGTGCGCCTCCTAGAACTGTTGACGTTGCTTCTCGTCGGTGCGATTGCCGGCAGTTTTTTCATCGAGATCGCCCTGGCGCGGCCGGATTGGGCGGGAGTGGTTCGCGGTCTGCTGCCGGGACTCGACCCCCTCGAGCCGCTCGATAGCCTTTACGTCGCCATCGCCATGCTCGGCGCGACCGTGATGCCGCACAATTTATATCTGCATTCGGCCTTGGTGCAGACGCGCGCTTTTCCCCAGACGACCGACGGAAAACGCCTGGCTTGCAAGTACAACCTGATCGATTCGGGACTGGCTCTCAACGGTGCATTGTTCATCAATGCGGCCATCCTCGTCCTCGCGGCGACGAAGTTCGGCGAGGGGGTCAAGACGTTGCAGAAGGCACACGAATTGATCGGCGCATCGCTCTGGGGCGGCTACACGGCGGGGATTCTATTCGCCATCGCACTCTTGGCTTCGGGGCAAAGCTCGACGTTGACTGGCACCCTGGCCGGACAAGTCGTGATGGAAGGATTCGTGCAATTGCGCGTCCGGCCGTGGGTTCGTCGGCTCCTGACGCGCTTGGCCGCTCTCCTTCCCGCTCTGTTCGTCTTGTCGTTCGCATCGGCGGGCGAGGGGGAATCGATCGACGCGCGCCTGTTCGATCTGCTGGTATTGAGTCAGGCCGTCCTCAGTTTTCAGCTGCCGTTCGCCATTATTCCCTTGGTGCAGTTCACCGGCGACCGTCGCCGCATGGGTCCGTTCGCCAACCCGTTCTGGCTCCAGACGTTGGCGTGGTTCGTCGCCGCGATCATCGTGGCCTTGAACGCTCTGCTCCTTGGCATGTCGATGCTCGATTGGGCCGAGAAAGCGGCGGACTCCGGTTGGCATCCCCTATGGATTTATGGGACGATGGGACCAATCGCGCTGATGTTGACGGTCTTTCTCGTTTGGGTGGCCCTCTATCCGCGCCTGCATTCGCGCGCCGTGAGTCTACCGGCGTTCGTGGAACCGCAACTCTTGGAGGTGCATTATCGTCGGATCGGGGTCGCGGTCGAGTTCGGCAAAGGGGACAGTCCGGTGTTGGCTCAGGCGGCGGCGGTGGCGCGCGTTCATGGCGCTCCGTTGCTGCTCATTCATGTCGTCGAGGGGCCTGGAGCGGACTATTACGGCTCGGCCACCGACGATCAAGAGAGCCGAGCGGATCGCCAACGGATCGGCGAGTTGGTCGAACACCTTCGCAAACAAGGTTTGGAGGCCGAGGGGGAACTAGGTTACGGCGAACCGGCGTCGGAGTTGGTACGGCTGGCGCGCGAACGCCATCTCGATTTCCTGGTGTTGGGAACGCACGGCCATCGCTTCTTCGCCGACCTTGCCTTGGGCCACACCGTCTCCCCGGTGTTGCATCGGCTTCAAATCCCCATCCTCGTCGTTCCCAGCGTCGGCGAGCGCGGAACGTGAGGCGACCGACAGATGAGACTGTCGGAAGCCAGACGCCCATCGCTCGCCGGAGCCAATCGTCACATCAACCGAAACCAGCAGATGTAGGAGACGACCGCGTAAAGTGCCAGGCCGAGGGAGAAAATGCCCGCCATGAGGATGACCACGGATTTGCCCGCGCTCTTGTCGCTGGTGCGAAACTGGTCCCATTCTTCCGTCGTGAACGGCAGAGCGGTCGAACCGGAACCAACGTGATTGTGCAATTCGCTCATACGATCCGCCTCGCTTCGTGGCTGAAAGGGCGTGAGGGAAACCAACCTAATTTGGGTGAACGACATAAGTTGGTATACAGGGGCGCTCCCCACAAGGTCAAGCCCGGCGCGTCCACGACGATTTCTTGAATCAAATCCGCGCGGCGCGATCTTTCTTCAAGATTGCGGCCCATGCAACCGATACCATTTTCGGAAGTCGGCCTCCGGCGATTCGTCGCTGGGTGCTTCGTTTGGGCCGCAAGCCGCCACTGGATAGCCGCCGGATAGGGGAGAGGTGGACATGGGAGCAATCGTCTGGACTTGTCTGGCTCTGGCAGTCCATCAAGGCCCGGTGAAGGAGCAATACTTCAAATCGCGCGAACTGAGATTCCCCATCGGCCTCCGAGATCAAAAGAACCGCGATGCGATTAAGAAATACATCCTCCTCGTCTCCGAGGACGAAGGGAAGAATTGGCAGCAAGCCGACAGCCGCGATCCCTCGGAAAAAGAATTGGTCTATCGGGCGACACACGATGGCCGCCATTGGTTCATCCTTCAGATCCTGACTCAAGCCGGGACGACGCCTTCCAATCCGGCGCGCGTGCAGCCGAACATGATTATCAACATCGATAGGGTGGCTCCGCAAATCCAAGTGACCGCCGATCGCCTGCCGAGCGGTCAAGTCCGGGCGCGGTGGAAAATCGCCGAGCCTTATCCGGACACGCGCTCGATCGTTCTGGAATATCACACCCGCGCCGTGCGCGAAGGCCAATGGGTTCCGTTGGGCATCCTGCCCGCCTTGGAAGGCCAGCACGAATTCGATCCGGGTCGAGAAGGACAGACCGGCGAGCTGTCCATTCGCGTTCGGATGAAAGACCAGGCCGGGAATCTTGGGCAAGGCATGGTGGTTGTCCCGGCTTCGGCGACGGGGCCGGAGATTCCTGCCGCCGTCGGTTCACCCCCGAAGCAGCCGGATAACTCCGCAATCAGCCTTATCCCGTCGGGTACGCCGAATCCGTCCATCTCGCCCAGTCGCTTGACGAGCCAGCAGACGACGCGCCCACCCGTCGATCCGACCCCGCTACCGCTCCCTGGGGCCGGAACGACGCTGAAACCTTCTCTCTCTTCTCCGGACATGGGCCGACCGAGCGGCTTGCCCCCGATGGGCGGCATTCCCGTCGCATCGAGTACCGATCGAGCATCGCCCCCGCCACCGCCACCGAACCCCGTCCGAGAGACGCCGGCGAACAACCCCGCCGTGAAGGTCGTCAAGACGCGCGAAGTTCGACTCGATTTCACGGTCGCCAAGGTCGGTCCTTCGGGGCTAGGGAATGCCGACGTTTACGTCACGCTCGACAAGGGAGCCAACTGGAAGAAGTTGCCGGGCGATTCGCCGATCACCCTGCCGCCCAACGTGGATGTACGCGGACCCGATCCGATTTCCGGCTCGGTGGGAGTTCAGCTGCCTGCCGAGGGAACGGTGTACGGCTTCCTCGTCGCCGTCAAGAGTAAAGCTGGCCTCGCGCCGCCACCGCCCAATCCCGGCGACGCGCCTGAGATTCTTGTTGAGTTGGATACCACGGCTCCGCGCGCTCAAATGTACAAGCCGATGGCCGATCCGTCGCAGCCCAACACTCTGCTCCTCAGTTGGGTCGTGACCGATCGCAATTTGTCGGAAACGCCCATTGTTCTCGAGTGGTCCGAACAAGCGAACGGCCCGTGGACCGCGATTGGCGGCGGCCCTCTGCCCAATAACAGTCAGTATTCGTGGCATCTTCCGGCTCAGGTTCCGTCGAGCGTCTATCTCCGTCTGACCGCCCGCGACCTTGCCGGCAACGAGGGCCGCGCCCAAACCGACAAACCCCAATTGATTGATCTCAGCATCCCTCAAACGAAAATCACCGGCCTCGCGCCGGGGCGATAACCGATGGTTCGTTTGGCGAGACTCCCTTCGTGACCTAGAATCCCTTCGTGGGCTTTGTTCCTGGGCGACTGCAACGAAAGCGTTTGGGCTTTCGGATGGGGTCGCCAAGAACGACGCCGACGGGGAGGCGGGAATGGAGAAGGCAACGGAAACCTGGGTGACGGCTCCGGATCGGCTCGTCTCGACCACGCGGCGCGATGCTTGCGTCGTTCACATTTATCCGACTGGCGCGGGCATGGGGACGCGCTATTCGCTTTCCGACTCGCCGGTGGTACTGGGACGAGGCAACGATTGCGACATCCGCATTAACGATCACTCCGTCTCGCGCCGCCACGCGCGGATACAACCGGGCGCGGACGGCTACTACGCCGTCGATCTGCAAAGCACCAACGGAACCTTCGTCAACGACGTGCCCGCCTCGATCTGTAAACTCAAAGACGGCGATTATCTTCGCGTTGGCAACTGCATCTATCGCTACTTGGCCGGCGGCAACGTCGAGGCCGAGTACCACGAGGAAATCTATCGCCTCACCATCATCGACGCCCTTACCGAGGCGTACAACAAGCGCTATCTCGTGGAGTTTCTCGACCGCGAACTGTCGCGCTCGGCGCGCTACGCTCGACCGTTGGCCGTCATCATGTTCGATCTCGATCGCTTTAAGGGAATCAACGACGAATTGGGGCATCTCGGCGGCGATTTCACGCTCCGCGAGATGGCTGCCTGCGTTCGCACTTGCGTGCGCAAAGAGGAACTGTTCGCGCGCTACGGCGGCGAAGAGTTCATCATCGTGCTACCGGAAACACATCTGGACGGCGCGAACCTCGTCGCCGAGCGCTTGCGCGCGATGATCGAATCCCACCGCTTCCAGTACGAAGGAAAGTCGTATCCGCTGACGATCAGCGTCGGCGTCGCGGCCACGGACGGCAGCCGTCCCTTATCCCCCTCCGACCTCATCGGCGAAGCCGATCAGAAACTTTTCGAGGCCAAGCGCCAAGGCCGCAATCGCGTCGTCGCCTAACGATTCCTCGTATCGAAGCCAATCGCTCCCCGCCTCTTTCAATCGTCTCCCCCGTCGAATAGAGTAAATCCAGCTGCGAACGCCTTCGCTGATGCTCGTCGTTCTCCTTCGCGCGGGAGAGACGCAAGGGTCTTTTGCTATCTTCAAAAAGGAAAAATTGCCATGAGCGGATCGACTCGAAGGAACAACCTGATACTCGCTTGTTTGATAGCGGTCGGCGCGGTCGGCACGGCACATGCCCAAGATAAAAAGACGACGGGCAAACCGTTGGAGCGGCGCGCGCTCGATGAAGCCGTCTATCAGAGCCTGCGCGAAATCATCAACCAGGGCGCGGATATGTACAACAGCAGCGACTGGAACGGCTGTTATCGCCTCTGGGAAGGCGCGCTGATAAGCGTGCGGCCCCTCTTCGACCATCGACCGGCGTTGCAGCCGATCATCGACCAAGCGCTGACCGATGCGCGCCGCGATCCCAAGGTCTGGCATCGCGCGTTCGTGCTTCGCAAAGCACTCGATAAAATCCGCGCCGACATCGACGCCGACTATCCGCACGCGAAGAAGACGAAAGAAGCCGACAAGACGCCGGCTCCGACGCCGGAACCAAAACCGAAAGCGAAGACCCTGTGGGATCGACTCGGAGGAGAAGGCGGCGTGACGCACATCGTCGACGACTTCGTCAATCGCGCCGTGGACGATCCCAAAGTCGATTTCTTCCGCCGCAACCAGTTCAAGCTCGACGCCGAACGCATCGTGAAGATGAAACGCGAACTCGTCGAACAAATCAGCGCGGCGACCGGCGGGCCGCTCAAATATGCGGGTCCGGACATGAAAAAGGTCCACAAGGGCATGGGTATCACCGATGCGCAATTCGACGCCCTGGCCGCCGATTTCAAACGAGCGCTCGAACAAAACAAGGTCGGCGCGGACGACATCAAGCAGCTTCTCGACGCGGTCGGGAGCTATCGCAAGGAGATTGTCGAGCCGAAAAAGACGGAAGAGAAGAAACCGGCCATACCTTGACCGTCCCTCGGCCCGATCGCGCCGAAGGTTAGAAGCTGTCCGAGAAGCCCCTCTCCCCCTGTACTCAGGGGGAGAGGGGTTGGGGTGAGGGGGTGAGCTTTTTCGAGGATTCTCGCCCCTCACCCCCGACCCCTCTCCCCTGAGTACAGGGGCGAGGGGGGCTTTGCGGATAGTCACTTAGCGGTAGGCATGGTGCTGTCTGCGCCGGTCGCTGGTGAACTCTTCGACGGTGCCGCGCGTTACCACTTCGTACAAGAGGGCCTGTTTATCGCCGTGTTTGCGGAGCAGTCTTCCGAGGCGCTGAACGTGTTCGCGCACCGTGCCGCTGCCGGAAAGGATGACGCCGATGTTGGCGGCGGGGACATCGACTCCTTCGTTGAGAACGCGGCTGGTGACGACCACGTTGTACTCGCCGGAGTGGAACGCCTGCAAAATCTGTCGGCGTTCCTTGGCCTTGGTCTGATGCGTGATCGCTGGAACCAAGAAACGGCGGGCGATTTGATAGACCGTGGCATTGTCGTAGGTGAAGATCAAGGTACGATCGCGTCGATGGGACTGGAGTAGTTTTTCCAGCTGCATCAGCTTGGCCGGAGCGGCCAGAACCAGACGGCGTTGTTCGCGGTAGGCCTCGAAGGCGGCCCGGCCGTCGCGCGAGCGGCACGTCTCTTGAATGAAACGCTGCCAGCCGTTCGCGCCGCCCAGACTGATGCCGCGGTCGGAACAGAATCGGCGATACTGTTCGCGCGCCCGTTCGTAGCGCTGCTTCTCTTCCGGCGTGAGATCGACGTAGATGCGTTCGGCGCGATACTCGGCCAAGAAATCGCCGGCCAATTCCTTAATCTCGCGGCGATAGACGATCGGTCCAATAAGCGATCCGAGAAGCGTCTCTTGACCGTCTTGCCGTTCGGGTGTGGCGGTTAATCCCAGGCGGAACGGGGCGATGCTGCCGCGCGCCGCCTCCATGTACGACGGCCCGGGTAGATGATGGCATTCGTCGAACACGACCAGCCCGAACAAATTGCCCCAGCGATCGAGGTGAATGTGCGCCGAATCGTAGGTCGTGACCGTCAGCGGTTGAATCTCGTAATGGCCGCCGCCGATCAGTCCCACGGGGGCGTCGAAGGCGGCGAGCAGTTCGGCGTACCACTGATTCAACAAGTCGATGGTCGGCGTCACGATTAAAGCCGGTCGCGCCGCTTTGTGGATGGCGAGAACGGCGAGGAACGTCTTGCCGGTACCCGTCGGTAGGACGACCACACCGCGCGCCCCGCTTTTCCACCAGGTATCGAGCGCTTCGGTCTGATGCGGAAACGGTTCGCGGCTGGCGCGGAGATTCCACGGCGTCGGCTGATAAGCGCGGGCTTTGTCGTCGTAGGCGATGCCCTCGCGGCGGAGATGCTCGACCAGAGCGCGATAGGCCGACGCTTCGGCTCGATAGCCACCGGCGCGCGGATCGGGTTGACAGTAAGGCAGCGCGGCCAATCGTTCCGGCGTCGCGCCGCGAACCGCGAGCGTGCCGCCCTCGAAGGCCAGTTGAATCGGTGTCTCATCCATGACCGGATTATACAAAGTGGCACGCGCTCTCCGCGAGATCGAGGCCGGATCGGAGGGCGCTCAAGGCGAGGTCGTTGCCTCGATGGTCTGAACGCGGGTCGGACGAACGACGGGACCGCCGACGCGAAAATCAATCGTTCGCCGAGCGATGCGCGCTTCGGGCACTTCCTTGGCTCCCGGCGGCGCGTCCGTCCAATCTTCGACGGTTATGCGCATCGTGTACAAACCGGAGGGACAATGGACGGGAACCGGGAAGCGAAAATTGATGTAGAAATCTTGACGCGGGACGGCGCTGACGTCTCGGCGCAGTTGCGAACTCCAGTTGATGAGCGGCCTCTCGCGGTTGTTTTCGTCGAAGATCTGCAAGCGCCCCTTGACGAGGGTGACGTGGCGATCGCGTTCGCGACGGCTAGAGAAGTTGCGCACTTGGACGTAAATATGGGCCACTTCGCCGGGTTGGAAAAACGCATGTTCGGGCGGGAGCGGCGCGAAATCGCCGTAGTTTTTGATGTACGCGCAGAAGCACATGCGCTCCAGAATCAGTTGCGACCGGCGACGCAGCGAGGCGGTCATCGTCTGAAGTCCCTCGGTCCAGACGGCTAAATCGCGCGGCGTCATCCGCTCGATGCCGCCGCTCTGTTGCAGTTGCGCCACGCCGTTCAACAGGCAAAGCATCGCCTCGCGCGTGGTCGGATCGTATGACTTCAGCGATTCGTGGATTTCTTCATCGGGCAGACGCTCCACCAAGGCGCGTAGCGCTTGCACCGACGGCGCGTCGGGGCGAGTCGGCGGCGCGGTTTGGATCTCCATGCGAGTCTGTGGTTCGGCCGGTCGCGGCGAAGACGACGGTTCGTCCGCGCTGGCACGGGCTTCCGCCGGTTCCTCATCCGGCTCCGTGGGCCTTTCGTTAGATTTCTCGGCGGCGACTGTGGGCGAGGGCGCGTCCGGCGGTTTCGGAGGCAGCGACACCATCAGATAATCCGACGACGCCGCATCGTTCGTTGGCTTCGTGGAAGCGGACGCGACCGGATCGGGCGGCACTTGAGGCAGCCGCGCGCGCGGCCCCGGCGGAACCGCGACGCTCGTGCATCCCGCCAAGAGACAGACATTCAGACCGATCGCCAACCAGCGACATCGTCGCATCCCGCGCCCTCGTTAGAAGAGGAACGGACACCAGCTTTCCCGCACGCAGTCCACCTCTAGCCATCCAGAGGCCGCCCGCGATCCGAGACGCCGGCGCGGAAGGGCGGGATAGTAGTATCCGATGAAAAAAGGGTCAAGACGAAGTCCCCCGGCGAACCGGCTGCGTTAGCTGCCGGGTCAGGCGGACCGGCTGCGTTAGCTGCCGGGTCAGGCGAACCGGCTGCGTTAGCTGCCGGGTCAGGCGAACCGGCTGCGTTAGCTGCCGGGTCATTCATCTCTTGCACTCTGGGTGAGCTACCGTCCAAAAACTACAATGAGCTAAACCCCCTAAACGAGGAGCTTACCGAACATGACCCTACCGCATCTCGCTCCGCTTCGCCAAACGGTTCCACAACCCCTCGTTGCCGATGTTGCCGCCGAGGTGCATCGTCTCTGGAGTAATTCGCGGGTGGCCGGGCGCGTCCGTC
>JAJXWW010000158.1 GCA_021781415.1 Planctomycetota bacterium
GGTCAGGTGCGGAGGCTTCAGCGGTCCTCCGCCACGGATGTTGCACCACCGGCTCAGAGGCACCACCTTACCCCTGCACGGTCATGAAGGGGAACGAGGCAAGACGCGCAGCTCTCCTCCCTCACACCTGGACTTTTGCAAAGTTGAGACATCTTGGCACGGGGCGAGAACGGGAGTACACTAATGCGTGTCGTCCTTTGTGTTGTGAGGCATTGCCATGGCCGGCATCGTCGCGCTTCCACAGGTCGTACAACAAGCACTCGATGACTTCGGCGATCTCTTCGCCAACGAACCGCAACGGCGACACTTCGCCGAGTATCTCACCCGACTCTAAGTTGCCGACCGTAAAGCCGTTTCCGGCATCAACGCACAGTTCGCTAACAGCCGCGACCAGTCCTGCCTCAACCGCTTTCTCCACCTCGACACCTGGGATGTCCAGGCGCTCAATCCACGGCGACTCGACTTGCTTCAGCAACGCAGCGATAAGGTCAGAAGGAGCAATGGTATTTCACCTGTACGCTGTGGATTCCGGACATCGGCCACAAAGAGTGCCAGGCCAGGCACATGTATCTCGTGATGCTGGCGTACCGTCTGCTGGTGAGTCAACTGGAGCAGAGCCATGCGTAGGACTGGGCCTATCGGAAGCTGAGTACCATCGGCGAAGCCCGTCGTTCGATTCTGACGGAGACGCTGCGAGGCACTCTCCAATGGGCCTTCGAGCGCCTGCAAAAATACGGCTGGGACCAAGAGCGTGTCGCCGCCCACCTCGGACTCACGGGAGACAACTGAGGTATCAAAGGAAAGACCGATCCCTTAACTTTGCAAAAGTCCAGATAAAAGGCACATCCGCCGATGGCAATACCAGCCAAGCGACCACCGTTCGTCACTACCGGACACGCCGACCAAGGCCTTGTCACTACGACTCTCTCTGTCCGTGTCGCACAACCGTCGCTCCACAAGGCTCGGCGATGCCGATGTCCAGCGCTCCATCGAGACTCTGGAGAAGACCGACCAGAAGCCGCTGGCACAGTTCAGCGCGAAGCAGCGTCTGGGGCGGCCGACAAAAAAACGTGAGTCGGATCATTGTTTGACGGTTCGGGCAATGTTATCATGCTCTTTACGCTCTACGCTCAGAGACAGATACATGAAAACCCCCGCGAGTTTGCTCGAACAACTGCGGCAGCCGGAGGCAACGGGTGCCTGGGAACGTTTCGTCTCTCTTTATACTCCGTTGATCTACTCTTGGGGCAGGCGGGTCGGCTTGCAGGACGCCGACGCCGCCGACATGGTGCAGGACGTGCTGGTAACACTCATGCGCGCCCTTCCGTCGTTCAGCTACGATCGCCACAAGAGCTTTCGTTGCTGGCTGCGAACCGTCACCCTCAACAAGTGGCGCGATCGTCGCAAGATGAAAGCGCTTCAGCCGCTGCCGTGTGACGAGGGTCTGGAAGACGCCGTCAGTCCCGAGGATCCCGAAGCATTCTGGGAGAGCGAATATCGCCGGCATCTTGTGGAGCGTGCCTTGCGAGTGATGCAGTCCGACTTTCGGCCGGCCACCTG
The DNA here is from genome assembly GCA_021781415.1 of Planctomycetota bacterium. Lineage (GTDB taxonomy): Bacteria > Planctomycetota > Planctomycetia > Gemmatales > Gemmataceae > JAJPHU01. The sequence goes on from JAJXWW010000158.1 coordinate 1,561, forward strand.
GCAAGCGTGCTGGAAGTACGTTGTGGAAGGCCGGCCTGCGGCGGAGGTGGCGGCCGAGCTGGGCCTGACGGTCGGTGCTGTCTGCGCCGCGCGCTTTCGGGTTCTCGATCGCCTGCGCAACGAGCTGGCCGGTTTGTTGGAGTAGCGCAGCGCATTTTTCCGTACAGTTAAGCTTTCTCTAATCGTACTCCTTGATAGCATCGTTTCCGGCAGGCGACTCGCATCGTTTCGGCCGTGGAACCATCGTCCGTAAAGGAGTGTACCATGCCACAGGCATCCGCCTGTCCCGATCTAAGTCATTATCGGCAACTGGCATGCGGCGTTCTTGCGGCCGATGAGAAGGAACTGCTGATTCAGCACCTGGAAGACTGCGCCGCCTGTGCCGCGCAGGTCGCGGTGCTGCCCAATGAGGACTCGCTGGTCGAACTGCTGCGGCAAGCTCCAACTCAGGTCGATCGCGTCTTCGACGAAAAGATCTTCCGCTTGGTGGAACGATTGAGTCGGCACAATCCGTGCGCGTCGAAGGTCGGCTGCGCGGACGAGACGCCGCTGCCGGCGAATGCTATCGCGGAGGTATCCGGCGTACCTTCTTCTTCCTCCGTAGGCGTGGTCCCAGAGCGGTACGACTTCCTTGCTCCGCCGCAGGCGGCCGACGAGATGGGCCGATTAGGACATTATCGCATTCTCAAAGTGCTTGGTGAGGGCGGCATGGGGATCGTTTTTTTGGCCGAGGAGCCGGCCTTAAATCGCAAGGTGGCGCTCAAAGCGATGCGGCCAGCCCTGGCCGCCAGTTCGTCGGCGCGCCGCCGCTTCTTGCGCGAGGCCCAGTCTGCCGCCGCCGTCGAACACGATCGCATCGTCGCCATCCACTACGTCGGCGAGGATCGCGGCGTACCCTTCCTGACCATGCCCCTGCTTCCGGGCGAATCGCTCGACCAGCGCCTTAAGCGCGAGGAACGGCTGCCCCTCGCCGAGGTGCTGCGCATTGGCCGAGAGATCGCCGAGGGGTTGGCCGCCGCTCACGAACGCGATCTGATTCACCGCGATGTTAAACCGGCCAACCTCTGGTTGGAAAGCCGACGAGGCGAGGCGGGAACGACAGCGACCACAGGCCGCGTCAAGATCCTGGATTTCGGCCTGGCCCGGTTGACGAATGACGCGGCGAACCTGACGTTGGCAGGTGCCATCGTCGGAACGCCCGCCTACATGGCTCCGGAGCAAGCGCGCGGCGCGGCGGTGGACGGGCGCTGCGATCTGTTTAGCCTGGGCTGCGTTCTGTACCAGATGGGCACGGGCCAGGCACCCTTCCAGGGTGTGGACACAACTTCGACCCTGGTTGCGGTCGCCACCGAGACGCCGACGCCGCCCCGCGTTCTCAACCCCAGCATCGCGCCCGAGTTGGAGGCGCTGATTCTGCGCCTTCTAGCCAAGGAACCGGGCGAACGTCCGACGAACGCCGGCGAAGTGAGGGAGGCGCTGTCGGCGCTGGAGCGCGGCCGGGATGCCGCGCCGCCCGTCACCAAACCGACCCGCTGCTCTCGCCGCCTGCTGCTGGCAAGTGTCGCCGTGTTGTTGCCGGTGCTACTGGTTGCGACGACGGTGTTTGTGCTGCGAACTCGGAAGGGCACCCTCGAAGTCACCGTTTCGGAGCCGGGCGTGCGCATCCTCATCGACGGCCAAGACAAGATAATCCTGGAATCGAAGAAGTCCGGCCGCATCGAGCTGGTTCCCGGCGAACACCGCTTGACGATCCGCCGAGGCGCGGAAGAGCTATATACGGAATCGTTTACTATTACAAATGGCGACAAGGTGGTTATCGCTGCTCGCTGGACGCCGAAGAAAGCTGCGCGAATGAACGACAAGGCGTGGCGCAAGGAAGTCGCCGCCATGAAGCCGAAGGACCAGGTCGATGCGGTAGCCGCCAGGCTGAAAGAACTCAACCCCGGCTTCGACGGCAAGGTAGTCGCCACGATTGAACGGGACGCGGTTACCGGCGTGAAATTCCTCACCGACAACGTGACGGACCTTTCGCCGCTGGCCGCACTGGAGAGGCTCACAGTTCTTGAATGTCCAGGAAGCGAGACAGGTAAAGGGAAACTGATGGATCTATTGCCGCTGAAGGGCATGTCGCTGAAGGTCCTGAACTGCTGGGGAACCAAGGTGTCCGACCTGTCGCCCCTCAAGGGCATGCCGCTGACGAACCTGAACTGCGGTCGCACCGAAGTGTCCGACCTGTTGCCGCTGGCGGGCATGAAATTGATGTTCCTGGTCTTGTGGGACTCGAAGGTGTCCGACCTGTTACCGCTGGCGGGCATGCAGCTGAACCTCCTGAGTTGCAATGGCACGCGGGTGTCCGACCTGTCGCCGCTGAAGGGCATGCCGCTGAAGGAGCTGTACTTCGCCCGGACGAAGGTGTCGGACCTGTCGCCGCTGGCAGGAATGCCGCTGGTGAAGCTCGGCTTCGATGCCACGCCCGTGACTGAACTGTCGGCCTTGAAGGGAATGACAATTAGTTTTCTGGCTTTCCCCTGGACCCCGGTGCGCGATCTGTCGCCCCTGAAGGGAATGCCGCTGAAGGAGCTGGATTGCTTCGGCTCGAATGTCGCCGACCTTTCGCCGCTGGCGGGCATGAAGCTGACGACGCTGGGCTGCGCGCGCACCAGGGTGTCCGACCTGTCGCCGTTGAAGGGCATGCCGCTGAAGACCCTGAGCATCTCAAGGACGCCGGTGTCCGACCTGTCGCCGTTGAAGGGCATGAAACTGACGGACGTGCGTTGTGGCGGCACCAAGGCGACCGATCTGTCGCCACTCAAGGACATGCCTCTCAAGGTCATCCAGTGGGACTTCCTGCCGCGGCGCGATACCGAGATCCTGCGCTCGATCAAATCGTTGGAGGCCATCAACGACAGGCCGGCGGCGCAGTTCTGGAAGGAGGTGGATGCCGCTGGCGCAACCACCGAGAAGCCGGGGCCGATCCCCGACGCCTGGTTCAAGGCCGTCGCCGCGATGCCGCCGCGGGACCAAGTCGATGCGGTAGCTGCCAAACTCAAGGAACGCAATCCCCATTTCGACGGCAAGGTGACGGCCAAAATCGAAGGCGAAGCGGTGGTAAGTCTCGCCTTGTTGACCGACGACGTAACCGACATTTCCCCAGTGCGCGCGCTGAAGCGGCTGCAATTTTTCAACGGATCAGGCAGCGGTTCGGGGAAGGGCAGGCTTGCCGACCTGTCACCCCTGAAAGGGTTGCCGCTGACAGGCTTGGAGTGCTACTACACCCCGCTGTCCGACCTGACGCCGCTGGCAGGCATGAATCTGAACCACCTGAGTTGCGCCAGCACGAAGGTATCCGACCTGGCACCGCTCAAGGACATGCCCTTGACAATCCTGTACTGCGATACCTCGGAGGTGTCCGATCTGTCGCCGCTGGCGGGCATGCAGCTGACGTGCCTGACTTGCTTCTACACGCGGGTTTCCGACCTCTCGCCACTGGCGGGCATGCCTTTGACAACCCTGATCTGCTCGCGCAGCAAGGTGTCGGACCTGACGCCGCTGAAGGGCATGCCCCTCAAGGTACTCTGGTGCGATTTCAAGCCGGAGCGCGATGCCGAGATTCTGCGCTCGATCGAGACGCTGGAGAAGATCAACGACAAGCCGGCGGCGGATTTCTGGAAGGAAGTGAATGCCAAAGTGGGCAACAACAAACCATAAGTCCCTTTTCACCCCTGGAGGTCGATTCGATGAGAAAGCTCTACGCGTTGTTCGTGGCGGCGTCCCTGTTCGGGCTTGCGCTCGCCGTCTTGCTGCCGTCGGATGCGCCGCAGGTGTCGGCGAAGCCGCCGAAGCCGCCAAAAGCAAAGGCCCCGAAGGCCGCAAAATCCCACAAGACACCGAAGCTCGCGAAACGTCCCAAACCGTCCGGCGCGGCCAAACACCACAAACAAAAACCGTCCACGGCGGCCAAACAAAACAATCAAAAATCGTCCACCGCGCCCAAACAAAACAATCAAAAATCGTCCACCGCGCCCAAACAAAACAAACAAAAGGCGGCGAAAACACATGCGAGTCCGCGCAACGCGGCCAGCAAACGCATGCCGGAGCCGCAAAAGAAATCCAACGCCCAGCTGGCCGGGGCGCTGCGTGCCCTGAAGGCGTCGCACGCCATGCTGGCAAAAGGCGACCACGACTACGGCGGGCACCGGAAGAATGCCGAGCGCGACGTTGGCAAGGCCGAGAAGTCGCTTGACGCCGCCTTGGGGTTGAAGGGAGACAAAAGAAAGAAGGCGTTGGCCCCGCGTAAGCACGAACCCTGGCACCCGGAATCGCAGGCCAAATCCAATGCCCAACTACAATCGCAAATCAAGTCGCTCCAGCAAGGCATCGCGGTCCTGCAGAAGGGCGATCGCGACTACGGCGGCAACCGGGTGCAGGCGATCAAAGACATGCAGGCATCCATCGCCCAGCTGCAAAAAGCAATGCAATCCGCCCACAAGTGATGATTTCTCGTGTCATTCTAACTCGAAAGGATCCGTCATGCCTGTGTACCACCGCCCCGCGATGATTGTCATCGCGACCCTCTTTCTTCTCGGCTTGCCGGCGCTCTTCGACAATGATCGCGGCACCGCCTTGGCCCAAACGGGAGCGAAGAACGTCAACTCCACCGCGATCACTCCCGCTCCGGAGGACAGCAACCACCTGAGCATGGAGGTGAACGTGTTGCGCACCCTCTATTTGCTGCGCGGCAGCGATGCGGACCTCGCCGTGGGAACGCAAAACCCCGAGCAGCGCTTGAAAACGATCGAAAAGCAATTCGCGTCGTGCCCTCCCAAGGAGGACAAACAGCGCGACGAGGCCGACATCAGCGATGAACACCGCAAAGTACTCGTCGAGCTGCGAGCGGCACTGATCGCCGAAGACGACGAACGCATCGAGGAGCTTGAAACGCAACTGCGCGACTTGCAGGACAGCGAAGATTACACTCTCGACGACGCCGTCGAGATCACCGACGAAGCGCGAAGAAGGGCTCTCTCGTTCGTGCGGCTGCATTGCACCGCCGACCAGGTGATCGCCTATCTGGCCAGCTACGGCAAGGATTTGCCCAACCCGCGAACGCGGCTGTTCGCGGCCATGCGCGTCAAAAAGGGTGACAACGCCAAGAGACCCTCGCCCGAAGAATGGAAAGAGATCCGCGCCTTCACGATCCGCGAGGTTACTTGGCAGATCGGCGGCCTCAACGTCGAGAAAGGCGACCAGACCGGCAAGCGTGTCGGCGAGTTGCTCGACAAGGCCTACGCCATGAGCGATGCGGACCTCAAGAAATTCAAGCAGGCGCAGGCCTTGCGCAATGAAGCCCGCGCCATCGTGGACAAGGTCGGCCCGACCGATCTTCTCAAGCACATTATCCAGCAGGACGTGGCCGAAATGCTTTCCAACCCGCGCCTGATCGCGGCTGTCGATGCGCGGCTGGCGTATTTGCGAGGCAAAAAGGAATAATCGGGGCCGCCCGTGCCGGCAAGCCGAAGGCCGATTTTCGGAAGGAACTAGTCGCCAAGGCGGCCAACGAGAAACCGTGAGCCGGGTCGATGCCGACGTAATCCTACTGTTGTGTGAGGTCTTCGCCATGATTTCGTTCGCGTGTTCCAGCTGCGGCAAGCAGCTCAAGGTCAAAGATGAAGTGGCTGGCAAAAAGGTCAAGTGCCCCGGCTGCGGTCAAGTGATTGCCGTTCTGGATCGGGTTCCGTCGCTGACTGCGGGTGCGTCGCTGTCTGAGCGACCGGAGACGCCGACCCTTCCTCCGGACGCTCCCAGCAATCCGCCCGCGCAAGGGACCATTCCGCCGCCCGGCTTGTCGGACGCCACCGACACATCGCATCCCCACGCGGACCAACACGATGCCAGCCTGACCGATTTCCTGGCCCCGCCGCAGGCCGACGGCGAATTGGGCCGACTGGGCGGCTTTCGCATCCTCAAGGTGCTGGGTGCCGGCGGCATGGGCGTTGTCTACCAAGGGGAGGATCTCAAGCTCGGACGCAAGGTGGCCATCAAGGCCATGTTGCCCCATCTGGCCGACAGCAAAACGTCGCAGCAACGCTTTCTGCGCGAGGCGCGCACCGCCGCCGCCCTCGAACACGATCACATCGTAGCGATCTTGCAAGTGGCTGAGGACCGCGGCGCTCCCTTCATCGTCATGCCGTTCCTCAAGGGCGAACCGCTCGATGTGCGCCTGCAGCGCGAGCCGATCCTGCCCCTCGCGGAGGTGCTGCGCATTGGCCACGAGATGGCCTTGGGTCTGGGAGCCGCGCACGCCGCCGGCCTGGTTCATCGCGACATCAAGCCGGCCAACGTCTGGCTGGAGGGCGATAAGGGGCGCGTCAAGATCCTGGATTTTGGTCTGGCGCGGGCGTCGGTGGGAGACTCGGGACTGACGCAGCAGGGAGCGATCATCGGCACGCCGGCTTACATGGCTCCGGAGCAGGCATCCGGTGAGGCAGTAGACGGACGCTGCGATTTGTTCAGTCTGGGTTGCGTGCTGTACCGCATGGCTACGGGCCAGGCGGCCTTCAAGGGCAAAGACACGGTTTCGACCCTGATGTCGGTGGCGGTAGACAATCCGCCTCCGCCTATCCAGCTGCGCCCGGAGCTGCCGGAAGCGTTGTCCGATCTGGTGATGCAGCTTTTGGCCAAGAAGCCGGAGGAACGGATGCAGACGGCCCAGGCTGTTGTCGAAGCCCTGCGGCAGATCGAAGGGGAAACCACCCAGGTTCTGGCTGCTCCGGGAGCCGGATCTGGCCAAGGGAATGTGGCAAGCACGAAGCGAGGGGCGGCACGCACTTCTGTGAGGCGACAGGGGAGCAAGCGTTCTCGGCTGCCGTGGTTGATAGGCGGCGGTGTGGCGGGCGTCTGCGTCTTGGTGGCCGCCCTCGTCCTTTTGTGGCCGACGCCGAAGGGCATCGTCCGCATCGAGAGCGACGATCCCAACGTCGAAATCGTCTTCGACAAATCCGGGCCGACCATCAAGGGAGCCGACAAGGAGCCGATCGCGCTGCGAGCCGGCGAACACGGCATTCTGATAAAGCGGGGAGACTTCTCCTTCGAGGCCGACAAGCTCCTCATCAAGAAGGGCGAAACGACGACGCTCAGGATCGAGTTGCTCGGCGGCGAGATGCAGATTAAGCAGGACGGGCTGGTGATTGCCGCCGGCTCACTGCCTCTGCCGAAGACGTACAGGAACAAGCTCGGCATGGATTTCGTCCTGGTGCCCAGGGGCAAGGCGTGGCTGGGTGGCGGTGCCGGCTACACGGGAAACAAGCTGGCGGAGGTGCTCCACGACTTTTACCTCGGCAAGTACGAGGTCACGCAAGAGGAGTGGGGAAAGGTCACCGCGAACAACCCCAGCGCTTTCAACGCCGTGCAGGGAGTTGCCGGGCCAGACCAGAAGCGTTTTCCCGTCGAGCAGGTGTCCTGGGAGGATTGCCAGTTGTTCGTCAAGCGGCTCAATGAGCAGGCGACGGAAACGGGCTGGGTGTATCGCTTGCCGACAGAGGCGGAGTGGGAATACGCCTGCCGCGGCGGCCCGATGAAGGATGCGTCGCAAAGCGCTTTCGATTTCTATTTGGAAGAGCCGACGAACACGCTGCTACCGGACCAGGCGAACTTCGCGCATGACAAGGGGCTGAAACGGACGTGCAAGGTGGGCAGTTACAAGCCCAATGCTCTTGGGCTTTTCGACATGCACGGCAATGTCTGGGAATGGTGCGACGACGAGTGGAAGAAGGACAAAGGGACGTTGCACTACTTCCGCGGCGGGAGCTGGGACAACAACCCCAACGATTGCCGGGCGGGATATCACCTGTCGGGCTCGGTACCTGAGGCCTGGGCCCACCGTCCAACGAAACCGGTGGCGTGGCGCAACAACATCGGCCTGCGCCTGGCCCGCGTTCCCATCGGCAAGCCGATGGTGAAGACGGAGGCCGTTGACATCGGGTCGGATCGCAAGGCCGCCGAGTGGGTCCTGGCGGGCCACGGCGGTATGACGATTCGTGCCGGCAGACAGGAGCGGCAGGTCGGGGCGGCCAAGGACTTGCCCGTCGGAGCTTTTGAACTGACGGGGATCCACTTTGGTCCTAGAAGCCGTGTCACCGACGATGAGATTGTCCGTCTCCAGGGGCTGACCAACCTCGGTTATCTCACGTTGAAGTATACACATGTGGGCGATGCCGGTCTGGCCCACTTGAAAGACTTACCCAACCTCACCTCGCTCGGTCTGCAACGCATTCCGATGACAGACGCCGGATTGGAACCTCTCAAAGGGTTGACCAGCCTCACGAGCCTCAGTCTGGCGGAAATGTACGGCGGCATCAGCGGCACGGGATTGGTCCACCTCAAGGAGTTGAACAAGCTCGAACACATTAAGCTGGACTACTGCACCGTACTTACCACCGGCTTGGAACATCTCCCCAGGGGGCTCACTCAACTTTTCCTGAAGAGGACGAAGGTGAACGACGGCGAGTTGGTCCATCTGAAGGAACTGACCAAGCTCACGGAGCTTTGCCTGCTTGAGTGCTCCCAGGTTACCGGCGCTACGCTGGGACATCTCCCCCAGGGGCTTACGACGCTCGATCTGGGTGGCACGCCGGTGACGGACGCAGGGCTTGTCCACTTAAGGGGTCTCAGCAAACTGAAGCTCTTACGCTTGCACAAGACCAAGGTCACCGCTGCGGGAATCGAGGAACTGAGGAAGGCATTGCCTCAGTGCAAGATCGAGTGGGACGGCGTTCGCGGCTGAGTTCTGGAAGGAAGTGGACGCCAAGGCGGCCAACAAGAAACCGTGAGAAGTGTCGTCGAATACCCCATAGCAAGATTGGAGACTCTATGATTTCCCTTCGCTGTCCCCAATGCGGCACCACTTTGCCGGTGGCCGAGAACAAGATAGGCACTCGCATCTTCGTCTGTCCGAACTGCGCCCATCCGCTGGAAGCACCCGGTCCTGCCGGCGACGGGCCGGCCTCGCGGCCCGCGGCGGCTCTCAAACCGGTGCCGCTGGACACGTCCGAAGACAAGACGATGGCCCCAGACGCCTCGCTGATGTATGTGCAGCAGAAACTGCGGGAAGCCAAAGCCCGGCGCTCCGAGCCGGAGGTTCCGACGCCATCGGTGGAAAAAAACCGCCTTCCCCAGTCTCTGTTGTGGGGAGGCGGCGCGGCCGCCGGCCTGCTGATCCTCGGCACCCTCGCTTTCCTCCTGGCCAACCGCGGCCCGAAGTCGGCCCCGGCGGTCCCGGAGACGCCCGCGTCCGAACCCGTCGTGCAGACCCAGCCGGACATCGTTCTCGTGGTTCCGCCAGACGCGGTCCCCAAAAACAAGCCGGCCACCGTGGCGGAGTTGTCCCGGAGCCTGAAAGAAGGGAAGCCGCCCGAACGCCTCAAAGCGCTGCGCGAGTTGGCCAAGCGTGGAGCGGAAGCCCGTCTAGCCCTGGCGGCGGTGGTGGCGGTGCTGAAAGATCCCGACGCCGAGATGCGCAACCAGGCCCGCGAAACACTGAGCCGGATGGGTCCGGCCAAGACCGCCGACGTACCTGTCTTCGCCGCGTCTCTGCGCGATGCCTCGCCAGAGCTGCGCATTTTCGCCGCGGGAGAGCTTGGAGGGCTGGGACGGCAAGCCAAAAGCCAGTTGCTCTTTCTGCGCGTGCAGTGTTTGGACGCCGATGCCAAGGTGCAGGAGGCCGCCCGCGCCGCCGTGACGCGCATTGAGGGTGACTTGATCGGCAGCTTGATCCGGGGTCTTCAGGACAAGTCGGCGTCGGTACGCGCCCAGTCGGCCCACGAGTTGGCGGAGATGGGCGACAACGCAAGAGCCGCTTTGCCCGCGTTGGTGGAGGCGCTGGCCGACGGCAACAGCGCCGTGCGCCTGGCCGTCATCGATACTTTCGTGGTCATTGGACCCGACGGCATCCTGATTCTGGGCGAGGCGCTGCGCGACCGCAACCCGCAGGTGCGTCTGACCGCCATCAACGCCCTGGGCCGCATGGGCCCCGATGCACGTTTCGTCTTGCCCGAATTGATCGCTTGCCTGGGGATGGATGGCCGCACCAGGGAGGAAACCCTGCAAGCTCTGACGCGCATCGGCGACTATGCCATCCCCTATCTCGTGCAGACGCTGGAGCGCGAAAAGGATGCCCGCAAGCATCAGCCGTTGATCGACGCCTTGGAGCGAATGGGCCCCGTCGCAGTCCCCGTCTTGCAGACCGTCTTGAAAAAGGCCAATGCCGAGGCGAACAAGGCCGCCGCCGTGGTGCTGTCCAAGTCGCAATCGCAACCGTCGCCGCCGCGCAAGGAACATACCGGCGTCACCGGACTGATCCAGTCGCAGCTGCGCGCCTGGTTCGCCGGCAACGACAGCAACAAAGATGACTTCCTCGACAAGGACGAGCTGGCCCATGCCATCCGCGGACAACTGGCCCGCGCTTACGACTACGTTCCGCCCGGCCAAAAGCCGAGGCAGTTCAGCTCGCGCGACTTCCGCCGCTATCCCGATTACGCTTTGCTATCCCGGCTCGACCGCGACAACGACGGCAAGATCTCGCGCGACGAATTCGAGCGCTGGTCCTACGACTACTCCGACTATCTCAAAAAGGTCATGGACGAACAGCAGCGCATCAAACAGGCCCAGGATCGCTTGATGGAGCGTAACCTTTCCGAAGCCATGCGCCTACAACGCGAAGCCGCCGTGGCCCAGACGTGGGCGAATTACAACACTTTTCGCAACCTACAGAACGCCTCCTTCGGCGACATCTACCAAATGCAGTGGATGCAGAGGTGGGCGCTGAACCACTTGCCGCGCCGTTGAGCGCGGCCCAATCGACAGGGAGAACCTCATGCCTCGCTTGCTTCACGTTATCGCCGGTCCCAATCAGGGACAGCGGTTCCCTCTGACCGACGGCCTCAGCATCCTGCTGGGGCGCAGTCGACATGCCAATACGCCGCTGGCCGACAACAGCGTGTCGCGCGTTCACTGCGAGATCGAGTTGCGCGGCCGGTGCATTCTGCTTACCGACCTGGACAGCAGTTCCGGCACTTTCGTCAATAACCAACGCGTCAGTGAGCGCGAGCTGAAGGTCGGCGACCTGGTCCGCATCGGCAACACGCAGCTGCGCGTGGAGGAATTCAAGAACGAACTTGAAAAGGTCGCCGTCCCGGCCGCCGTTCCCGCTCGACCCGCGCCGCGGACAGCGGAGAAACTGCACGAGCTGACCGGCCGTCAACTCTCCCACTACGACGTTGGCAAGGTCCTGGCTCAGGGCCAATCGGGACTGGTCTTCCAGGCTCACGATTTCAAGCACGACCGTCCCGCCGCTCTCAAGGTATTGTTTCCGGAGTTCGCGCAGAACGACGACGACGTGCAACGCTTCATCCGGGCGATGAAGACCATGCTGCCACTGCGTCATCCCAACCTTGTCGCGCTGTACGGTGCCGGCAAGACGGGGCCGTATTGCTGGACGGCCATGGAGTTGATCGAAGGGGAAAGCCTGACGCGAATCCTCCAGCGTATCGGCACGTCCAACATGCTCGACTGGAAGCGTTCCCTGCGGGTCGGCTATTTCCTGACGCGAGCCTTGGCCTATGCCCACGAACACGGCATCATCCATCGCAACGTCACGCCGCAAAACGTGATGATCGGCAAGACCGCGGAGCAGACCAAGCTTGGCGATCTGATGCTGGCCAAGGCCCAGGAGGGCGGATTGGCCAAGCAAATCACCAAGCCCGGCGAGATCCTGGGCGATGTCCGCTATATGTCTCCGGAGCGCGCCAGCGGCGGCAGCGATGTGGATGGCCGATCCGATTTGTATAGTTTAGGAGCGCTAATGTACGCGCTGCTGACCGGCCGGCCGCCCCTGGAGGGCAAGAACGTGGTGGACACGATGCTCAAGATCCACCGGGACGAGCCGGTCAAGCCGACAAAGTTCCAGCCGGCGATCCCGGCCGCGCTCGAGGGGGTGGTCCTCAAGCTGCTGGCCAAGCGTCCGGACGATCGTTGTCCCTCGGCCGTCGCCCTGTTTGAGGAACTGGCGCGAATAGCCAAACCGCACGGCGTCAAGGTACAAGACCAGCCGGCCCCACTTCGGCCGGCCTGTCCGCACCACCGTGAAGACCCCGCCAGCGCACCCAGAACCTCCGCTGGTCAGTGACTGCCGCCAGGTACAGCTTACTCAGGAACGTCGGCTGCGAACCCGAGTGGCCGGCGTCTTCCTGTTCTTTCCTCTACTCAGCCAACTCCGCTTTGACCATCTGGTGCGACAGGCCGGCTATCCCGGATCGCGCAGGGTGCGTGCCGTCAGCGCCCTCTTGAGCCTGCTGGCGTTGAAGCTGCTCGACAAGGAGCGCCACAGCCACAACAACGACTTCAACTTCGCGGTACTTTGCGTACGACAACGAGGAACGTCTGCATCAGTCGCTGTACTACCGAACGCCGGCGGCGGTCTACTTGGAAAGTAAGCGGTGGGCGTGAGGCGGATACATTCCTTTCCGCCCCGCTCGATCTCCGAAGGAGTGAAGGTCGTGCGGGGCGGAAAGATATGTCTGGGATCAGGCCGAGCGAAAGAGTGAAGGGAAGGCATAGCGGAGTTATCCCATCGACCAAGTCGATGTATGGGTATTTTTTGGTCTTGGCAATGGGGTCCACTTTACGGAGCGATACTGCGTCGAACTCTGCTCCCTCTGAACAGCGATTGAGAGGGGCTTGCAACCTGGCGCGATCAGCGCGAACGCGGTGCGATCACAACTTCGCGCACTCCTGGGACTTTTCGCACGGCTTGGGCGAAAGTCATGGCGTCGTCGGCGGAGGCGTTGCCGGGGTAGATGTAGATGGTCGCATCGCGTTCGAGGATACGGATGTTTTGAAAGCGCGAATTCTGTCGGCGCAATGACTCCACGACCGCAAGGAGAGCGGCGACGGGTGGAGTCGGGCGCGGATGCGCGGTCAGTTGCGTCGATTGGGTCGGGCGAACGGCGGCGACGGCGGCCTCCGGTGCGAACAGGGTAATGGATTGGGCGAGGCATTCGTTGGCCGTGGGGCGCGGCGAAGGAACGGCTACGGATTCCGTTGGGTCGAGCCTCGTCAAGGCGGGTGAGGCGGCCCGCGATTGCGTGGGGCGTTCTTCCAGAGGAAGAGCAATCGTAAGCGGAGGCCGTCGCGTCGAAGGCACGACGTATAAGCCGTCGCCGCGCACCGTCACCACGCCCTCGACTCGTTCGGCCAGCCGAAGCGCTTCTCGTTTCAGATCCGGTGAAGGCACGGTTCCGCCGAGTGTGGCCTTGCCGTCGGCGACGCGGACGAACAAACTCGCCTTTTTCAGTTCGACATTGTTGCTGAGGGCGCGGTGGATCTTGGCTTCGAGTTCGAGGTCGTTCCCCGCTGCCACGAGGGGCGAAGCGACGAGCCAGGCTATCCCAGCGAGGGCGAGCCACAGCCCCCGCCGGGCAAGAGCGCTTGCCGGTCGATGAGCGATCGTGTTTCGCGTCGGATGCGTCATGGTTGTCCCGCAAAGGTCTGGACCCGGCAAGGAGATCGCTGGATCGAGCCGAGGTCCGAGGACGAGACACCTTTATTGTGCGGGCGATGGGCGCGGCGGGGAATCCCAGCTTGAGTCATTTTGTTGCCTTCGGATCAAAAATGGGTCGGCGCGCGCGGGGAATAGGGTTTGAAGGGGCGACGACGCTAGACCCTAAACGTGAATGGCCCGGCGATCGACGGCCAAGGCGGCTTCGCGCACGGCTTCGGAGAGCGTGGGATGGGCGTGGCAGATCCGCGCGATGTCTTCGGCACTTCCGGAAAACTCCATCACCGCGACGCATTCGGCGATTAGATCCGAAGCGCGCGGGCCGATGATGTGAACGCCGAGAACGCGGTCGGTGCGAGCGTCGGCGAGAATCTTTACCATGCCCTCCGACTCGTCCATGCAGCGAGCGCGCGGATTGGCCGCGAACGGGAAGCGTCCGACGCGATACTCGCGCCCGCCGGCTTTGAGTTGTTCCTCGGTCTGGCCGACGCTGGCGACTTCGGGCCAGGTGTAGACCACGCTGGGTACCGTGTTGTAATCGACGTGCGTTTTCATGCCTGCAAGGCGTTCGACGCAGGCTACCCCGTCGTCCTCGGCCTTGTGCGCCAGCATGGGGCCATCAATGAGATCGCCAATGGCATAAATACCCTTGACGTTCGTTTCAAAGTTTTCGTTCACCAGTACCCGGCCGCTCTTTTCGTCGCATCGCACGCCGATTTCGCTCAACCCCAATCCCTTGGTCAGCGGACGGCGTCCGACGGCGACGAGTACCTTGTCGCCCACAACGAGTTGATCCCTGCCCTTGTGTTGGGCGTTGACGTGGATCTCTCCACCCTGAGAACCGGCGGCGACGACTTTCGTATCCAACTGAATCGACAGACCTTGTTTGCTTAAAGAGCGACCGAGCATCTCGGCGATTTCGCCGTCGCTGAGCGGCATCAGGCGCGGCAAGAATTCGAGGACCGTCACCTTCGCGCCGAGCCGATTCCATACCGAACCGAGTTCCAGGCCGATGTACCCTCCGCCGACCACGATGAGATGCTGCGGCACGCGGTCGAACGCCAGCGCTTCGGTCGAACTGACGATGGTGGTACCGTCGAACGGCAGGGAGGGAAGACCGGCGGGTTCGCTGCCGGTGGCCAAGAGGAGATGCTTTCCTTCGAGAACGATCTCATCCGCGCTGGCGCTTTTGACCGCAACCTTGCCCTCGCCCAAAAGCCGCCCCGCGCCGGCGTAGGACGTGATTTTGTTTTTCTTAAAGAGAAAGGCGACTCCTTCGGTCAGCCCTTTAACCACGCGATCTTTGCGAGAAAGCATGGCAGCGAGATCGAGGCGCACGCCGTCGATGTGGATGCCGTGCTTGTCGAGGTGCGATTTGGCTTCGACGTACCGTTCGCTCGAATCGAGAAGGGCTTTGCTCGGGATGCAGCCGACGTTCAGGCACGTTCCGCCCAGGGTGGCTCGCTTTTCGACGACGGCCACGTTCATGCCCAGTTGCGCCGCGCGGATGGCGGCCACATATCCCCCCGGACCCGCACCAATTACCAAGACATCGTAGCGCTCGGCCATATCCCATTCCGTTCTCTCGCGGAGCGATGAATACCCGGTCTGCTTTCGTTCGTTTTAGGATGCGCGGCGGGTTTTTCCAGAGCGAGTCGATCCGGCCTTGAATGAGAGCTAAACGGACAAACTCTGAGCGGGGGGCGTCAGCCCCCTGAGTTCCGGGTATCTCAGGGGGCTGACGCCCCCCGCTCGGGAAGTCTTGTCGATGAATCTCAGGGGGCTGACGCCCCCGCTCGGGAAGTCTTGTCGATGAATCTCAGGGGGCTGACGCCCCCCGCTCGGGAAGTCTTGTCCGCTCTCTGTTCGATGGGCACGCTGGATTCCTACACGGCGGATAAGGTGAGTTCCAACGGTGTACTTATCGGAACGCGGGAGACGGGTTCTTCTTCGTCGCCGCACTGGTTGAGCGCCATGGCTCCAGACAGTGCCGCCAACAAGGCGAGTTGTTCGCGCGGATCGCGCTGCGCGGGACGACCTCCGAACGCCATCCGTTGCTCCTCCACTCCCTGCGCGATAACGAGACAATCGGCACCGAGATAGACGGCCGTGCCGCCGTCGGCGCGATGCGCGATCAGACGCGAGTTGTCCCCTCGGCGCGCAAACCAGATGACGCGATCGGTCGGCAAGGCCACGTCATCGAGATCGGGCGGATCGTCGGCGTTGAGAACCACCTTGCCGTCCGAGGCCAGCCCATGTAGCAGAGCAATCCACGCTTCCTCAACGGGTGCTTCTTCGTCTTGCCCGTTGGCTTTGGGCAGGCGATCGACTATTTCCTCGGTGGGATCGGCGACGAGGAGGATGTCGCAGCGGTCGCAGCCAAAGCCGTCGCGGAGCAGGTCGTGGGCCTCGCATTCCAGGATGGCGATATCGATGCGATTGTTGCGCAGCAAGGCGCGCGCCTTCTCATGGGCCGATGCGTCGCGCAGATTGATCTTGCGTCCGGCGATGAACACGCCGTCGTAGCCGGTGCGTCCGACGCGATAACCGGCATCGGTCAACTGTGTGGCGAGGGTGCGTCCCGCCGCGCGCGCCCGGCTGCCTGCGACGGCGACGATGGGGATGCGTCCGTTGTCGCCCGGTGGAAACATGCTGGCCACGATTGCCGCTCCAACCGGGCGCGGATACTCGGTGTAGGGGGCCGTGTGCAGTCCCAGGCCGGGGCCGGTGTTGACTTCGACGACGACTCCGCCTTGTTCTTCCAAAGGCCGCGAGATGTCGCGCGCCACCACGTCCACGCCGGCGACGCGGACGCGCAGCGCCTGGGCCGCGGCCACGATGCAGGCGGCCGTCTCGGGGTGAATCACATCGGTGACATCGCGCAGAAAACCACCGTGATCGAGATGCGGCAGCTGGCAGCGCAGGATCACACGTTGGCCAGGCGGCGGAACGGAATCGACCGTATACCCCGCCGCCGCCAGCATCCCCAGACCGACGGCATCGAGACGAATGCGCCGCAGCGGCGCGGGATAGGCCTCGCCCCGGCGCGGATCGCGGTTTACCTCTTCGACCAACTCGGCCACCGTCGAAACACCGTCGCCGACCACGAGCGGCGGCTCGATCAAGGCCACAGCCACCACGCGATCTTCGACCACCAGCACGCGATGTTCCGCGCCTTCGGCAAAGCGTTCGACCAAGACGTAATCGCTGCGGCTCTTCGCCGTCCGATAGGCGGCCGCCACCTGTTCGCGCGTCCGCAAGTTCAGACCCACGCCCACGGCCATGTCGCGGTCTTGCGGCTTGATGACGACGGGCAGACCCAGCGCGCAAGCGGCCTCCCAGGCATCGTTTTCATCCGCGACGGGCCGACCGAACGGCACGGGAACGCCCGCTTCGCGCAGCAACTGTTTGGTCAGATGTTTGTCCGTGGTGATCGAACGCGACAGAGCGCTAATCTCATCGGTTTCAGCCGCCAAACTCCGATGTTGGCGCGCCCCCTGCCCTAACATCAAATAGCGGCCGTCTTCCGGGTTGAAGTGATCGACGGGAATATCGCGGGCGCGGGCGGCCTCGACAATGGCGAACGTACTCGGCCCCAGCCGCTGGTCGTCGGCCAGGGCACGGAGACGGGCTAACTCGTCGGCAACGGGAAAAGGCTGCCCTTCCCAGGCCGCCCGGCACATCGCCAACGCCGTTTGCACACAGGCTCGCCCCACCGGCTCCTCGTGATATTCGACGGCCACACGATAGCGATCCGGTCGGGCCGTGGAGCGCGTCGAACTGAATCGCACCGGATTGCCGGCCAGAATCTGCAACTGTTTCAGCAATTGTTCGAAGATTTGAGCCGGATCGAACCCGTCGGACGCCTCCCGTTCGCCTTGCAGCGAGGGAATCCAGGTTCCCAAACGCTCGCCGACCCCTTCGCTCCGCTCCCGCGGCGCATCGACCCATTCTCGCAAATCGACGCCGACTTCAAGAACCGGACACGCCGCCCACACATTCGGCCCGCGCAGCACCCACAACCGCCACAATTGCATGATGGCACCATCTCATCTAAACAAGACTCCCCCAAAGTATATGCCCATCCGCCCTTCCAACCCGACAGCGTCGGAAAGATATTTCTCGGACACCAATGGAGGCAGGCCCTCAACGGCTCCGAAAGTCGGAGGCTTGGATCGTATGAAGAGGGATGGGCGGCGTGGATCGGAGCGTCCTATGTACTGGCGAAACAGGCTGTTCCGTGAATAGAGGACTTGATGTAAGAATAGCGGAGTTGCTGAGGTGTTTTTGGGATCGCAAGATCAGAAGATCGATTGCGCCGAGCGATCCAGTGGTTCCGTCGAACAGCCGCTCACAGGGAAGCGTGGCAACGCGATTCCCTCAACGACCTGTTTTGAGACATTCGACTGGATAGCGTGTTCTACAGATTTGCCACCCGACGTTCGAGACGTAGATCCAGCCGAATTGCGGCTGCCCGGCTCCCGATCTGGAGGGCCTGATCCATACAAGCACCAACAGCAGATAGCCCGGCATGGCACGTCGGTAGCCGGGATGCCGCCCTTGCTTGTCTACGAAGGATCGATCGGCGTGTTGGACGCGCCAGCGGAGCGCGCTCACGCACCCGAACGCACTCCGCTGGCGCGTCGCGGCTAACCCACGTTTGGCAGGGCGGAGACGGACCAGACGCAGGTTTGCCAGGGGCGCAGGTCCAGGTACAAGCCACGAGATTGCAGGTCGTTGCCTTCGCGGTCGTGAACTTCCGTTCCCAGTCGATCTTGAAAACGCCATCGGCGATTTTCGAGATCGGTAAACGGAAGTCGCAAGTAGCATTGGCTGCGATTGGGGGCATAGTTCACCGCGACCAGCAGTCGCTCCGAGCCTTCCCAGACGAAGGCCACGAAGCAATCCCAGGTCCAATTGCCCTCCCACGCGGGCTGACATTCGAGCAATTGCCAGCGTCCGTCGCGGAGGAGCGGCTGCTGCAGCCGTTTCAAGATGCGATCGTAGAACGCCGCTCGTTCCCCATCGACGGGTTCGTCCGGACGACGACATAAGTGAGGAGAGATACGCTTCTTGCGCCCCTCGAACTCGCCTTCGTGAAAGAAACGCAGACCCGGCGCGAGGAAAGTGAGAACGGCCGCGGCCTCGTGTTTGTCGAGAGGAAAAGTGGCCGCCGCCCGGGGCTCGTCGTGATTTTCCAGGAAGCGAGCCAACTTATCTTGATAGTCCAGTCCCGCGCGAAAATGCTCGCGGATCGGCCGAGCGTGGCCCTCCACCAGACGATCGTACAATCGTTTGTCGTAGGTATAATCGAAGCCTTGCTGCTGGAGAGTCCATTCCATATCCCAATAGACCTCGGCCATGAAACAAAATCCGGGATGAGCCTCTCGAACCCGCCGCGTCGCCTTGGGCCAAAATGGCTGCGTTCGGATGCCCCAAGTCCGTTCGAAGACCTCCGGCAGCACCAACATGGCCATGTCGCAGCGCACGCCGTCGCACTGTCCAGCTATCTTGAGCAATGCGCCGGTCATCGCCTCTCGAACATCGGGGTTTCCGTAATTCAGTTGAAGCGCATCCGGCCAACCGGGGAAGTAGGGGTCGCGTCCATAGGCGAAGATTCGATCGCCCTGACGGCGTTGGACCCGCGCATAGTTTTGAGGCGAATGAGTCAGATCCGCCTCCGTGCCGGAGATGTAATACTCCGGGTGATCCTCGACCCAAGAATGATCCAGGGCGGTGTGATTGGGCACGAAATCGAGCATCAGTCGCAGACCGCGTTGGCGCAGGCGCTCGCGCAAGCGGGCCAAAGCGGCGTCGCCGCCGAATTGCGAATGAACGGTGTAGCCCGCGATAGCGAAACCGGAGCCAGCAATGTCTTCCTCGCGCAGATCGGGCAGGGTCTCTTGGAATTCTTTCCGCCATGCCGCATTCGTCCGCGAAACCTTTTGCCCCGCCGGGCCGGTCTGCCAGACGCTGAGCAACCAGATCCAATCGAAGCCCAACTGTTGCAGGTGATCCAGTTCGGCATCGGCAAGATCGTCGAGTGTCGCGGGTCGGCCTAGAGTCCGCGACAACTCCGTGAGTCGAGCGCGCGCGTTGATCTGATACAACTGGGGGTAGCGTGGATCGGTCATGGTCGCCTCCAATCGCCGGTCGTCGCGGTTTGTGAAATCACTCGTAAGCAAGGGCCTACCGATCGCCACGATGGATGCCGTGTCGATCTATGTATTCTACGCCGATAGACTGCGCAACGCGGAATTGCCCCTGGATTTTCACGGAGATCACCTCGATTTTCGCCGCGATTGCTTCTTGGGCTTACAGTGAAGGCCAATCAGATGAGCATGGTTCCGGTTCTGATACACACTTCCATGCGGCTGAAGGAGTGCCGGATTTGTGAAATCTGTGTGCAGATCGTTGTCGTGCGAGCAAAGGAGCCGGACGTTTGTTACCTGTGCCAAGCCGAGAATATGGGGGGGTCGTCGGAACGAATTTCCTTCTCAACATAGGCCGCGGTAGCGCGTTGCACGAGACCATCTTCAACCTTGCGCAATGCCCCTCGTCGGCCGAGTTCGAGCAGTAAACGCCGAATCTTCGTCAACATCGTGTATTCGACGGTCAGGTGTCCGCCGTAAACGGCCACCGCGCGGCCCCTCGATAAAGCGCTCCAAATCGGCAGAAAATCGTCGTGTGGCTTTGGAGAGAAAACGAGGCTCGCAACATTCGCATCGACGATCAAGCACATCACTCCTCCGCGTGGCCTAGGATGTTGAGTTCTTCTTGTAGGAAAAAGTCTCGGTAATGATCGGGAGCATCCTCGACGTTGCCAAGCCTGTCGAGATGGATGGGGTATACCGCCGTCTCCATCTTTGGTTTGTGGAAGAAGAGGATCAGTACCCTATTCGGATCGAGAGTTCCCTTGGCTACCTCTTGTCGGACTCGGTCGATCAAATAATCGCTGTGCGTCTCAATCAGGAGTGTGTCATTGCCGGTGGCCGCCAAGTCCGCGAAGAAAGTGCCAAGAGCGGCCTGCGCGCGGGGATGGAGATGAACTTCGGGCTGCTGGATTAGGAGCAGGCTGGATTGACGGCGAAGTACGCTCTGCACGACAACGGGCAAGGATTGACTCACCCCATAGCCAACATCGATCAGGTTGACCTTGGGACCGCCGACACCGATTTGAACTTGGAACGGGTCGTCCGCTCCCTTGCCGAGCTTCTTGACTTCGACGTCACGGAATAGGCCCGATTCTTTTCCGAATTTCAGGATTGCCTCTTGAAGCCGCCGCCCAGGTTCGGATCGTGATTCCTCGTTCAGAAGCCGAGCGAGAAGTTTCGGAACATGATCCCCTTCGGGGCTATAGTCTTCCGAAAGCTCATCGTAAGTCCGCTTCGGACGGGTACGAATCGGAGCCAACGCAAATGTTTGAGCAAAAGGTTGGCGAAGGGATTCGGATAACTTCCAGATGCCTTCAAATTTGACTCGATCCAGTACCTTGCCCGACCTTTGTGTCAGGTACAAAAGCAACCTCGATAAGTCTCGCTCAAGCGGGAACATGCCCAACTTTTCACGCGCATCCGAGATGTCCTGAGTCTGGACGCTTATCGGAGTTGTGCCTTTGGAGGATTGGATGGTTACATTCCCGCTAATTCTGTCGTCTGTTACCTCGATGTCGATACTTCCGAGGGGACTCTTTGCGTGAAGCCGAGACAGGGCAGGCTTCCCTCGATCGCGAACGTATGT
Organism: Planctomycetota bacterium; assembly: GCA_021781415.1. Lineage (GTDB taxonomy): Bacteria > Planctomycetota > Planctomycetia > Gemmatales > Gemmataceae > JAJPHU01. The sequence continues at coordinate 22,853 of JAJXWW010000158.1, forward strand.
GCCTTCGATCTCACAGAAATTTTGCTCGCCGTCCGTGCCGGACGAGAACCCGATGGTAAAAGCCTCATCCCGTCCGTATTTTCCACCCTTATAGGTCGCAATCGTTTCAAAATTTCCGAGGTTGAACGGCGGCTCATTGAAACTAGGCCGCAGGGGGAAGCGATCCCGCTCGAACAGCGCGGCGGCCACGGCCAGGAAAGTTGACTTACCCGAGCTATTCTCTCCCACCAACAGAGTCAGCGGCCGGATCGGAATGCTCTGGGCTTCTGCAAAGCATCGAACGTGTTCGATGAAAACAGTCACCTCATTTCCTGCCATGATTGCCCTTTCCCTCGTTCGCCCCAGAGTTCATACGAATGGTCTAAACTCAGCCTCCGAACGTCGAATGTATCGTTCGCCTAACTTATCTCAAGGGTATGCGGAATGCCGTTGGCACTCAAGAGAATCGGCCAGTGATCGCTCCGAATACTCCCATGAGCATCGTTACTTTGCAGAAAGACTAACGTATTCCCTAACCAGATGCTGCACATCGAACAAGCCGGTCGGCACAGGATTCCAGACGGGTAGATCGACCGAATCCATCCTCTCTGCCAGTTCCGTAGCGTCTTGGAAACGACGCAATGGATGCGCGAGACAGTGAGCGATCAAATCGAGGGTATGACTGTCCGCTTCAACCGCTCTCAATTCATTCTCGAAATCGTAAGGGGGGCGCTCGATGCGTTCGACCAATAATTGATACCAAATCACTCCGAGTGCGAAGACGTCGAAGAGAGCGGGGCTGCGTTCGGCGAAGGGACGTGAGGCTTCCGGCGGCCAATACATGGGCGTGCCAACTTGCGTCCACTCCAAGGGGTCGTCGGCAAACTCGCCTTCTGGAAAGGCGTCGATCGAACTCAGCCCGAAATCGGTAATCTTCGGCTGTACGTCCGGCGGAGATGTGAGCAAGATGTTCCCCGGCTTGAGATCGCCATGATGAATTCCTTTTCGATGGGCCTCCGCCATTGCACGGACGATGCCGCGCATGATCTCGCTCTTGTGTAGAGGGCGTTCGGATCGCCGCGCATTGAGGATCCAATCTTCCAACGAACCGCCTTCGACGTATTCCAAGGCCAGAAAGGGATACCCCGAATCGGGGAGGGTCACGTCTTTTAGCTCGACGATTTGCGGCTGGCCTTTCAACTTTTTCTGGATTTCAAGGAGTGAATCTTTCTCGTGCCGCAGCCAATCTGTCGCTCCGTCGTGGGTGAAAAACTTATAGGCGCGGCGCGACAATCCTTTCGCTTGCGTGTTCTCGGCAAGCCAGACCTCGCCGAATGTGCCCATGCCGAGAAAGCGTAGCAAAACCCAGTCGTGATTGGGACACACTTGCTCGCCGGCCTTGCGCTTAGGTGGGATACTTGCGAGCATCTGTTCGAGGAGATCCTGACAGCGCACATAGCAACTGCGCGGACCTCCTTGGCTGTTGAGAAGGCTGGCACCGCGAGCCAGACTGATGAGAACGGCGGCAATGTCCTCGCGCTGTGCGTCGGTGATATGCTTTTCGTGACCCAGCATCTCCCGCACCAAGGAACGGACTTCGTTGGCGGAGGTGACACCGAGAGTCTCCAGTAAGCGGCGTATCTCCTCCGGGTCCATCGCCTGAGTTTTTTCCCGAAATCGGCCCACCACGACCCCCGTGACATTCACCACGGCATGGCTGACGACAGTACAGACTACGCCTTGCAAAAGACCGATGAGGAAATCCACGGCGAACCCCCCTGTCACAAGAAGTAACATCGAGTAAAAAATACCCATACGAGCTAAACGACCAATCGAGGCAAAGCAAGTGAGCTTCCTTACTAATGCGCTCGCAGCGCCTTTTCCAGTTCCGATTGCGCGACCAACGGACTTTGTAGTCGCAGGAGTCCACCGCCGTGCTGCCATAACAAGTCGCCTTTGCCCAGAAGATAGGCGGCGTTGGGGTCGCCGAGAATCAATTTCGAGTTCGCCTCGTTGGCGACGTGAAAGGCGATTCGACCGGGTAAGTTCGCTTTCAGTAATGGTGTCACGACATCCTTATCCGGTCGTTGCGTGGCCAGCACGAGATGAATTCCCGCCGCGCGGGCGAGAGCGCCGATTTGCTTGAGTAAGCCATTGAGCGCGGTCTTTGTCTCTTTTTGCACGAGCAACTCCGCGAACTCATCGACCACGACGACTACGCGCGGCAACAGCGTTTGATCCTCCAGCTGGCCGACATTCGTTTTCCGTTGCTGGGCGAGCATCTCGTAACGGTTCCGCGTTTCCTCCATGCACCACTCGAAAAGAGGCAGGGCCGCTTCCGCTTCGTAAGCAACGGGAGCGTGAAGGTACGGGCTTTCCAGGGTTCCCAGGTTAAAGGTAACTCGTTTCGGATCGATTATGACGAACTGCAATTGCTCGGGGGCGAGGCGCATCGCCAGCGCCGCCACCAGCGCCCGCAGAAACTCGCTTTTGCCGCTGCCGGTTTGACCGGCGACAAGCAAGTGACAATCGGACGTATCGGACAAATCGAGCCAGTACGGTTGTCCGGCCACATCAACGCCGACGGGCAAAGCGGGACGATTTGCCAGGTCTACGGGAGCGTAGGCGAGTACCTCCGCCAACGCGACAGTTCGACGGTGCGGCAACTCGACATCCACACTGATGCAACCCGGCTGCGAATCGATGAGGGGCGCGTTCTTGAGACCGAGTTGAATTTTCAGGTCTGTCGTTTTGTCGCGCACTTTATTGAATGTCGTCCGGCTGCCGGTCGGCTCGATTTTCAACCGCGCGAACCCCGGTCCAATCTCGACGCCCACGGGAGAAACCGGCATTCCCCAAAGTTTGAGCTTGGCCGCGAGGACATTCAGTTTCTCAATCGCCCACGATTTGTCCTTAGTTCCCGATTCGCAGAGGTTGTCGTGCGGCGAAGGAGCCAACGCAACGGCACTGCCGACGGCTGGCACCACGATGGCGGAAGGGGAGCTAGCCGCTTCTTTGGTCGTTTCTGGCTTGCACCAGGCACTCAAAGATTTTAATAGATCGACATTGTCCAAAATAGACGTTTTCAGCAGATAATCCTGACAATCCTTGTACGACAGCGTTACGCTGTCGAGTTGCAATTCCTGCCCCGAGGCGCGGTCGAGGAAGCGAAGCAAACACTCCAAGCGATGCAGAGTGGCCAGGTTCTGATCGAGAGCAAACACGCGGAGTTTTTTGCCGAGAAGAGAGTCAAAATTCTCGCGAGTCTTGGACCCCATTTGAAACTCGACTTGACGATGCACCAGCAGACAGCCTGCCGTTTGCCCTTGCAGAGCAAGCTCAATGTCCTCGAAATAATAGCGGAAATTCGGCCCATTATTCAGCGTCGTGACGGGAACGACGACTCGATCCGTTTGCTTGCCTTCGGCGAGATCCACGGCAACGGCCCGTCGCTTGACTTGGCCGCGCTGGCGGAGGGCGTTTTCGGCCACATTGCGCACGCGGACGCCGGCCATATCCCTCCCCGCATCGCGGGCCAGGGTCAACAGTTCGTGGACGCCGCGATACAATCGTTCTTCTTGGTAATCCGACCAAGTGACCGCCGGGTCGCGGGCGATGGACTCCAATTCGGCATTCCACATTTGCAGGAATAATTTGGCTGGGTCCGCTACGTCTTTCGGGCGCGTTACATACAGCGATTCTTTGCGATGGCCCTCCAACCAACCGGCGAACAATTCACCGCAGCGTTGAATGAGCGAGCGCGGATTCTGCGAGCAATCGCGCACATACATACGGATGGACGCTTCCTCGAAGGGCCAGGTACTTCCGGGGTGAGGCTCTCGTCCGTTCCAACATTGCATCCGGCGAGCGACGAGTTCCACGGCCTGAGTCTCGGAAAGCTCTGAGACAATTAAGGGTTTTGCGACGCGCTGTTTAAATGCTTGGACCGAAAGCTCTTTGAATTTTGGCCATTCCGTCTCAAGGCAGCTAAGGATCAGCACTTGATTGGGAACTTGATGGATGATCTCAAGAAGTTCGGCAGAAACCTGCCTCGGTCCTTCGGGTTGCTTGAACGTCATCTCGATCTGATCGCAGCAAATGACCATCGGAGTTTGATAGCCGAGAAGAGGCGCGATCCCTTTGAGTACGTCGAGAGCGCTGGGTGGCCCAGCGTCCGTCGGCAACCCTAGCTGGGTAAGTTCTTCCATGGGTAGAAAATCGCCACGGAGCCATCGACGAGCCACATCGGCCAAGGGAGACCAACCCAGAGCCAAGGCGTTAATGACGGGAAATGGGATCTGGGGCAGCCGTCTTGCGATTGAGGAGGCCAGCCGTTGAAACGGAATAAGCGCCTTCACCGTTTGCACCAAGCCGAGAACCGCCATCGGGTCGGCTTGTAATCCAGAGAGTAACGACTGATATTGAGCGGCCAAGGAAGGAGGAAATGCGGCGACATATTCGACCAAAGAGGGCTGACAAAGGCGAGCTAGCGCCTGATGCAGCAAGGACGGCCGCCCGGAACGCTCTCGAAAAAGGTTCTCGACGACATGCGAACGAATTTGTTGCAAGGGCCGAGTAACGTCCTCGAAAGCCGGAACGAAGCTGAAGAGGACTTCACCGTCCAACTCATGGCCAATGCGGCCAAAGAGGTGCGTCTTGCCATAGCCGGGCGGTGCCAGCAATACTCGAATCATCTGGCTGGGGTCAGGTTTGACGTGTCCCTTCACCGCTCGGATTTGTTTGACGAGGTCGTCCGCGATCAAACGATTCAGGTCGATGACGTCCCAATCGGGACGAAAGTCCGATCCCGCATTCAGTCGGCTTTCGGAAAAAGGATTATCGGAGAGGAGCAGGCTCATAGACGGCACTCCCAAGCATGAAGTAGATTTCATTCTCGCCACGGATAGAGTCCGCGATTTGCTGTTCGGTGACGATGCCTCCGTCGCCGAGAGCAATCAGCCGTATCTGTTTCTCGCGGCGCAGATCTTTCAAAAGCGAATCCAGCACGTCATGGCTGGCGGCGTCCGCGCCAAAACGCTCGGCCACCACCCGGCGCAGTTCGTAGATGGGAACCATACCGTATTCGGCAAAGCATTCCTCCTTCAGCCGCTCGTATTCGCCGAGAACCTGAGCGGCGGTCGGTCGAGACGGCTTCACGGGCGGAGGATCGCCTACCGTCTTACCAGCCAGCCGCGCTGCGTTCAACAATGCGTTCAGTTGTTGACCGGAAAGAGAGATTTTTATCGTGTCGTATTGATCCGAAGCTCCAAGTAATTCCTTTCCTGCTTCCAAGAGGCGATAAGAAGCCGATCCCATACGCCCCTCAATGCGTTCGACCGATCCTTTACTACTTAGACTGTCGAGAATCCACGCGATCAGCAGTCGATTGAGTTGAACGCTCTTCTCGTCTGGCTCCACTAATCCAAATCCCATCACGCGCTTGAGATTGTCGGTCCTTAATTTGTTACAAATGTCCGATAGGGAAACCTTTTGTTCGCCCCGCTTCAAGAGTAACAAAAGCAGATAGGATTTCTGGTACGGCAGCAAATGTCCGTCGTAGCCGAGGGGCGGCGGCGAAGGTCGGCGCAGAAACTCCTCGCCGGTTTCGGTCAGTTTGTAGCTTCGCCCACTCGACATCGCAGCAATATAGCCCTCTCGCAGGAGTTCCTCTTTCGCCTTCTCGATCTGCGTCAAATCCGCGCCGAGACGCCGTAGATCTTTGGCATTCGGCTTCAACTTCGACCGACCTAATCTCCTCGATTTCAGACCGCGCAGGCGTTGCAGTAACAAACGCTTCAACTCAAGGAGTGGCTCATTCATCTTTCGGAACCCCATCCAAGTGGACCCGGATTGCAGGACACGACATATAGTAGAATCGTCGCGGTACGAATAATCAAGTGTATACGTCAAATTCGTGTGGAATTCTTGCGAGAATTTCTGCCGGATGGGAGGCCTGTCACCGCCATTACTCGTACGCGATCGCCTCGGCGATGCGGAGGCGGGTGGCGTGGTAGGCGGGCCAGATGCCTACCAGCGAGGCCAACACCAGGGAGAGACCGAGGACGATGGCGGCGGGCTTCCACGGTGCCAACATCGGAAATACGAACCCGGCTTCGTCCGGTAGAATCAGGCAGATGGTGTACCACTCGATAAACAAGCCGACAAAAAATCCTATCAGCGCTCCGAATAGTCCCATAAGTGCCGCCTCGGCCAGCACCGTGCCTAGAATCTGGCCGCGCGACGCGCCCACGGCGCGCAGCAAGCCCAACTCGCGCCGGCGCTGCAACACCGAGATAAATAAGGCGCTCACCACGCCCAACAGCGTTACCAAACCGACGATGAAGAACTGCGCGTAGCCGAGTAGATAGACGCGGTCGATGCCCTCTTCGACGCTCTTGTGCATGTCGGTGCGAGTGGCGGCGTAGAGCGCTTCTTGGCGGCCCCACTTCGACGCGATGTCGGCGCGGGCGGTCTCCGCGTCGGCTCCTTGGCGCAAATAAATATCCCAAATGTCCACGCAGTCGTCGCCGAACTCCTCGCGGAACCAGTCGCGGTCCACGAGCAAGGTTCCTCGATTCCAGGTGTAATCGACCATGACGCCGACGATCTCCAACGTCAAGGTGCCGTTGCGTCCGCGGATGGGAATGCGGTCGCCGGGTCGAACGCCATACAGCGACGCGAAGTTCTCGGAGACGAGCGCGGTGCTGCCTTCGCGCAGGCGCGGAAACTTGCCGAGGTTGCGAGCCAGCGAGCGCGTGCTGCCGTCGGCGAAAGCGCGGGTATCGACGGCGAGCATGAAGACGATGCGGTCGCGGAAGTCGAGCAGGTGAAAGCGGACGCCGACCGCCGCCTCAACCTGGGGCAAGGATGTGAGCTTGTCGTGGAGCGAGGCATCCATCGGCTGCGTGAGGCTGGCCGCGTCGAGCGAGCCGCCGCAGGTCACGAACAGATCGGCGGCGATTTTGTCGTCGATCCAAGTGTAGATCGTTTGCTTGGTGCTGTGGATAAAGCCGGACAGACCGAGGACGAGTCCGGCCGTGGCGGCCAGGGCGGCGATGACGATGCCGGTACGTCCGGGACTGCGGACGAGATTGTCGGCGGCGAGGCGCGCTTCCATGCCCAGGATGCTCCGCATCAACGGTCGCAACAGCCTGCCTATTCCCTCGGTCACGAGCGGAATCAGCGTCAAAGCGGCGACGAACAGCAGAATGGCCCCCGCGAAGACGCCGATGCGGCGGGGCAGTTCGGCGCGATAGGCCACGGAGGCGATACCGAGACAAATAAGAGTTAAGATAGCGAGAATATGGCCGATGCGATGGCGCAGGCGTCCGCGCGGCGGGACGCGGCGGACGGCGTCGGCGGGTTCCTCGGCGGCGGCTTGGAGCGAGGGAACCAGGGCCGCCAACATGGCCGCCCCCATGCCGGACAGGAGGGACACGCCCAATAACCTCGGCGGCACCTGCAGCGTCGTCCCGCTCATCGGCACGAAAACCTCATCCAGCACGCGCAACAGGGGTCGTAGCGTCAGCCAGCTCAACCCCCAGCCCAGAGGAAGCCCTAATACGGATCCGAGAAATCCTAAAAAAGCCGACTCGCCCAGAAACAGACCGGCTATCTGTCCGCGCGTCGCTCCCACGGAACGCAGGATGCCGATGTCGTGCCGCCGTTCGGCCACGCTGACCGACAACACGTTGTACACCAGAAACAAGCCGATTACCAGCGCCATGGCTCCGCCGATGTCGAAGCCCAACTCCAAGCCGCCGGTCACGTCGCGCACGGCGTCGAAGTTCGATTCCATCGTCCGCACCTCGGCGCGGTCGCCGACGAACGCGAGCAAGTGCTGGCGCACTTGTTCCATGTCCGCGCCCGGATCGACGCGGACATTGATTTGACTGACGTTTTCCGATCGCTGGGGAAAGACGAGTCGAGAAGCGGCGTTGGCATCCACAACGAGGAAATTGCCGTCCTCGAGCGCGGCGACATCGTTGAAGCGGATGCTGCCGAACAGCGACATCATTTTGCGTTTGCCGGAGGCCAGTGCCTCGAACGGTTGGTCGCCGATATTGTCGATCAGGGTTTGCCTGAGCTTGTCGCCGGTGAGGGCGGGTATGCGGCCGAGAAGCGTCTCCTTGGCCAGTTGCGCCGCGCCGTCCCATTCGGTGGGATTGTGAATCCATTGGACGGCGATGCCGACTTCGTTCGCGCGCGGTGGTGTACCCTTCTTCGCGAGCCGCGCCACGTCGATGCCGAACAGCCAAACGGATCGGCCTTTTTTATCGAGCTGCGGCAGGGTGATGCGGCCCAAAACAACCGGCATGGCCTCTTCCACGCCGGGTATGCCGGCCTTGTCGATCTCGTCGGCCCAGATGCTCGGCACGCCGGTCTGTGCGTTGGTGATAACGAGGTCGGCCAGCTTCGCCATCGGATTGACGGCTTCGGGTGCTTGTCGGCCGAGGCTCTGATTGAGGATGCGCGTGGCCACCAAAGTTGCCACTCCCAGCGCGATGCTGAGAACGATCAGCACGGCGCGGGTGGGATGCAACCGTAAGTACCCAACACTCAAACTGCGATGCAACGACAGCATGAAGGATGTCCCAAGGGTCCGCGATTCGTCTAACCGGCAGCGTCGGCGGACGGTTAGACGCGAGTACTCGGCAGCTGACGCTGCCGGTTCGCCGGGTCGCGGCCAACCGGATCGGCGGTGAGGGATTGGCTGTTGCCCGTCAGCGCGTCGATGCCGGCGACAAGTCCATCGCGGACGTGGACGAGGCGATCGCCGTAGGCGGCGGCTTGCGGATCGTGCGTCACCATGACCACGCTGCGCCGACCCGATTCGGGCAGACTGCGCAACAGGTTCAAAATCTCGCGGCTATTGACCGAGTCGAGATTGCCGGTCGGCTCGTCGCACAGCACCGCCTCCGGTTCCAACACGAGGGCGCGGGCGACGGCGACGCGCTGCATCTCGCCGCCGGACATCTCTTCGGGATGATGCTCGGCTCGATGGGCCAAACCGACGCGATCCAGCGAGGCGACGGCGTGCTTCAACGCTCGGCCGCGCGGTTGGCCGTCGAGAAACAGCGGTAGCGCCACATTCTCCGCCGCCGTCAGCGTGGGCAAGAGGTTGAAGAATTGAAAGATAAAACCGATCTTTGTTCTGCGAAATCTGGACCGCTCTCGATCCGGCAGCGTTTGCAGATCGCGCCCTTGGAACAGGGCGCGCCCGCTGCTCGGCGTATCGAGCGCTCCCAGCAGGTGCATCAACGTGGATTTTCCCGATCCGCTCGGTCCCATGATCGAGACGAACTCGCCGGCGGCAATCGTCAAGCTGACGCCCCGTACGGCTTGCACCGGCGCGCGTCCGGTGTTGTAGACTTTCGTGACTTCGACAAGTTCCATCATGGGACTAAGCTCCGAACATCAAGCGCCGCGCTCCGCGCGAGCAAATAGCCGCTTCAACGGCAGGGCGAAACCGGGCAGTACCTCGCCTCCGTCCAGGACGCCATCGAGTCCGATCTCTCGATACTGAGTGGGACTGGTATACGCGCGGGCAGACTGCTTCTTGAAGTTAATTTCCCAAACGAGTCGCACTCCGCCTCGGAAATACTCTTCACGTTTGAGTTTCATCTCGCGGCGCGTGTTGCCTTTGCTGAGAACTTCCACGGCCAAATCGGAAACCAGGTCGGCAATCGGCTTGGTGGGAACTCGACGAACGGGCAATTTGTTCCATGAAATGAAAGAGACATCGGGCAGTCGAACCCTTCCGGGCACAATACGCATCATGCTCTCGGCGGAGACACAAAATCCCATGTCGCGTTTCTCAAGATACGTCTCAAGGAAGTGCAAAAGCACGCCGCCGATGCGTCCTTCGAAGAATCCCACGGGCTTCTCCACGAGTGTGCCATCGACGAGTTCGCACAACCGCCGATTCGGTCCATCCACGAGGCCGATCAAGTCTTGCTCCGTCGCCGTGCCGGGAAAGGGCTGCCAACGCACGCGGGAGGCCGGGATGCCGCCGAGTCGCTTGAGGACATCGGCGACCGTCTCCACATCGGCAAACATGGGATTGAGAATCATCTACGCCTTCCCCTCAAAGATCGTTTACTTCGAGTCTTTCCCGCGCCGCCGTCCCACGCGGTCGAACAGCTGCTTCAGCGACAGAATGAATCCCGGCAACACGTCGCCGCCGTCCAGGACACCGTCGAGGCCGATTTCCTGGAATTGATTCGGGCCTGTGTACACGCGGGCGGACTTCTTTTTTGGATCGATTTCCCAAACGAGTCGCACTCCCCCTCGGAAATACTCTTCGCGTTTGAGTTTCATCTCGCGGCGCGTGTTGCTTTTGCTGAGAACTTCCACGCTCAAATCGGGAACGAGATCGGCGATCGGCTGGGCGGGAAATTCGCGGTTGGGCAGCTTATCCCACGATACAAAGGTGAGGTCCGGTAGACGCACCCGCCCCGGCACGATCCGCAGCATCGCGGCTTCTCCGAAACAAACACCCAGATCGTGGGTATCTAGGTAAGTCTCGATAAAGTGCGCGAGTATAACGGCGACACGCGATTCGTACTGTCCCACGGCTTTCTCCACCAGAGAGCCATCGACCAATTCGCACAAGCGTTTATCCGGCCCATCCACGATCGCGATGAGATCCCGTTCGGTCGCCGTACCGGGGCTGGGATGCCAGCGCACGCGGGAGGCCGGGATGCCGCCGAGTCGCTTGAGGACATCGGCGACCGTCTCCACATTGGCAAACATGGGATTGAGAATCATCTACGCCCTCCCGTCGAAGATCGTTTCGACACTATCCGCAAAGCCCCCCTCACCCCAACCCCTCTCCCCCTGAGTACAGGGGGAGAGGGGCTTATCGGACAGTTTCTTACTTCGAGTCTTTCCCGCGCCGCCGTCCCGCGCGGTCGAACAGTTGCTTCAGCGGCAGAATGAAACCCGGCAACACGTCGCGTCCATCGAGCGCGCCGTCCGGCCCGATTTCTTCAAACGCATCGGGACTGGTGTACACGCGCGCCGACTGAGTATTGGGATCGATTTCCCATACCAGCTTCGCGCCGCCTTGGAAATACTCGCGCCTCTTGTTCTCCATCTCGCGGCGCGTATTACTCTCGCTGATTACTTCCACGGCGAGATCGGGGACGAGGTTGGCGATCGGCTCGGCGGGTAGTTCGCGGTTGGGGAGCTTTTCCCAAGAGACAAAAGAGACATCCGGCAGGCGCACTCGTTCCGCGATAATCCGTAGCATCGCGTCGGCACCATAACCGATCCCCAAATCGTGCTTCTCCAAATAAGTTTCGAGAAAGTGACCGATTAAATAAGCTAAGCGCGACTCGTATTGCCCCACGGCTTTCTCCACCAGAGTGCCATCGACCAATTCGCACAAGCGTTTATTTGGCCCGTCCACGATCGCAACCAAGTCTTGTTCCGTGGCTGTGCCGGGATAGGGATGCCAGCGCACCCGATGCGCCGGTATATCGCCCAGTCGCTCAAGCAAGTCGGCCACCGTATCCAATTCGGCGACAGCTGGATCTAGGTTGAGGCGGAGAGTTACTAGAGCCGAGGTCATGGGGGGACTCCATTTACTGGTGCAGCTTTTTATACCGTATCCGATGCGGTTGATCGGCTTCTTGACCCAGGCGTTGCTTGCGCTGCGCCTCGTAGGTTTGGTAGTTGCCCTCGCACCAGACGGTTTTACTGTCGCCCTCAAAAGCGAGGATGTGAGTTGCGATGCGATCTAAGAACCAGCGGTCGTGGCTGATGACGACGGCGCAGCCTCCAAAGTTCAACAGCGCTTCCTCAAGCGATCGCAGCGTATCGACATCGAGATCGTTGGTCGGTTCGTCGAGGAGTAGCAGATTGCCGCCGCTCCGCAGCAACTTGGCCAAATGGACGCGATTGCGTTCGCCGCCGGACAGCTCGCCGACTTTCCGCTGTTGATCCGGCCCCTTGAAGTTGAAGCGCGAGACGTAGCCGCGCGAGGCGACGCGCCGTTTGCCGAGCATCAGGTAATCGACGCCGCCGGTGATCTCCTCGAACACGGTTTTGGTGTTGTCGAGCGTGTCGCGGTTCTGATCGACGTAGGCCGGAACCACCGTATCGCCTACGCGCAGCGCGCCGCCGTCCGGTTTCTCCTGCCCGACGATCATGCGAAATAACGTCGTCTTGCCCGCGCCGTTGGGGCCGATGATGCCCACGATACCACCGCGCGGCAGATCGAAGTTCATGTCCTCCATCAAGAGATTATCGCCGAACCCCTTGCGGACGTTCTCCGAGCGCACGACCACGTCGCCGAGGTGCGGCCCCGGCGGAATCTGCAAGACGAGTTCGTCCTCTTTCTCTTCGTATTCTTGCGAGGCCAATTTCTCGTAGGCACTGAGGCGCGCCTTGCTTTTGGCCACGCGAGCGCGCGGAGCCATCTTCGCCCATTCCAGTTCGCGGGCCAACGATTTACGCCGCGCCGATTCCTGCCGTTCTTCTTTCTCCAAGCGCGCCTGTTTCTGATCCAGCCACGACGAATAGTTGCCCTTCCAGGGAATGCCCTGACCGCGATCGAGTTCGAGAATCCATTGCGCCACATTGTCGAGGAAATAGCGGTCGTGCGTGACGGCTACGACGGTTCCCGCATACTCGCGCAAGTGACGTTCCAGCCAGGCGACCGACTCCGCGTCGAGATGGTTGGTCGGTTCGTCGAGCAGCAGGAGATCGGGCTTTTGCAGCAGCACTTTGCACAGAGCCACGCGCCGCCGTTCGCCGCCGGACAGCGAACTCGGCAGGGCGTCGCCGGGCGGTAATCGCATGGCGTCCATGGCGATTTCCAGATGGCGGTCGAGATCCCAACCGTCGATGGCGTTGATGGCGTCTTGCACGCGGTCGAACTCGTTTTGCACTTTCTCCATCTCGGCTTCGGACAGATCTTCGCCGAACTTCATGCCGAGTTCTTCGCTTCGATGGAGCAGGGCACGCACCGGAGCGACGGCCTGTTCGAGATTGCCGCGCACGTCGGTCGATTCGTCGAGCCTCGGCTCTTGCGGCACATGACCGACGCTGAATCCCGGCGTCAGCCGTACGGTGCCGAGAAAGTCTTTGTCTTCCTGGGCCATGACGCGGAGGAGACTACTTTTGCCCGCGCCGTTGCTGCCGATGACGCCGATCTTGGCCCCCGGATAGAAAGCCAGCCAGATGTTCTTGAGTACCTCGCGTTTTCCATACGCCTTGGTGAGGTTCTCGATGGTGTAGATATACTGCTCTGCCATGCCGTCCTTCGTCTACGTTGGTTCCATTCTCCGACCCCTCGCCGGAGCAATCTTCTTAGCGTACCGGAGGCGATGGGGAAGGTAAAGCCAACTCCGAACCGTCCTCACTCTGGGAGAGGAGAGTAAAAGAGATACTCGACTTGCGGCAAAAAGGTTGCACGCCGGTTGCGGCTCTTGAGAAAGCCGCAACCGGCGAACGCGAAGCGAAGGAGGGTGGACCGCTCGAAGACGATCTCGATGCGGTGAAAGTGGTCACTCGGCTTTGTAGCGGCTGGGCAGACTCCAAAGGGTGATTTTCGAGCCGCCGTCTCCCGTCGCTAAAGTGCGGCCATCGGGACTGAAGGCGAAGGGCAATATCAGATCGGGGTCGCCTTCCAGTTTAGCCAGCACCTTACCCGTCGCCACGTCGTGGATACAGACGAATCGACGGACGGGATCTTCAGGAAGTGCGTCGCGTTTCCGCGGGTGCGTGTAGCAGGCGGTAAGCAGTTTGCCATCGGGACTAAACATCAGGTCGAACGGCTGGCCGGGGAGATTCTTGAGCGTGGCGGTGTTTTCGCCGGTGGCCGCATCCCAAAGTCGTATGCTACCGTCACCGAGCGCCGAGGCGATCGTCTGACAATCGGGGCTAAAAGCAAAGTCCCTGGAATAAAAGGAAACGGAATTATGGATGGGGATCTTAAAGCTGACAGCGATTGTCTTTTTCGAGGCTGGGGTCCAAAGATGGAAACTGGGCGGATTGGACCAATTATCCCAGGTTATGACGTGAGGTGTCCCTCTGGGATCGAACGCTACCGCCTTCAAGAGCCTTTGGTTGGTTCCCTCCATGTTCAGTCCCTCCATGACAAGCCGCTCTTTTTTCGTCTCCAGTTTCCAGAGGTAGCTCGTACTTCCCAAGGAGAGAAGTTCTTTGCCGTCGGGGCTGAACAGCAAAAGTGCAGGTAGGCCGCCTTCGGGTTGCTCCAGAGTGGCAAGTTTCTTGCCGGTGGCAACATCCCATAATCGAATAGATCTGTCGATTCCAGCGGAGGCAATCCTTTTGCCATCGGGGCTGAGGACTGCCACCCCCCCGATTGCTTCCGATAGTTTCTCTCCCGCTCTTTTCTTCCCGATTCTAGCGCCAAGAAACGTAGTAATATGCTTGCCCGTCTCCGCATCCCAAAGTTTGGCCGTAAAGTTTTCATCGTCACCGAGCGAAAAGAGCTTCTTGCTGTCGGAACTGAACGCCACACTCCGAAGGGAACCCTTGTAGGCTTGGAAAGAAATCCGCACCTTCGGTCGTCCGCTCGGCGGTGGCCCAGGTGCGGCACCAACCATGCTCAGAACACCAAGAGTTCCCGCGAGCATCACGACAAATAGGAGGCGAGAATGCCAAGTTTTCATGTCACTTCTCCTGATAATTTGGATAGCTCATTTGGTGGTCTGTCGAATTGCATTGCGATTCACCGGGCGCTACTCCGGAGTCAGATGGCGATCGACTCCGTCAGCGACGATTCGCTGTCGGCGAAGGTGTCATCGCCGGAGTAGATGGCCCTCCGATTCGCGGAATGAACTTCAGAAACCCTCGCCTTACCTCGGTTTGGAGTCTTGCATCATTCGATTCCGCTTTTTTAACTCCTCACTCGCTCTTTTTTCCTTCTCAAGCCATTCTGCCTGAGCGCGGTTCGTGACCTTGGTTTCGTTCACGCGCAACATTGTGAGCGTCCGAATCTCTCTGAGACGGGCCAACCCCACATCCGTGACTTGGGTATGGGAGAGATCTAAAGAATGCAGTCCTAGTCCCGTGAGTTTGGCCAACCCGGCATCGGTGACTTGGGTATGGGAAAGGTTCAGACTACTCAATGCTTTCATCTCCTTCACATGGTCGAGTCCCCTGTCTGTTATCCGCGTGTGGGACAGATCGAGATGCCCCAATGTTTTGATGCTCTTGAGGTGGACAAGTCCGGCGTCCGTAATCTGCGTGAATCCGATATTTAGAAACCACAATCTTTTTAATGCCTTGAGATGCACAAGCCCGGCATCGGTCACTCGTGTGCTGCTCAGCACGAGGCACTCCAGATGGTCGAGTTCCTTAAGGTGTATTAAGCCCGCGTCCGTCACTTTCGTCTCTTGAACATCAAGCACGCTCATTCTGGAGAGATTCTTAACGTGGACCAACCCGGCATCCGAGAATTGTGTTCCCATGATTTGTAAGGATGCCACATCGTCCAGCCACGGAAGCCATGCCAAGTCTTCATCGCGAACCCTGTCATTGAAATGAATTCCTCCGATTCGGCCGTCGGGGGTTCCCGCATCCGAATCGATGTTGCCGATTTTCTCAAAGCGATCCCAGGCCTTGGCTCGCATCGCCGAACGTCGTTGTTTTTGTACTCGGATCAAGTCGCCGGCCCGACGACGAACCTCCAAATCGGGATTGGCCTGAGCCTTCCGCAAGGCCGGCAAAGCCGCTTCACCGATGGCTTCTAACGCTTTGCTGGCTGACTCCCGCTCGGTGAAGTTGTCGCTTCCCAGTTGTTGAATAAGTCGATCGATTCGTGCGGCATCCGCCGCTTTCTCGGTTGCTGTCTGGCTGGGTGGCGGCGGTGCGCCGCGCTGTCCGGATGCTCGACCAAGCGACGTGAGCATCGCCAAACAAAAGAGCATCCCGAACGCCACGGTTGTCAACAGAGATCGCTGCATCCGACCCTCCCTTTTCCGAAACGAGTAAAAAGAATTTCCGACTTCAGGGGAGCCTCTGAAACCGACGAACAAAATATCGTAAGGTGACAATCAAATTGTCACCTTACGACACGCCTGATTTAACTGGTTATCGTTTCTGTCAGCGACGATTCGCTGTCGGCGAAGGTGTCACCGCCGGAGTAGATGGCGATGATGTCGTGCGCGCCCAAACCCAACGCAGCGGTCGTGAACGACGCCACCACTTGGCCGTTGACCACGGAGAGCGTACCTACGCCCAAGATCGTCGTGCCATCGTAAAAGCTGACAAACCCCGTCGGCGTTCCCATGTACGAACCCGCCGAGGCCACGACAACGGTGAAAGTCAGGGGTTGGCCTTGTGGAGAGGAACTCGACGACGAGGACAACGTCGTCGAACTGGCGGCTTGTGCCACCAACTGTGTAATGGTTTGTCCGCTGCCCGCATAGGTGCCGTCGCCGGAATAGACGGCCACGATGTCGTTGGAACCGAGACCGAGAGCGGCGGTGCTGAAGACGGCGTTGCCGCTGCCATCGAGCGTCGCCGTGCCGAGGACGGAGATGCCGTCCAGGAACGTGATGGTGCCTGTTGGCGTGCCGTTGGAGCCGGTGACGCTGGCCGTGAACGTGACGCTTTGGCCGGACACCGAGGCATTGGCCGACGATGATATGGAGACGGAGCTGGCGATACCGGATGCGGAACCGACCGTCTCACTCATGCTTTGGCTGCTGCCGCCGAAAGTGCTATCGCCGCTGTAGACCGCCGTGATGGTATGGTTGCCGCTGCTCAGCGACGACGTGGTGAACGTTGCTTGATTTTGACCGTTGACCACGGCGAGCGAACTGGTGCCGAGTGCGGTTGTGCCGTCGAGATAGGTGACGGTTCCGCTGGGTGTGCCGGGGTTGTCGGTAAAGATAGTGGCGGTGAAGGTGACGGGCTGCCCCGGCTGCACCGGATTGGCGCTCAGGGCCAGGGAGGTGCCGGTTCCTCCTTGGCTGACGGTCTGCGTCAGGGTGGCGGAGTTGTCGCCGTAGGTCGCATCGCCGCTGTAAATGGCGGTGATCATTTGGCTGCCCAACAACAGATCCGAGGTGGTGAAGGTGGCGGTGCCGGTGCCGTCGATAGTGGCCGTACCCAGCGTGGTGTCGCCATCCAGAAAGGTGACGGTTCCCGTGGGCGTGCCGTTGCCACCGTAAATCGTGGCCGTGAAGGTGACGGCGGAGTTCAAGGTCGAATAGGAGGACGACGAATTGAGGTTCATGGACGAGCCAACCTCTTGGCTGACAACTTGCGTGAGCGAACCGCTGCTGCCGGCGAAATTGCTGTCGCCGCCGTAGGTGGCGACGATGTCGTGACTGCCTGCGGTCAGCGACGAAGTGGCGAAGGCTGCGTTGCCGTTGGCGTCGAGGGTGGCGGTGCCCAATTGCGCCGAGCCATCGTAGAACGTGACCGCGCCGGTCGGTGTGCCGCCGATACTGATAACGGAAGCAGTAAGTGTAACGGCTTGACCTGGAAGTGCGGGATTTACCGAGGAACCAACGGCCGTCGCCGTACGGTATATGGCATCGGGATCTTCCGCTCCGATGCTGACCTTGTTGATCTGCCGCGTCTTACCGCGTTCGTCCTGGTTGAGTGGATTTCCACTCGTTGACAAGTTGGGATCGCCCGTCTCATAGCCGGGGCTGTTAGCACCTTTGACAGCAGTTAGAGCCAATGTCTGCGGATAATTGGCGGGGGCACCGTTCGCGGATAACTGGTTGGCCAATCCCGTGGTGTTATTGAGGATGTCGTTGTTTACCCCATTTTTGAAGTTGTCGTTGTCGCTCGTACCTACCAGGTTGTAGCCTTTGTCGGTCAACGCTGCGGCGTTGGACAGCGTCACGTCCTGCGCCTCCGTAGGCTCGTTGGTCACGGTGTTACCGTCGAGTATGTTGTTGTCCAGTGTCACCGCGCCTGCGATATTGGACGAGATCTCCAATCCGCCACCCGCACTGGCAGCGGTATTCTGGTAGACGGTCAAACTGGTTAGCAAGTCGTTAATCGACCCAGTGCCGCTGTTGCTGAGAGCCTGAAAAAGAGCGCCGCCGAATAAATCGGAGGTGTTCTTGAAAAAAGTATCGTTGGTTAGAGTGTTGTCCACGGATGCCGATTTCGATAGGACGTCCAAGATGTATACTGCGCCGCCTTCGCCGGTTCCGGGTGGATCTCCGACGGCTTTGTTGTTGTAGAAAGTGCTGTTGTATAAATACAAATTGCCGACGCCTGAACTGAACGAGCCGGTGGCAGAGACGCCGCCACCGTCCTTGCTTTGGTTGTTCGTAAAAGTATCCAGATTGATCTCGGCTGTGAGATTGTTCGTTCCTTTGCTTCCATATCTGAGGGCGATGGCCCCGCCGCTCGAGACGGAATTATTTTGGTTGAATGTACTTTGTTCTACGTCCGCGCTGAATCCCGCCGCGTAGATTCCCCCGCCGTAACCGATACCATTTACAGCCGCTCCGCTTGTATTCCCGATGAACTGGCAAGCAAGCACAGTCAGCGACAAATTATTGGTGGTCGAGTTCGTAGCATAAACGGCACCGCCGAACGCCGCAATCGAATTCGTGGCCACATTGGGCTGGTTCTGTCCTGTACCTCCGAACACATCGTTCTTTAGCGAGGTGTTTGTCGCAGTGGAAATGGCTCCGCCGCTCGGAGCGAGATTGCCATAGAACGTGGCGTAAGAAACATTCAAAGCGCCCGAACCGCTGCTATCGATGGCACCGCCTTGTTTGCCCGACTGGTTACCCGTGAAAGTTGAGGCGACGCCATTGATATTGACCGTGCCCGTGTTTTCAATGGCTCCCCCTGATCCATCGGCGGTATTAGAAACGAAGTTGCATTGCACGACGTTGAGATTGCCGTCGTTTTCGATCGCGCCGCCATTAGTTTTGGATCCAGTGATGGTGATGTTGTTTTTCAACGTATCGTTTTTCAGGCTGAGCGTGGCCCCCTTATCAACCAGAACCGCGCCCCCATTGTGAGAATTACCCTTGCCATCGGTACCGTTAGCTGCAGTCAATTTTAGGTTCTGAATGGTGTCATTGCCGGCCGTAACCTCAAAGAGACTCGTTTTGACTTGGCCGGTTATGGTGACATTGCCTTGGCCATCAATGATCAAGTTCGTCGTGGGGTTGGCTCCGACTCCCAAGAAAATAGGAGTATTCAGGTTGATGGTAGTCGCCCCAGCCGCAAATTGGATGACAGACCCGCTGGTGGCGCTGGCGAGAATGTCGCGCAAGGATCCCGCACCGCTGTCGTTGCCATTCATGACCATCAACGGGGCCGGAACCAATCGATCCTCTAGCGACTCCAACTCCAGTCGGACGCTCGGCCTAGTATACTTGCGTACACGTTGGGGGGGGGTGAGAAGAGACGTTGGATCCAATCGAACATGGCTGATACTCCTCGTTGAAATGAATCATGGCGAAACTTCTCCGCAGAGCGACAGGATGCCACCCTATGCCCAGGGAAAGTGGAGGCGACAAACGGAGACCGCACCATTTCACAACGCAGTGTATGCGTCTTCAACAGATCCGTCAAGAGGGCAAAGAAAAAAATAAATAACCATCTTAATAGGTGATTATTCCATCGTGCGTTTGCCGCCCCTCGCCGGAGCAATCTTCTTAGCGTACCGGAGGCGATGGGGAAGGTAAAGCCAACTCGCCACGACGCAAGGAAGCACGAAGCGACCGAAGAGGAACAAGGGATGTACTCCTCGTCCGGCCCAAAAGTTGCACGAGTTCCAAAGATCATCGAAGATCAAAAGGTAGCCAGGATTTTTGCCAGTTCGGCAAAATCGTCCGGGTTGTAGAGTACGTTCGGTTGGTAGATGCGAGCGAGATGGCGTAACAATTCGTCGGCTACGAATTTTTGATTGAGTCCTGACGGCACGCCAGGACCATTTAGATGGTCGCACAAGGCACTGAGAAGCTCTTTGCCGGCAAGGTCGATCAAATAATCGCCCGATGCGAGAAAGCCGGGATCTTGAAACTGCGCCAACAGGCTTCCATAACGCGAATCGATCGCGGTCGATTCGAATTCGGGTAGTTTGGCAACATCGTTACAGATTTGCCGCAAACGATTCGCCTCCTGATTCAAGGCAGTCAGCCATTGGTTCTGTCCCACCATATGCGATCCCGCAAGACGAGAGGGACGCGGGAGGCTAAAATGAACACTTCCCTTATCCGAAATTTTCTGGCGTAGCTCTTCAATCAACACTTCTGCCGCGTGGGTCTCAAGTAATGGGCGGGCGAGTGATTGCAGCAGGGCGGAGACATCGGATTCCGTGACGGGAAGCGACGATGCCCAGGTCGAAGAGGTTGAAGAGGTTAACGAACGAAAGCCATCGAACAGTTCCAACACGACGCGCGGGTGAAGGAGGTAGTTCTCGATCTCATGCCGGTGCCAGATGAATCGTTTCCCAGAACGTATGCTCCAAGTGGCACTCGCCGTGGCTTTCGGTCTGTAGTCCCGATCTT
The DNA here is from genome assembly GCA_021781415.1 of Planctomycetota bacterium. Lineage (GTDB taxonomy): Bacteria > Planctomycetota > Planctomycetia > Gemmatales > Gemmataceae > JAJPHU01. Next base: position 43,309 of record JAJXWW010000158.1, read on the forward strand.
CGACCGAGATTGCCACGTCTATTGACGAACGGTTGCTAATATAATCGCGTACGGAACCGTGGCCCCGCCTCCCTCCCGCGGAAGCCATCCAAATGCTCAACTTGTGATGTTGAACCACCAGGGCGTCGAGAACTCGCTCGTCGAGGCCAGATGCCGATCCCTCGCACACGAGATAGACGGTCACTCCATGCCTCCGCTTTTGCCCGCCGCGTCGAGTTCGCCAAGCTCTTTGACTGAATCGGGAGATAAGGCATCCCGCAAGTAGGGAGAATGCGTCGTGGCTATTATTTGATTCCCTTCGCCCATTTTCGGCAACAAATGAACGAGTTTCCGCTGCCAAAGCGGATGCTGATTCAACTCCAGCTCGTCGATCAGCACAATGGACTGATGGATGCGCTCGGCGGCGAAGCGAATCAGCAAGAGCAAGACGTTCTTTTCGCCGCTGCTTAAGCCGTCGTAGAAATATTCACTCTTTCCATCGTGAAAGCGAATGTCGATTTGCCCCAATTCATCGCGAACGGCTCCGACAATGCGTCGCGGAGCGCAAATGCGAGCATAACTATCCTGTATCAAACGAAATTCGTCCGAGACTTTTCCCCTCGAGTCGAGAGAAGGCACGAGAGATTGCAAAGCCAAGTCGATCAAAATGCTGCGCGGATCCGTGGTGCGTAATTCCTCGTTCGCCTCCGCCGCTTTGGAAGCTCCCTGGATGATATTCCATACCTGGCGCGACACGGTTTTTCCCAAGCCCGTACGTTCTTGGTCGAACGTGAATACCCCGCCGACGCGGTGTAACGAGTTCCAATCGGCCCGACCTGTCGCCATCAGGCGCACCGCCTGTTCTCGGCCCCTTGGAAGAAGCCAACCTTGCTCCGGATCGCTTTCAATGGTGCCGAACTCCACGGGAGACAGTTGCATGGAGGGAAAGGTTGAAATAGCTACAGCCTGTCCGCTAATAGCGTACCCTGACAAAGGTGCAATGAAGCCACCTGACGAAGGCATGGTGTAGGTATACGCTGTCGAAGAGACGCTTGAAGGCTTTCTCGTATCTGGATAGGTCCAGGTAAGCACTACTTCCGATACGTCGGGAACCTCTCTCTTAATCTCCGCCAACCGGAATATCTCCCGTGTCGCCGCTATTTCATCGCTGCTGAAGCGGAGCCAACAGGTAACTTTGGCTTGTAACGCGCCGCGGCGGACGACCGTCCGCGGACTCAGTTTGAAGTCCGAACGCAAGGTGGGCATCGCAACAGCTTGTCCCAAGGCGGCGGCGATGGCGTCGAGAATCGTTGTTTTGCCGCAGGTATTGGGTCCAACGAGCAGCGTGAAGTCTCGAACTCGTCCCAAGACATCGGTGAAATCGAGTTCAAAGGGGT
>JAJXWW010000075.1 GCA_021781415.1 Planctomycetota bacterium
AACGATCCGCGCGAGGGCAAACAGTGTCTGATGCTCAAACTCAAGCCGAAGAACCCTCTGAAAGCGGCTCAGGTGTTGGAGCGTTCGTTTCTGGCCCTACACAGTCCGGCGGTGAGCCTGCCCCCGGGCACGCCGGTTCGCATCAGCGCATGGGTGCGCGTCCCGGAGGAGATCTCCGGCTCTCCCGATGGAGCTTTGCTGTACGACAGCGCCGGCGGCGAACCATTGGCGGTGCGCATTATGTTGCCCACGGTTTGGCGACAGTTTATCCTCTATCGCAACGTGCCGGAATCGGGGAAAATCAACGTCAGCTTGGCGATGACCGGCTTGGGCACGGTGTATTTCGACGACATTCGCATCGAGCCGTTGGTGGAAAAAGGCGCGCTGGAAGCCGACGATACCGAACCGACCCCTTCGCGATGAGAGGCCGTTTGCGATTCTCGTTTGCGGGCATAGCATAATGGGAACCACCCGCACGAGAGGCCATCATGCGACAACTCGCCGTATTGTCCAGTGCCGACAGCGCTCGCACGCTCGCCGATCATCTGCTTACGCTGAAGATCGACACGCAACTCGAACGGCAGGCGGAAGGCTGGGCCGTATGGGTCCGCGATGAAGACCACCTGCCCCGCGCCCGGCAAGAGTTGGAAGCGTACGAACGCAATCCCAACGATCCTCGCTTCTCAAGCGCCGGCGGCATTGCCAACGCGCTGAGAAGCCAAAAGCTCAAGGAAGAGAAAGCGTTTCATCGGCGTCAGACACGCTTCCATGCTCGCATGGGTCGGGCGGGGAGCGCCGGTTCTTTCACGATTGCGCTCATCGGTCTTAGCGTATTCGTGTTGGTCTTGATGGACGGGACGCGCTACCGCCGGTTGGTCGTGCAAACCCTATCGATCGCGCCTTACGAACTCGTTCCGGTCTTCGATCCGTTGGATGGCGACGGAGGATTGCGATGGGAGTTGCGTTGTCCCGAAGGGCTGGAGCCGATTCTTCGCGGTCAAATCTGGCGCTTGGCGTCGCCGATGTTTATCCATTTCACGATCTGGCATCTCTTTTTCAATATGTATTGGTTGTACGCTCTCGGCGGAGCCATCGAATGGCGGCGCGGGCGCTACCGCTATCTGGCTCTGGTACTCGCCGTGTCCGTGGCATCCAATCTCGCGCAATATTTCCTCGGTCGTCTCGGTGAGAGCGAATCGCTCGCTTCGTTGCCGCGTTCGCCGAATTTCGGCGGCATGTCCGGCGTGGTCTACGGCCTGTTGGGCTACGCCTGGATGAAGGGCCGCTTTCAGCCGGAGTTAGGATTGGGCATCGACCGCAACAACCTTATCCTGATGATCGGTTGGCTGGTGCTGTGCATGACCCCTTGGAGCTACTCGCTCATCGGCACTCGGGTTGCCAACGTGGCTCATGTCGCCGGTCTGCTCACGGGCATGTTCATCGGCTACATGCCGATGCTTTGGCAGTCGTTTCGCTCGGACTAAGCCGATTTCCGAAGCGGTGTCCTTGCCATCGTGGCCATGAGCGGCACCAGCGGCATGTAGTTGCGCGATTCCGCCAACCAACCGAAGGCGACGTTACTCAGGATCAACAGCGGCATTTCGACGAGAAACAAGATGCGCAGGCGCGGATCGAGAACCTTCCATCGCCGCGCGATGGCCGGCACAAATAAGCCGACGAACAACAACGGATGAAGATAGTTCTCCCATAGAGGACAGGGCAAGGAGGCAATCGGCTCGCCGAATCCGAGATTGGTGCCGATCATCAGTCCCGCTCCGTTCATATTTCCCAGCCCCGGCCGCCAGCCGAACGGCAGCCGCGCCGCCAAGAACGCCGCCGTACACGCCAGACCGAGCGCTCCGGTGACAGCCCAAGTCCGCCAACCGCGCCGCCAGTAACACACGAGATAAGCCGGAACCACAATCGCGGCCGTTTCCTTGGCCAAAACTCCCAAGGCCAACGAGACGGCCAACGCGATCGGCCGATCCTCCAACAGATAGACGAACGCTAGCACGAAGAGCGTATGACTGAGGGGATCGGTCAACTGTCCCCAATAGCGCAGGATCGACAGCGGATAGAGAAGCACCAACGGAATCAACGTCTCCAGCGCGCGGGCGTCGTCGAGATAGAGCCGAGCCAAACGGCGTGCTGCCCACAAGAAGGATGCGGTGAAGAACCAACGATAAAAGAGGCAGGAAAACTCCCAACTAAGGCTCAGTTGTTCCAGCAATCGAACGACATAGTGCGGCAGCGGGCGGTAGTTGTGCGGCGCTTCGCAGTCTCCATCGAACTGTTGAGCGTAGATGCGCCGCTGCCATTGCCGCACTTCGTCTTTGCGATCCACCATAACCCAATGGATCGCCGTGAGTGCGGCGGCGAGAGCGGCTATCAGGAGTGCGACGCGGAGATTCATTCGCCGCAGACTTCATCGAGAACATCCTCGGCGACGTAGATCGGCGTGGAAGCGGTGACGGCCAGGGCAATGGCATCGCTGGGACGGCAATCGACTTCCACCATTTCGCCGTTCAGACGAATTCGCAGCTTGGCGTAGTAGGTGTGATCGCGGAGTTCGGAGATGTACACGTCGCGCAACTCGCCGCCCATGTGTTCGACGACGCTAGCCACTAGGTCGTGGGTCAAGGGCCGAGGCGAAGGCAGATGCTTGACGCGACGGTCAATACTGGTCGCCTCGAAGATGCCGATCATGATCGAGAAACTGCGATCGCCGTCCACCTCTTTCAGCATGACGACCTGCTGTTCGTGGATCTCGCTGATAATGATTCGCCTCAACTCCATGTGAACCGGCACGGCAGCCTCGCTTTCTTGCCTACGCATCCTCTGCCCGGCATCGCTCCGGGACGAACAGGTGCATTATAAAAGTAGAAGCGGAATACGGTCAAGGAAGGAGTCGGCCCCATCGTTCCCCTCGGATAGCCGCGAGGCGCGGCCAAGCGCGCGTGCCTCGCGTTCCACCAGACGCACGACCAGAACGGCTATCGAGAGGGAAATGCGCTTGACTAAGGCAACAACCGCTTATACTGATGATATGGTTATGGAATAAACAGCACCCAAGGTTGTCGCGCCTCAGCTGTGAGAAGAGCCTTTGGAAATTCGCTCCACGGCGAGCCGCATTCTCATTGGAGTCGCTTGCGTTTTAACAATGTGACACCGCAAGCATCAAGAAAACTCTCGGCGTCTTCGCGTGAGTTGTCCCTCCATTCCTCTCTTATAAACGGGAGACTTCATCGATGCCGAAAGGCGCGGAACAGGAATTACTCGACAAATGGAAGATCGTGGATGCCCTCGATACTTACGGCATCCGTAACTGGGGCAAGGGCTATTTCGGCATCAACAAGGCCGGCCACGTCACGGTTTTGCCGAACAAGCGCACCGACGAAGCCATCGATCTGAAGGAATTGATCGACCAATTGCAAGCGCGCGGCATCCAGCTGCCGATCCTGCTGCGTTTCACCGACATTCTCCGCCATCGCGTCGGCGAGATTCACGATGCCTTCCGCCACGCCATGGACGAGTATGAGTTTCAAGGCAACTATTGCTGCGTCTATCCCATCAAGGTCAATCAGCAACGCCATGTCGTCGAGGAGATTCTCGACTTCGGCAAACCGTTCCACTTCGGCTTGGAAGCCGGCTCGAAGCCGGAGCTATTGGCCGTGTTGGCGCTGACCAACGGAGTCGATACGCCCATCATTTGCAACGGCTTCAAGGACGAAGAGTTCATCCGCATGACCATGTTGGCGCGGAAAATCGGCAAACAGGTGATCCCGGTCGTGGAGAAGTTCACCGAGCTGGAGTCGATTTGCCGCAACGCCGAAGAGTTGGACGTTCGCCCGGCCATCGGCGTGCGCGTCAAGTTGGCGGCGCGCGGTGCGGGGCGCTGGCGCTCGAGCGCCGGCTATCGTTCCAAGTTCGGCTTGACCCTCACCGAAGTGTTGGAAGCCGTCGAGTACCTCAAACAGCGCGACATGGCCGACTGCTTGCAGCTGGTTCACTTTCATCTCGGCAGTCAAATCACCAACATTCGCAGCATCAAAAGCGCCCTCACCGAGGCGGCGCGCGTTTACGTCGAGTTGCATCGCGTCGGTGCGGGCGTGCAGTATCTCGATGTCGGCGGCGGACTCGGCATCGACTACGACGGCTCGCAGACCGATTTCGAGTCGTCGGTTAACTACACGCTCCAAGAGTACGCCAACGATGTGGTCTTCCGCATCAAGAGCGTCTGCGACGAGGCGGGAGTACCGCACCCGACCATCGTGTCGGAATCCGGCCGCGCCGTCGTCGCCTATCACAGTCTCCTCGTGTTCGACGTTCTCGGCGTGTCTCACTTCGACCGCTACGACGTACCGCCGGAGATACCCGCCGACGCACCGCAGCAGATTGCCGACCTCTATGGCATCTATCGCGATCTCAAAAAGAAAAATATCCTCGAGAGCTACCACGACGCCGTGCAGGCCGTCGATGAATCGCTGAATATGTTCAATCTCGGTTCTCTCGACATCGAGATGCGCGCGCTGTCGGAACGTCTGTTCTGGGCGTTGTGCAATAAACTGCAAAAGATCGTCCGCGAACTGGAGTACGTTCCGGAAGAATTGCAAGGTCTCGAATCGTTGCTGTCCGACACCTACTTCTGCAATTTCTCGATCTTTCAGTCGATGCCCGACAGCTGGGCCATCAAACAGCTTTTCCCCATCGTGCCGGTCCATCGCCTCAACGAAGCGCCCTCGCGCCAGGCCGTCCTCGGCGACATCACCTGCGACTCGGACGGCAAGATCGACCAGTTCATCGACCTGCGCGACGTTCGCAACACCTTGCAACTGCATCCGTTCAACGGCGAACCGTATTACCTCGGAGCGTTTCTGCTCGGAGCCTACCAAGAGATTCTCGGCGATCTGCACAACCTGTTCGGAGATACCAACGCCGTTCACGTCAGTCTCGACGAGGGCGAAGTGAACGTCGATACGGTCATCAAAGGCGACACCGTGCGCGAGGTACTCGCCTATGTTCAATACTCCGCCGACGAACTGACGGCGCGCCTGCGCAAGGATGTCGAACGCGCCGTGCGCGGCGGGAAGATCTCCCTGGCGGAGTCCAGGCAGCTTCTGCGCTTCTATGAATCGGGGATGGAAGGGTATACTTATCTGGAGGAACCGTAACCGGAGGTCGAGATGACGGAAGCCGTCGGGCAACTCGAATCGCAAGTGAGACTCCTTTCCGCCGCCGAACGCGCGGACTTGGCTTACTTCCTGCTGAACTGCCTGGACTCGGAGGAAGAAGGGGTTGGGAGTGAGGGGTAAGTGACGAAGGAAGACGCCGAATCCAGTCGCTTTCGCCTCACCCCCGGCCCCTGTCCCCGGAATACAGGGGAGCGGGGGGTAGCGATGTACTACTTATCGAAGCTCTTTGGACACCCTTTATTCGGAGGAGTCTTGAAACCTACTCCTATTACCCCGTCTCGGGAGACCGCCACAATGTCACCAACCTTACAATCCCTGGGCATCGATCGACTCAGCCTCGATCAGCGCGTCGTTCTGGCCGAGGAAATCTGGGAAAGCATCGCGTTGGAGGCCGAGCGGCTTCCGCTCACCGAGGCCCAGAAACAAGACCTACAACGCCGTCTTGCCGTTTACGAGGCGAATCGCCGCGCTGGCTCAACATGGGAGCAAGTCAAAACCCGACTGCGGGAGAGCTAATGAACCTACCTCTCATCGTCACGCCGGAGGCGGAGAATGATCTTGTCGAGAGTAAGCGGTGGTACGACCGGCAGCGACCGGGGCTGGGGCAAGAGTTTGTACTTTGTGTGGAAGAAGCACTCGAACGCATTCGCCGAATCCCCCAGGGTGCGAGTGAAGTCCATCCGGGGATACGCCGCGCTGTCGTCCGAAGATTCCCCTACGGCGTTTTCTATCGAGTAGATGTGGACCAGATCGCCGTGATTGCCATTTATGACTGTCGCCGCGAGCCGAAAGGATGGCAAAAGCGTGACGGATGAACTTGAAAGGGACAAGGGATGACGACGCTCTCCAATAAGCCGCGCGGTAGCTCAGTCCGTCTGCGGCTCGTGTGCGGGATCGCTATCTTTTTTCTCCTCGCTTGTTGTCTTCCCTGCCTCGATGGTGGACCGGCGGCCCCGGATTCTTGGGACTTCGAGGCCGGTTTGATCTACGGGTGGGTGATTTTGTTGGTCGGCTGGGAAGGGGGCAATAACGGTGTGCCGTGGTCGGCGAATGTGTTCTTGTTCGGAGGACTGTTCTGTTTATGGAAGGGATGGTATCGAACGGCCCTGTGTCTTGGCATCGTGGCATCGGTTCTGGGGCTGACGACATGGTGGGTCCGACGATACGATAGACTCACGATCGGATACTACGTTTGGCAAATGAGTTTGCTGTCTCTGGCCCTCGGTTCGGCTTTGGCGCGGCGCAAGTCGAAATGAAATCTCGGAAATGGAGCCTCCTCGTGGCGGACCTGCCCTATCGCATCGTCATCGGTTTGGAAGTACACGTTCAACTGTTGACGCAAACCAAGCTGTTCTGCGGGTGCAGTACGCAGTTCGGATTGCCGCCGAACTCGGCGACGTGTCCGGTGTGCATCGGCATGCCGGGCGTGCTGCCGGTAATGAATCGTCGCGCGTTCGACCTCGCGCTTCGTGCCGCGATGGCCCTCAATTGCCGCATCGCCGAGTTCACCAAATGGGATCGCAAAAATTACTACTATCCCGATCTGCCTAAGAATTATCAGATCAGCCAATACGATCTCCCCTTTAGCCACGACGGTTGGTTGGAGATTCGTACGCCGTCCGGAACCAAGCGCATCGGCATCCTCCGCGCCCATCTCGAAGAGGACGCCGGGAAGATGATGCACGACGAACGGGGCACCGGCAAGGATAGCCTCGTCGATCTCAACCGGGCCGGCACGCCTCTGTTGGAAATCGTCGGGCATCCCGATCTGTCCGAGCCGGAAGAGGCGAAATCCTATCTCGAAGAGATGCGCCTGCTGTTGCGCGAGATCGGCGTGTCCGATTGCGAGATGCAGGAAGGCAGCCTGCGCTGCGACGCCAACGTCAACGTCCACATCCCGCAGTCCGACGGCTCCACGATTAAGACGCCCATCGTGGAGGTTAAAAATCTGAATAGTTTCCGCGCCGTCGAGCGGGCCATGAAGTACGAGTCGCAAAGACAGTATGAAGAAGCCCTGCGCGATCCGAATTATCGTTTGGAAACGACGGCCAAGGCGACGGCGGGATGGGACGAACATCGGGGCGTGACCGTCGTGCAACGGCGCAAGGAAGAAGCGTCGGACTATCGCTATTTCCCCGAGCCAGACTTAGTGCCAATCGTCGTCGATCGGGCGTGGCGCGAACGAGTCCAAACGGAGATGGGCGAGTTGCCGGCGGCCATGCGCCTGCGCTTGGTCGATCGTTATGGCCTGTCCGAGTACGATGCCGGCGTACTAACGCTTCAGGGGCGTGTCGTGGTGGGCTATTTCGAGGAAGTCGCCAAAATCTGCGGCGATGCCAAGGCGGCGTGCAACTGGGTGACGAACACGATTTTGGCCACCCTCAACGAAACGAAGGAAGAGTTCTCGGCTTTTGTCGCGCGTTCGGGGCTGACGGGAGAACGCCTCGGCGGCCTGATCGCCGAGCAGAAAGCGGGCGGCTTCAACAAGCAAGCGGCGGAAGCGATTTATCGCCACATGATCGATGCCCAAGTAGACGCGAAGACGGCCATCGAGAAACTCGGTGTGAAGGCCCTCGATTCCGAGGCGCTCGTTGCCATCGTGCGCCGCGCCGTCGCCGCCAATCCGAGGGCCGTCGCCGATTATAAATCTGGCAAGACGAAAGCAGCTCAGGCGATTAAGGGAGCCGTGATGCGCGAGACGAAAGGGGCGGCAAAAGCGGAGATCGTGGAGCAGCTGATTGTGGAGGCGATTCAGAAAGAGGGATAATGGATCGGTTCGCCGCGACGCAGAGAGCGCTCGTTCGCGTCCAACGCGCTACGCTATGCGTCGCGGCGAACCGATGGGAGATCGATTCATCGGCTCAATTATCCGGCAGACCTTCCTCGAACATTTTGGCGATGGGGCGGATGATCAGGTTGCTCACTTTGTTTCCCGAATGGTAGCCCCACATGCCCTGAACCAACTCGAAACTCATCAGACCGACGACAAAGAGGAGGATGGTGGAGAACAGCGACACCAAGGGAACCATAACGCCCCACTCGGCGGGCGGAGCGGCGGCGGCAGCGGCATAGGTCTCGACTTCTTCCTCTTCCTCAATCGCCGGTTCTTCGTCGAGATCGGCATCGAGATCTTCGACTTCTTCCTCGTCCATGCCCCCCTTGACGGCTTGACGTTGTACGGTGGCCGCCCCCTCGTCCGCCTCTTCCTCGTCTTCGAGGGGCACGACCTGACTGCCGCTCTCCTCGCCCTCCAGCGAGAGATCGAACTCCGAGCTTTCCAGATCGGTGTCGCCTTCGTCCAGGGCCACGGCCTCGGAGCCAGATTCTTCGTCGAACGAGGGAACCTCAAAGTCTTCGGTCTCGACGATGTTGTCTTCTCCGGAATCCTCTTCGACCGACAAGCCACCGCTCTCATCGAGAGTCAGTTCGAACTCGCTGTCGCTGTCCGCGCCCGGCGTCTCCAGCACCAGGTCGGACGAGCCGTCGTCCACGGCCAAATCCGAACCTTCGGCGTCGAGGCTCAACTCGAACTCGCTGCTGCTGCCTTCGGCGGAGGCATCCTCGTCCTGTAAGCTCAATTCAAATTCGCTGCTGCTGCCATCGGTCGGAGAGGCATCGTCGTCGTGGAGGCTCAGCTCGAAATCGCTGCTCGAATCGGTGCCGGAATCCTTGGCCGATACGGGCTTCGGCGTGCCGCCGGTGTCGAGACTGAGATCCAGCTGCATTTCGTCGCTGCCTTCTTGCTCGAGCGAGATGCCGCTGTCGGCAGGATCTTGCAGATTGATACCGCTGGCGTTCTTTCTGCCAGTCAACTCGCCGAGATTGACTTCGTCGTCGCTCAGTTCGAGCGGCGAAGACGATTCGCCGAGGGGCTTCAACTCGAAATCGCTGCTGCTGTCGGTGTCTGCGGCTTTCGCGCTTCGCCCCAGAGGTGGAATTGTCGGGCCGTCCATGTCGAGGTCGTTCTCGGACAACTCGAAGGGCGACGAGGTCGGCAACACGGGAGAACTACCGGGCTTCGGGCGATGCTTCGTGGCTCTGCCGCGCGCCGCCTCGGCTCGGCGCTGTTCGGCGTCGAGGTCGATTTCCTCGGTGACCATTTGCTCGGACCCACCGCCGCGAGATACCTCTTCGATGCGGATGTCGCTGTCGGACGGCTTCTTCGGAGGTTGTTTGCCGACGGGGATGTCGCTGTCGTGCGGAGACGACGGCGAGATCTTCACGTCGCTGTCGCTCGGTTGATCGAGCGGCACGATGCGGACTCCGCTATCGTCCTTGGCGGGCGGAGACATGCGCGACTTACTCGAACTCACCTTCGGCGGTGGAGAGACAGGCGCTTTCGAGGCTGGGCCAAAATCCATGTCGTCACCGTCCAGAACGAGGCGCACGTCGGAATCGCTCGACGCTTTGGGAGGCGACTTGGAGGCACCCGTTTTGCGCGAACCGGAATCGGAACGAGACGGCTTGTTGGCAGCTGGCTCTTTCCCGATGGGGACTTCGGCGGACTCTTCGGCTTCGAGACTAAAGTTGAACACATCGTTGCCGCCGGAATCGCCCGACTGTTTCTTCGCCGCTTCGCCGAGCGGCAACTCCGGATCGCTGCCGTAGCCGCGCTCGCGCGCCATCTCGTCGATCTCCTGGGAGCGGAAGCGCCAGCCGGAGCGATCTTGAAACGCGCGGATCTCCTTCTTGCGAGCCATTTCCTTCAGAGTATCGGGGTTAATGTGAAGGATCTGCGCGGCTTGCTCCAAGGTGTAGTACTGCTGCGGCATGGCGTGGACCTCATAAAACCGAAGCGAAGATAGGCTCTGAGTGAGTGTGCCCCGGACACTCGCTGCTCTCATCATCGATTGTAAACGGTCTGGGCTTGAATGCAAGCTCCAGGAGGGAGAGGAAAGGTGGCGGAAAGGGGAGGAATGGCCCAACGGCGCGTGTTATCCCGAAAGTGCCGGCGCGCCGTGAGAAAGCAACGCCTCTCGCTTGCCCACGAGAGGGTGAAAGCGAGAGGCGACCAATGCGGACGCGCCTCACGAGTCGTTGCCGTTGTAGGGGGCGTTGCTCGTCGTGGGAAAGCCGAGTTTGTTGAGTTGGATGTATCCCGCCGCGTCCGTCGGCCAGCTGGCGTCCCAAGGGGTGAAGGTTCGCTCCATCGTTTGGACGTGACCGTCGAGGAACGCCATGTTGCCGACCGTGGTGTGCCGGAAGTGCGTCATTGCCTGATACAGGCCCCAACTGGAATAGGTGGACAACGGCACTGGGCCGAC
>JAJXWW010000058.1 GCA_021781415.1 Planctomycetota bacterium
AAGGGCCAGGTGGACGAGGCCATCGCCTGCTTCCACAAGGCCATCGCACTCGACCCGAAGCTCGCCCCGGCCCAGCTGTTCCTGGGCATTGCGCTTCAGGCAAAGGGCCGGATGGACGAGGCGATCGACTGCTGGAAGAAGGCCATCGAGATCGACCCGAAAAACGCTTCGGCCCACCTTATTCTGGGCAATGCGCTGAAGGATAAAGGCCAGGTGGATGAAGCCATCACCTGCTGCAAGAAGGCCATCGCACTCGACCCGAAGTACGCCTTGGCTAGGACTGAACTCGCTTTGGCGGAGCGTTTATCAGCGGTTCGGGACAAGTTCGCCGCCTTCCAGAAGGGCAACTATACGCCTACGAGCAACGACGAACGGCTAGCCCTGGCCGAGTGGTGCAAGATCAAGAAACTCCCCCGCACGGCCACCCGTCTGTATGCCGCTGCCTTCGCCGTCGACCCCAAACTGGCCGATGACCTCGGGGCCGCCCACCGCTACAACGCCGCGTGTTTAGCCGCGCTGGCCGCCGCCGGCCAAGGCGAGGACGCGGCCAAGCTCGACGACAAGGAAAAGGCCCGCCTCCGCAAACAGGCCCTCGATTGGCTCCGTGCCGACCTGGCCTTGCGCGCCAAGCAATTGGAAAGCGGCTCACCCGCCGTGAAAACGACGGCGCTTCCGGCGTTGCTCCACTGGCAGAAAGACACTGACCTGACCGGCATCCGCGACAAGGCCGCTCTGGAGAAGCTACCGCCCGAAGAGCGCGCCGCCTGCGAACAACTCTGGGCCGACGTGGCGACGCTTTTGAAAAAGACACAACGCTGAACCTCGACGAGAAGGAATCGAGGAAGCGCGGAAAAGGGAACCGCAAGGGGGCATCTATTCGTTGCATTTCCGGTAGCGTTCTCAGGCCCCGCCAGCCAGCCACAATTGGAAGAGCGATTGTTTTGTGCCCATCGAGTCGCGGTCGCCGGTAGCTGGAATGCACTCTCCCAGCTACGATAGACAGCATTCGTTTAGCTGCGGGCGACGAAGCGCGTGGGCGAGATGCGATACAGGGTTTCGCAGAGGAGTTCCCAAACGCTGCTTCGCGTTCTATTTTGAGCCAACTCGTTGGCTTTCTGTCCTTATGAGGTGTGCCGTGATCTATCCGCGTCTGGTTCGCATCCGTCAACATTTCGAGCGGCCGTGTCTGAGCGATGTGGCCGCCGCCGTCGTCTCCGCCCTCGAAAAGCTCGATCTGCCGCAGCGCATCAAGCCCGGCCAGAGCGTGGCGTTGACGGCCGGCAGCCGCGGCATCGCCAATATCCCGCTGATACTCAAGAGTACCGCCGCCTTCCTCAAGAAAATCGGAGCGAAGCCGTTTCTCGTGCCGACGATGGGCAGCCACGGCGGAGGCACGGCGGAGGGACAACGCCACATCCTCGAAAGCTACGGCATCACCGAAGAGTTCGTCGGCGTGCCGATCCGCGCATCCATGGAAACGGTGCAAGTCGGCGTTACCTCGGAGGGTTTTCCGGTCCTGCTCGATCGGATCGCGTCGGAGGCGGATCATATCGGCGTCGTCGCCCGCATCAAGCCGCACACGGGATACCACGGCCCTCTGGAAAGCGGCTTGATGAAAATGATGATGATCGGCCTCGGCAAACACACCGGCGCGCTGGCCTACCATCGCATCCTTCTCGATCATCCCTTTGACAACGTCGTCCGATCGGTGGGACGCACCCTGATGCGCGCCGCTCCCATCGCCTTCGGCCTCGGACTTGTCGAAAACGCCTACGATGAGACGGCCATTGTCGAGGGCGTCGCCCCGGAGGTTTTCGAGCCAACCGAGGAGCGCTTGTTGACCGAGGCGCGACGACTCCTCATGCGTCTGCCGCTGCGGGCAGCCGACTTGCTGATCGTCGATGAAATCGGCAAGAACATCAGCGGGTCGGGCATGGATACCAACGTCGCCGGTCGCAAAAGGGCCTTTCGCACGCAACCGTCGCCGGATGGCATGCCCTCCATGCGGTTGATCTACGTTCGCGGACTCAGCGATAAGACGCACGGAAATGCCAGCGGCATCGGTCTGGCCGACTTCACCTCCACTCGCCTCATTCGGACGATGGATTATCGCGCCACCGTCATCAACTGTTTGACGGCGGGCTATCCCGAAGGCGCGTTCCTGCCCGTCCATTTTGACACGGATCGAGAAGTGATCGACGCCGCTCTAGCCATCATCGGAACGCGCGCGCCGGAGCAAGCGCGGATATTGCGCATCCGCAATACGATGCAATTGGAAGAACTGGAAGTATCGGAGGCGTGTTTGGAAGAGAAGGATCGACAGACGGAATTCGATCCGATCAGTCCACCGCGACCGCTGACGTTTGACGTCTCTGGCAATCTTCCGCCGTTGTAACGAGTCGAAACGTCGGTAGAGCTTTTCAGCTGTTTCGTGTTCTCGATTGGATGATGGATTTGCCTTCGTCTTTCGAAAGACTTTTCAAACAGGAAGCGGAGCAAATCGAACGGGAGATGCACATGCCTTACGTCACCAGCGTGGAACGATTG
>JAJXWW010000178.1 GCA_021781415.1 Planctomycetota bacterium
AGCCGCGAATCACCCTTGGCGTCGAAGATTCCGTGAGAAACGAAAAGACTGACCAGCGGACATTTCTATTGCAACCAAATAGAGGACATTTCTATTGCGTTCCGACACTCAAAGGCGTAGTCGCTGGTAGGAGCGAACCGCTTCGATTAGACTGAAGAGGCGCAAAAACTCACCTCGCGCCCTGTCCCAAAAACGAGCCGGCGCGCAGGTATTCTCGTATGGGAACTCTCATGGATTTTAATTCGTCCGATACGGTGCGTCTGATCGAACTCGTTCGAGCGGGAGACGCACAAGCGTTTGGCGAGCTGTTGGCGCTTCATCGGAGTCGGCTGCGCCGCATGGTTGAAATGCGGATGGATTGGCGCTTGCAAGCACGACTCGAAGCCTCCGATGTGATTCAGGAGGCGTTTCTGGAAGCGACGACGCGGCTGGACGAGTATCTTCGCAATCCGGCATTGCCGTTGTTTCTGTGGCTGCGGCTCATCGTCGGCGAGCGCCTGACGCGGTTGCACCGCCACCATCTCGGCGTCAAGATGCGCGACGCCAGCCGCGAGGTATCGATCTACCGCGAGGCGCTTCCCGCGGCCAGCTCGGCTGCTCTGGCCGCGCAACTACTCGGCAAGCACACCTCGCCGACGCAGGCCGCCATCCGCGCCGAACGCATGCTCCGTCTGCAAGAGGCGCTCAACGCGCTCGATCCCATCGACCGCGAAGTTCTGTCCCTGCGACACTTCGAGGAACTGTCGCGCGCCGAAACCGCCAAGGTTCTCGGCATCGCGGAAGGCACGGCGGCCAAACGCTATATTCGCGCTCTGAAAAGGCTCAAGGACATTCTCGCCGCTCTGCCCGGCGGACTGGAGGAATTCTAACATGCCCGCCCACGATTCGAGTCAGTGCGAATGGATTGATCGATTGGCCGAGGAGTTCGCGGCGCGCTATCGACGCGGCGAACGGCCTCCCCTTCAAGAGTACGTCGAGAAATATCCGGAATTGGCCGACGACATTCGCCGGCTGTTTCCGACGCTGGTCGAAATGGAGCAGATCAAGGAACAATGCGCCGAGGCGGCCTCGCCCGCCCTCGTCCAAAGTCCCGCCCTGCGCCAGGTCGGCGATTATCGCGTTCTGCGCGAAGTGGGGCGAGGCGGCATGGGAGGCGTCGTCTACGAAGCGGAACAGGTTCCCTTGGGACGCCGCGTCGCCTTGAAGGTGCTGCCGCCCCACATTGCGTCGGATTATCCGACGTTGGAGCGCTTCCGCCGCGAAGCGCGCTCGGCGGCCAAGCTGCACCATACCAACATCGTGCCGGTCTTTGATGTCGGTCGTGAAGGCGATACGTTCTACTACGCCATGCAGTTTATTCAAGGACAAAGTCTCGATCAAATTATCGAGGAACTGCTGCGAGTGCGGGAACGGACGCAACGCAGCAATCGACGCTGGCCGTCGGAGTTGGACGAGACGCAATGGGCCGACGCCGATCGTCCCGAAGTCGATCGATTGGCTCAATCGCTTCTGACGGGGTGCTTCCAAATCGAACGCGAGGCGGCGGAAATCGACGAGACGAGCCAACCGTCTCCTCCCGCCGCTCCGTCGTCGGCCGTGCTGCCGGGAGAGACCGAGCTATCGAGCGTGCGGTTGAATTGCCCTCACTATTTCCAAAGCGTCGTCCGCATCGGTTATCAAATCGCGCACGCTTTGGCTTATGCCCATGAACGCGGCATCATTCACCGCGACATTAAGCCATCGAATCTCCTGTTGGACGCGGCGGGCGTGGTGTGGATCACCGATTTCGGCTTGGCCAAGACGCAAGAGAATTCCTTGACCAACACCGGCGACATCGTCGGCACACTGCGCTACATGGCTCCGGAACGCTTCCAAGGCAACTGCGACGAGCGGGCCGATGTCTATGGGCTAGGCTTAACACTCTACGAATTGCTGGTACTTCGTCCGGCTTTCGATGCGCGCGATCGGCTGCGTCTGATCGACGAAATCAAGAACAGCGATCCGCCTCGACCGCGCTCCGTGGACCATCGCATTTCGGGCGATCTGGAAACCATCGTCCTCAAGTCGATTCACAAAGAAGCCAAGCAGCGTTACCAATCGGCCAAGGAAATGGCCGAGGATCTGCGTCGCTTCCTGGCCGACGAACCGATTAAGGCACGGAGAGCGAGCCGATGGACGAGGCTGCGCTTGTGGGGGCGTCGCAATCCGGCGGTGGCTTCGCTGATGGCCACGATCTTCCTGCTCTTGTTCAGTTTGACACTCGTTTCGGTGGTGGCCGCTTTGCATCTCAAGAAAAAGGGCGATGCTCTGGCGGAGGCGGAACGAGATCGCACCGAGAAGCTCTACCAATCGCTGGTGGCCCAGGCCAACGCCGGCCGTCATAGCCGACAGGTCGGCCAGCGCTATCCCACCCTGGACGCGGTGCGCAGGGCGGTCGATTTGGTGCGCGAACGCCACATGCCGGCAGAGCGGCTCGACGAACTCCGCAACTTGGCCATCGCGGCGC